>CAZXVO010000158.1:7139-9726 GCA_964643835.1 uncultured Phenylobacterium sp. | reverse complement strand
TGGACGTGATGGACGGCCATTTCGTGCCCAACATCACCCTCGGCCCGGACGTGGTGAAGGCCCTGCGGCCGCACGTCTCGATGCCGATCGATGTTCACCTGATGATCGCCCCGGCCGATCCCTACCTGGAGGCCTTCGCCGCCGCCGGGGCCAATATCATGAGCATCCATCCCGAGGCCGGGCCGCACCTGCATCGCTCGCTGAAGCGCATCCGCGAACTGGGCTGCAAGGCGGGCGTGGTGTTCAACCCCTCGACCTCGCCCTCGGTGATCGAGTGGATGATGGACGAGATCGACCTGATCCTGGTCATGTCGATCAATCCCGGCTTCGGCGGCCAGAAGTTCATGCACTCCCAACTGGCCAAGATCGCCAAGCTTCGCGAGATGATCGACGCCACCGGCCGCGACATCCCGCTGGAGGTGGACGGCGGCGTGACGCCGGAGACCGCCCCCCTGTGCCTCGAGGCCGGGGCGACCGCCCTGGTGGCCGGGACCGCAGTGTTCAAGGGGGGCGCGAGCGCCTACGCCGCCAACATCGCCGCCCTGCGCGGCGGATAGGATCCAGCCATGGCGGACGGGCTTGCGGCTTTGACGCGCCTGCCCGGGGGCCTTTACGCGCTGGCCCTGGCTGAGGCTGCGCGCAAGCAGCTGCGCCGGGAATGGACTGGCAGCCCCATGCACCGCTGGCGGATCGCCCGGCCCCGGCCCCACGGCCTGGCCGCCCGGCCACGCGATCCCCGCCCGCCCAACCTGGAGATCGGCCGCCAGATTCTGGCCGGCCGGTTCGAGTTCGGCGGCGTCGCCCTGGAGACCGGAACCCGCGGCGATCCCTGGGACCGGCCCAGCCCCTCGCGCAAGTTCGCCCAGGTGCTGCACGGCCTGGACTGGATGGGCGACCTCCTGGCGTGCGGCTCGGTGGGGGCCACCGAGGGCCTGCGCCTGACCCTGGACTGGAGCCGGGTGTTCGGCCGCTGGAACAGCTTTTCCTGGAGCCCGGAGATCCTGGAGCGGCGGGTGTTCAACCTAGCCTGCGCCGCGCACGTGATCTGCTCCACGGCCAGTGAGGCCGAGCGGGACCAGGTGACCCTGGACCTCGCCCGCCAGGCCCGCTGCCTGCTGGGCGACCTGGAGCCCCCGACCCACGCCGCTGAGCGGGCGCTTGCCGTAGCCCTGGCCGGCGCCGCCCTGGCCGGGGAGGCCGGGGAACAGCTGATGGACCGGGGGCTGGTGCGCCTGGAACAGGCCCTGCCGCACACCGTCCAGGCCGATGGCGGCCACGCCTCGCGCTGTCCGGCGGCGGCCCTGGAGCTGTTGTTCGACCTCCAGACCCTGGACGAGGCCCTGGTCCAGCGCGGGGTCGCCGGCCCCGACGAGATGATGCGGGCCATGGACCGGCTGGCCGGGGCCGTGCGCTTCTTCACCCTGGCCGACGGCGGCTTGCCCGGCCTGCAGGGCGGCGAGCCGCGCTCCAGGGCCTATGTGGCCGCCGCCCGGGCCAGCGAGGGCGAGACGGGCCGCCCGCCGGCCGGCCGCAACGGCTTCCAGCGCCTGGAAAGCCGCAGCCTGCAGGTGGTGGCCGACGCCGCCGCACCGGCCGAGGGGCCCTGGAGCCTGACCGCCTGCGCCCAACCCCTGGCCCTGGAGATCCTGGCCAAGGGCAAGCGGATGATCGGCGCCTGCGCGTGGTCGCCGGACGCCCTGGGGCCCCAGGCCCTGCGCCTGGCCGACGCCGCCTCGACCCTGTCCCTGGCCGACGGAACCTGCGGCGAGCCGGTGCGCGGCCTGCTGGCCGCAGCCCTCGGCCCCCGCCTGGCCGGCGCCTATGCCGGCGTGGAGCACCGCCGCCAGGAGACCGACGGCGGGGTCTGGCTGGAGCTGTCCCACGAGGGCTGGGCCAAGGCCTTCCGCCTGCGCCATGAACGACGGCTGTTCCTGGATCTGGCCGCCGACGAACTGCGCGGCGAGGACCGCCTGACCCCCATCGGCGACGTGGCGGCCGCGCAAGGCCAGCGTCGGTTCTTCCCCTATACGGTGCGCTTCCAGATCCACCCGGACGTCCGCGCCAGCCTGGCCCGCGACGGCAAGAGCGTGCTGCTGCGCGCCGAGGGCGACGAGACCGGCTGGTGGCTGCGAAACGACGCCCAGGAGGTGGCAATCGTGACCTCGGTCCACTTCGAGAACGGCCAGCCCCGTCGCTGTTCCCAAGTGGTGCTGCGCGGCCACGCCCGCGCCGACGCCGGCGCCCGCCTGCGCTGGAAACTCGCCGCCGCCGAAGCCTGGCCGCCCCCGCACTAGGCCGCCAGGCCGCGCTCGCCACATTGACCTTTCAGGCCGTCGCGCCTAAAGCCCGAGCATCCGCGTGACTGGCGAAATCAAGGTGGGCGACCACCGGGGAGCGCGGATCTCATAGCGCCGCTCGCCTGGGCATCTTCGTGTTCACATCACAGGAGACGCCTCGCGTGCCCGCCGCCCCCGACTTTCCGCAAGCCCCCGACCGCGCCCCCATCAAGCGCGCCCTGATCTCGGTCTCTGACAAGACCGGCCGGATCGAGGCGAGGATCGACGGATAGTCATCCCCCAGAACGATG
>CAZXVO010000158.1:1460-7129 GCA_964643835.1 uncultured Phenylobacterium sp. | reverse complement strand
CGGCCAGGACCCTGGCCGAGATGGGCGTCGAGCTGGTCTCCACCGGCGGCACCCGCGCGGCCATCGCCGACGCCGGCCTGGCCGTGAAGGACATCAGCGAGCTGACCGGCTTCCCGGAAATGATGGACGGCCGGGTGAAGACCCTGCACCCCATCGTCCATGGCGGCCTGCTGGGCGTGCGCGACGCCCCGGAACACGCCAAGGCCATGGCGGACCACGGCATTGGCGGCATCGACCTCGTCTATGTGAACCTCTACCCGTTCGAGGCGACCGTCGCTAAGGGCGGGGACTTCGAGACCTGCGTCGAGAACATCGACATCGGCGGCCCGGCCATGATCCGTTCGGCGGCCAAGAACCACGGCTATGTCTGCGTCTGCACCGAACTGGCTGACATTCAGGAAGTGCTGGACGCCCTGAAGGCCGACGGGACCACCGACCTGGCCCTGCGCAAGCGCCTGGCCGCCCGCGCCTATGCCCGCACCGCCGGCTATGACGCCGCCATCTCCAGCTGGTTCGCCAAGCAACTGGGCGACGAGGCCCCGCGGCGCCGCGCCTTCGCCGGCAGCCTGGTCCAGACCATGCGCTATGGCGAAAATCCGCACCAGTCGGCGAGCTTCTATCGCGAGGAAAACCCGCGCATCGGCGTCGCCACCGCCCGCCAGCTGCAGGGCAAGGCTCTGTCTTATAACAACATCGCCGACACCGACGCCGCCATCGAACTGGTGGCCGAGTTTGATCCGCAGGCCGGCGCCGCCGTCGCCATCATCAAGCACGCCAACCCCTGCGGCGTGGCCCTCGGCGGCGACCTGAAGACGGCCTATGAGCGCGCCCTGCAGTGCGATCCCGTGTCAGCCTTCGGCGGGATCGTCGCCGTCAACCAGCGCCTGACCGCCGACGCCGCCCGCGAGATCATCAAGATCTTCACCGAGGTGGTGGTCGCGCCTGAGGCCGACGAGGACGCCATCGCCCTGTTCGCCAAGAAGAAGGACCTGCGCCTGCTGATCACCGGCGGCATGCCTGACCCGACCGCGTCGGGCGACCTCTTCAAGCAGGTGGCCGGCGGCTTCCTGGTCCAGAGCCGGGACAATTCCCGCCTGACCGCGGCCGACCTGAAGATCGTCACCAAGCGCCAGCCCACCGAGACCGAGGTGCGCGACATGCTGTTCGCCTTCACTGTGGCCAAGCACGTGAAGTCCAACGCCATCGTCTTCGCCAAGGACGGCCAGACCGCCGGCATCGGCGCGGGCCAGATGAACCGTCGGGATAGCGCCCGCATCGCGGCCATCCGCGCGGCGGAAGCCGCCGAGACCGCCGGCTTGGCCGAGAGCCTCGCCCAGGGATCGGCCTGCGCCTCGGAAGCCTTCTTCCCCTTCGCCGACGGCCTGATCCAGGCGGCGGAAGCCGGCGCCACCGCGGTGATCCAGCCCGGCGGCTCGATCCGCGACGCCGAGGTCATCGCCGCCGCCGACGAGGCCGGCGTCACCATGGCCTTCACCGGCGTGCGGGTGTTCAGGCACTAACAGTGAAGCGCTGGCCCAGCGGGCCGGCGCAAAGCTGTGTCATCCCGGCCTTCGCGTCAGCGAAAGGCCGGGATCCATAGACACCGATCTGTCCTGCAAACCCCGCGCGTATGGGTCCCGGACAAGCCGCTTCGCGGCTTTCCGAGATGACACCCTCAGCTATTTCCGCAGGCTGGCCTTATCCAGATCCAGCTCCGCCGCCGAGATGACCTCCAGGTTCGGCAGCTTGGCCTTCAGCGGCTCAGCGAAGGCCTTGGCGTCGCCGGCGATGATCACCGTGATCCCGGCGGGATCCAGATGGGTCTTGGCGAAGGTCAGGACCTGGTCGGGGGTCACCGCGTCCACCTTGGCGGTGTAGGCGTTGAACTCACTCATCGGCAGGCCGTAGAGGGCCAGATTGCCGAGGATGCCGGCCAGGCCGTCCGTGGTCTCGATGCTGCGGCCGAAGCCGCCGATCAGCACTGACTTGCGGGCCTTCAGTTCCTCGGTGCTCGCCGGCTCGGCGGCCAGTTTACCCATCTCAGTGGTGATCAGGTCCAGCACCTGGGGCGCGGACTCGTTCTTGGTCTGGGCCGCGGCGCGGAACAGGCCGGTGGTCCGGCGCGGCGCCAGGGACGACGAGGCCCCATAGGACAGGCCGCGCTTGATGCGGATCTCCTGGTTCAGGCGGGCGGAATAGCCGCCGCCCAGCACGGTGTTGGCGACGATCCCCGGATAATAGTCCGGCGCGCTGCGCGGGATCCCCAGCTTCGCGACGGTCACCGCCGCCTGACCCGTGCCCGGCAGGTCGATGGCGATGGCGCGGGGCTGGGCCGTGGGCGTGATCGCCGGCTGGTCGGGGGCGGGGGTCGCGGGCCTGGCCCAGCCGCCGAAGGCCTTTTCCGCCAGGGCGAAGCCCGCCTCCGGCGTAATGTCCCCGGTCAGGATCAGGATGGCGTTGTCCGGCCGGTAATAGGCGGCGTGGATCGCCTTCAGGTCGGCTTCGGTCAGCTTAGCGACCGAGGCCGGGGTGCCGCCAGCCACATGGCCGAAGGGCGTGCCCGCATAGATCGCCGGCGAGGTGGCGAAGCTCGTCAGCTGGCCCGGCTGCTGGAAGGCGACCGACAGGCCGTCCAGGGTCTGGCTCTTCTGGCGGTCTAGCTCGTCCTTGGCGAAGGCCGGGTTCATGACCACGTCGGCCATGATGGCCATGGCTTCCGACAGACGCCCCGGCATGACGTTCAGGCTGACCTGGGCCGCATCCTGGCCGCCGCCGGAGCCCAGGGTGGCGCCCAGGGCTTCGGTCGCCTGGGCGATTTCAGGCGAACTGCGGGTCTTGGTGCCTTCGGTCAGCATTCCGGCCGTCATGTTGGCCGCGCCGGCCAGCCCTTGCGGATCGGCCCAGGCGCCAGCCTTCAGGCTCATCGAGGCCGAGACCAGGGGCAGGTCGGAAGACTTGGCGACGATGACCCGCAGGCCGTTGGCCAGGGTCTTCTCCGCCGGCTTGGGCAGGTTGGGGGACACGGCCGCACCGATCGGCGGCGGGGCCTCGCGCTGGCCCTCGGGCCGCAGCTCGCTGACCGGACCATCGTACTTCACGCTGGCCACCACCGGCGGCTTGTCCTCAGGCAGGGCCTCGCCCTTGGGCCGCTCACTTTCGGACAGGTAACGGATGGTCATCCGCCGCTCGGGATCGAGATACTTTTTCGCCACCCGCAGCACGTCGGTGGCGGTGACGGCCTGCAGGGCCTGGAGCTCGCTGTTGGCGCGGGCGGCGTCGCCCTCGGTGCGCAGGGCGTAGCCGAGCGCAAATCCGCGGCCGTCGATGGTCTCGCGCTCCCGCAACTTGCCGGCCACCAGTTCGTTCTTGGCCTCGGACAGCTCGGCCGCGCTGGGCGGCGCGGCGCGCAGGCGGGCGACTTCCGCCAGCAGGGCCTTTTCGCCAGCGTCCACCGTCTTGCCCTGGGACATGATGGCGCCCACCACGAACATGCCCGGCTGTTGCGGCAGGTCGGCGCTGGAATAGATCTCCGCGGCGATCTGCTGGTCATAGACCAGCGCGTTGTAGAGCCTGGACGACTTGCCCGAGGACAGGATGGCGTCCAGCACGGTCAGGGCCGGCGCGTCCGGGTCCGCGGCGCTGGCGCCCAGCCAGGTCATCACCACCGCCGGCAGGGGCACATTGGGGCCATAGCCGGTATAGACGCCGGCCTTGGCGCGCGGCGGCTCGACCGCGCTCACCCGCGTCACCGGGGCGCTCGGATTGGTGAGCGGCGCCAGGTACTTGTCCACCCAGGCGTTCAGCTGGGCGGGCTCGAAATTACCCACCACCACCAGGGCCACATTGTCCGGCCGGTAGTAGGCGTGGTGGAAGGCGCGCACGTCGTCGATGGTGGCGGCGTCCAGCTCCTCGATGGAGCCGATGCCCGGGCGCTTATAGGGGTGAAGCTGGTAGGTCGCCTTGGGCAGGTAAAGGGCGAACAGCCGGCCATAGGGATCGGCCAGGACCCGCTGGCGCAGCTCCTCCTTCACCACGTCGCGCTCGGACTTGAAGTTCGTCTCATCCACCACGAGATGGCCGAGCCGCTGGCTCTCCATCCAGATCAGCCGCTCCAGGTGATTGGCCGGCGCGACCTCGTAATAGTTGGTGAAGTCGTCATAGGTCGACGCGTTGTTCACGCCGCCCACGTCCTCGGTCATCCGATCCACGCTCTCGGCCGGCAAGTCCCGCGTGGCCTTGAACATCAGGTGCTCGAACAGGTGAGCGAAGCCCGAGCGGCCGACGGGGTCGTCCTTGGAGCCGACCCCGTACCACATCTGCACCGTCACATTCGGCGTCGAGGGATCGCGTGAGGCGATCACCGTCATGCCATTGGCCAGGGTCCGCTGGGTGTAGGCGATCGGCGGGACCTTATCCGCCGCGAGGACGGGCTGGGCGACGCAGAGCGCCAGGCCGAAGACGGCGACGCGCAGGGTGTGACGGAGCATGCGGACTTCCCGGTGGGGCGACAGGACATCGACCCTATCACCCGTCCTGGCCCAGGAAAGCTTACCGAACTGTCATCCGCCCGCGCGACCGCCGCCGGAAGCCTCTAGTCCGCCAGCTTGACCAGCATCTTGCCCGTATTGATCCCCTGCATCAGGCCGATCAGCGCGGTGGGCGCGTTGGCGATGCCGTCCAGGATGGTCTCCTGGTACTTCATCTTGCCCTCCTTCAGCCAGCCGGCCATGTCGCGCTGGAAGTCGCCATAGAGGTGCATGAAGTCGGTGCCGACGAAGCCGCGCAGCATCACCCGCGAATAGATGATGTTCGACAGGTTCGAGACCGCCGAGCGGCCCGAATTGTAGCCGGAAATGAAGCCGCAGACCGGGATGCGGCCGAGGGTGTTCATGCGGCGCAGGGCGGCTTCCAGGTGGTCGCCTCCGACATTGTCGAAATAGACGTCGATGCCCTTGGGCGTCGCGGCCTCGACCGCCTCGCGGATCGGCGTCTCCTTGTAGTTGATCACCGCGTCCAGCCCGACCTCGTCCCGCAGCCAGTCGGCCTTGTCGGCGGCGCCGGTGGAGCCCACCACGTAGCAGCCCTTGATCTTGGCGATCTGGGCGGCGACCGAGCCCACGGCCCCTGCGGCGGTGGAGACGAACACCTGCTCGCCGTCCTTCAGCTTGCCGATGTCCAGCAGGCCGCCGTAAGCCGTGAAGCCGGTCATGCCGAGCGCATGCATGTGCACAGTCACCGGCAGCTCCGGATCAGCCGCCAGCTTGGTCAGGCCCTTGCCGTCCGAGGTGAAATATTCCCGGAAGCCCAGGCGGTTGGAGACCAGGTCGCCGACCTTGAAGGCGTCGGACTTGGACTGCACCACGCGCCCCAGGGCCCCGCCCATCATGGCCTCGTTCAGCTCCTGGCCGGCGGTCAGGCGCGGGCGCATGGCCGGGTCCACCGACATGTAGAGGTTCTGGACCAGCACGCCGCCGTCCGGCGCGTCGCCGACCTGGGTCTCCACCATCGCGAAGTGCTCAGGCTCGGGCATCCCCTTGGGACGGGCGACAAGATGGATTTCACGGCTGAGCGGCATGGGAAACTCCCTGGAAGGTGATGAGAATGGCTCGTCCGGAAAATGCGGCCCGGAGCGGCGCGCACCATGGCGCGTGTTGGCGACGCCGACTAGT
>CAZXVO010000158.1:0-1446 GCA_964643835.1 uncultured Phenylobacterium sp. | reverse complement strand
GCCCCGCGTGCGGGGAGAGGGTTAGGGTGAGGGGTTAGAGCGTATCGCCCCAATCCAGGCGCCGGACGCTCGCGAACACCGCCTTGTCCCGCTTGGGGAATTCCCGCAGTTCCACGGCCCCGTCGGGTGTACAGAGCTTGAGCGTGATCGCCGGCTTCTGGATCCTGGGCGGGGCGAGTACGCGCGGGGTGGCGGGCTCGGCCGTAACGCCCGGTCGCGCCACGGCCAGATAGATGAACTTCTCGTCCTCGAAGGGCGCGTCGGCGCCCTTGGCCAGGCGGTGGTCGCGGCTGCGGGGCAGGCGCTGGACGAAGTGGCACCAGTCCGGCTCGACCAGGGGACAGGCCAGGGCGTGTGGACAGGGCGCGATCATCTCCGCGCCGTCGCCGATCAGCAGGTCGCGGGCCGCGCGCAGGCGGGCGAAGCCGTCCGGCGTGCCAGGCTCCACCAGGACCAGGACCCCGGTCGTCGCCGCCCACAGCCCGCGGATCGTCTCGGCCTGGCGGGCCGCGGTGATCTCGGCCAGCGCATAGCTCGCCACCACCAGGTCGGCGCCGGGCCAGTCCTTGGGCGCGACCAGGTCGCCGATCCGATGCTCGGCCCCAGCCAGGGGGGCGGGACCGCCCTCGGCCAGCCGCCCAGCCATCTCCAGGAAGGCGCGGTTGGAATCGAGCAAGGTGGCGGCCGAAATCTCCGGCCAGGTCTCCAGCGCCGCCCAGCCGGCGCCGCCGGGACCCGCGCCCGCATCGAGCAGGGTGCTCGGCGCAAAGCCGGGGGCCCTTTGGGCCACCTCGTCAAAGGCCCGGGCGCAGGCGGCGTAGGTCGCGGGCAGCCGGGCCAGAACATAGGCCGTGGCGCCCGCCTGGTCCTTGACCACCCCGGCCGAGCCTTGCCGGCCACGATAGGCGCGGCTGATCTCGCCCGCCCGCTCGGCGAGCCCGGCGCGGGAGACGCCCTGCATCAGGCGCTCGGCGGCGGCCCGGAGCGCCGGCGGCAGGTCAGGCGTCATGCCGGATCAGCCGCCCCGGTTCTTCACCAGGTCGTCGACCACCGCCGGATCCGCCAGGGTCGAGGTGTCGCCCAGGTTGGACAGGTCGTTCTCGGCGATCTTGCGCAGGATACGGCGCATGATCTTGCCCGAGCGGGTCTTGGGCAGGCCCGGCGCGAACTGCACCACGTCCGGGGCCGCGAACGGCCCGATTTCCCGGCGCACCCAGCCCTTGAGTTCGGCCTGCAGAATGTCGGTGGGCGTCACGTCGGCCTTGAGCGTCACGAAGCAGTAGACGCCCTGGCCCTTCACGTCATGCGGATAGCCGACCACCGCGGCCTCGGCGACATTCTCATTGCCGACCAGGGCGCTCTCGATCTCGGCGGTGCCCATGCGGTGGCCCGAGACGTTGATCACGTCATCGACCCGGCCGGTGATCCAGTAGTAGCCGTCCTCGT
>CAZXVO010000157.1:0-10116 GCA_964643835.1 uncultured Phenylobacterium sp. | reverse complement strand
TCTGGGGGGGCCCCGGGGTGGGGGGGGGGGGCGTCGGGAGGATGACGACGTGGGGATGTCGGTCGGTTCAGCGCAGGAACGCGGCCAGGGCGAATGCGAACCCCGCGGCGGCGGCGCCCAGAGCGAACCACAGGCCCGCGTGGTGCTGCCGCTCCTCCACCACCGCCACGGTCGTGGAGGGCGGCGTCTCGATCAGGCGGGCGAGGTTGCGCAGGGCGGCGAGACCCTCGTCGGCGAAGCGCTTGGCTTGCGTCGCCGGGGACAGTTCGCGGGTCATCCAGCGGCGGACCACCGGATCGGCGGCGGCCCAGATGTCGTGTTCGGGGTCGATGCGGCGGGCCACGCCCTCCACCGTCATCATGGTCTTCTGCAAGAGCACCAGTTCAGGGCGCAGGCGCATCTCGAACAGGGCGGTGATCTCGAACAGCTGGATCAGCACCCGGCTCATCGGCACCTGGGAGGCCGGGCGGCCGAACACAGACTCGCCCACCGCGCGCAGGGCCTGGGCGAAGGCCGCCACGTTCTGGTGGCGCGGCACATAGCCGGCGTCGAAGTGCACCCGGGCGACCCGGTCATAGTCGCGCTGCAGGAAGCCCCAGAGGATCTCGGCCAGATAGCGCCGCTCCGGCGCGCCCAGCCGGCCCAGGATGCCGAAGTCGACGGCGGTGAGCCGGCCTGGCGCCTGGACGAACAGGTTGCCCTCGTGCGGATCGGCGTGGAAGACGCCGTGGTCCAGAGCCTGGGACAGGAAGGCCCGCGTCAGGTTCTCGGCCAGCAGCCGGCGATCCAGGCCCGGCAGCTCCAGCGCCGCCGGATCGGACAGGGGCGCGCCAGCCGCCCACTCCAGGGTCAGGACCCGCTTGCCGACGCCTTCCCAGATCACCCGGGGCGCGGTCATGTAGCCGTCGCGGGCCATGACCTCGCCCATCTCGTCACAGCCGGCGGCCTCGAGCCTCAGGTCGAGCTCCAGCTCGGTGGCCTTGATCACGGTCTCGGCGAGCGCGATCGGCTCCAGCCGCCGCGCCGGGGCGCTGACCTTCTCCACCAGGCGGGCGGCCAGGCGCAGGACCTCGGCGTCCTCGGTCACTCGCCGGGTGATGCCGGGCCGCAGCACCTTCACCGCCACCGCTCGGCCGTCCTTCAGCCGGGCCTTGTGCGCCTGGGCCAGCGACGCCGCCGCCACCGGCGGACCGAAGTCGTCGAACAGGGCCTCCACCGGCTGGCCAAGGGAGGTCTCGATCTCGCGCCGGGCGGCCTCCATCGGGAACGGGTCGAGCTTGTCTTTCAGCCGCGCCAGGTCCTCGGCGAACGCGACGCCGAAGATGTCCGCCCGCGTGGACAGGAGCTGGCCGAGCTTGATGGCCACGGGGCCGAGCCCCTCCAGGCTGCGGGCCAGGCGCTCGCCCGGTCGGCCGCGGCGAGCTTCCGCGCCGGCCAGCAGACGCACCGTCCCCGACAGGGCCAGGATTGAGGGCGGATAGAGCTCTTCCAGTTCGCGGGGCAGCAGGGCGTCGTTGCGCGCCAGTCGCCATCCCGCCCAGATCAGCCGGCCAAAGGCCGCGATACGTCCCATCGGCTAGATCGCCCAGCCCTGGTGCAGGGCGGCCACCCCGCCGGTGAAGTTGGTATAGGTCACGCGGGAGAAGCCGGCCTTGGTCATCATGCCGGCGAAGGTCTTCTGGTCCGGGAACCGGCGGATGCTCTCCACCAGGTACTGGTACGAGGCGCGGTCCTTGGTCACCACCTCGCCGATCGCCGGGATGACCTTGAAGCTGTAGGCGTCATAGGCCTTGCGCAGCAGCTCGGTGGGCGGACGCGAGAACTCCAGGCACAGGAAGCGTCCGCCGGGCTTCAACACCCGCCGCGCCTCGACCAGCGCGGCCTGGACGTCCGTGACATTGCGGATGCCGAAGGAGATCACATAGGCGTCGGCGAAGTTGTCCGGCACCGGCAGGCGCTGGGCGTCGCCCACCGACCAGGCCATCTCTGGCTCGCCGCCCTTGGCGCGCCCGGCGGCGATCATCTCGGCATTGTAGTCGATCACATAGACCTGGGCGTCGTCCCCGCCCCGGCGTAGCTGGGCGGCGCGGGCCATCTTGGAGAACCGCCGGGCCATGTCGCCCGTGCCGCCGGCCACGTCGAGGATCACCTCACCCGGCTGGGGGTTCAGGCGCGCGGCGACCGCGTCCTTCCAAAGCCGGTGCACGCCCGCGCTCATCAGGTCGTTCATGAGGTCGTAGCGGCTGGCGACGGAATCGAACACGCCCCGAACCAGGCGGGGCTTTTCCTCTGCCGCGACGTCGCGGAATCCGAATGTGGCTTCGGGCATGGGGCCTCATAACGCCTGGGCGCAGCCTGCGCCACCGATCTTCGTTGCGCCGGGCGGGCGGGGCGTGCGATCCCGGCTCATGCCTGAACTTCCAGAGGTCGAAACGGTTCGCCGCGGCCTGGCCCCCGTGCTCGAGGGCCGGCGCCTGTCGCGGGTCGAGCAGCGGCGCGCCGACCTGCGCTTTCCGTTTCCAGACGGCTTTGTCCAGCGCCTGACCGGGGCGCGGATCACTGAGCTTCGCCGCCGGGCCAAGTACCTGATGGCCGAGCTCGACCGGGGCGAGACCCTGGTCATGCACCTGGGCATGAGCGGGCGCTATGAGATTGCGCGCCCTGAAGGCTGCGAACGCCCCGGCGAGTTTCACTACGCCGCCGATCCCGACCCCAAGCACGCCCACGTGGTCTTCGAGACCGAGGACGGCGGCCGGGTCACCTATTACGACCCGCGCCGGTTCGGCTACATGGACCTGATCGAAACCGACCGGATCGCCGAGCATCCCTGGTTCAAGGCCCTGGGGCCAGAGCCCCTGTCGCCCCAGTTCGACGCCGCCCGGCTGAAGACCGCCTTCGAGGGCCGTCGCCAGGGACCCAAGACCCTGCTACTCGACCAGCGGGTCGTGGCGGGTCTCGGCAATATCTATGTGTGCGAGGCGCTGAACCGCTCGCGCATCTCGCCCTTCAGGCCTGCCGACAGCATCCCGAAGAAGAAGCTCGGCCCCCTCGTGGAGACCATCCGCGAGGTGCTGGAGGAGGCCATCGCGGCCGGCGGCTCCACCTTGCGCGACTATGCCGCCGCCGATGGGGCGCTCGGCTACTTCCAGCACCGGTTCCGGGCCTATGACCGCGAGGACGAGCCCTGCCTCAATCCCGGCTGCAACGGAACTATCGCCCGTGAGGTCCAGGCGGGCAGATCGACATTCTTCTGCCGCGCCTGCCAGGCATAGGGGGCGCCATGACGCCCCACCGCCTCGCCGCCCTCTGCGCCGCCGCCCTCGCCCTGGCCTGCGCCAGCCCCGCCTTCGCCAAGCCGCCGGTATGGATCGTCCGCGACAAGGATTCCGAGCTGGTGCTGTTCGGCTCGATCCATGTGCTGCAGGCCGATCTCGACTGGCGCCCCGCCCGGCTCGACCAGGCCCTGAAGACCGCCGACGACCTGTGGTTCGAGCTGCCCATCGACGCCGACGCCCAGGCCGAGACCGCCCGCCTGGCCACCGCCCACGGCTACCTGCCTCAGGACCAGAGCCTGTCGGCCATGCTGTCGCCCAAGGGCCGCACCCGGCTGGCCAAGGCCTGCGCCAAATACGGCCTGTCTCCGCCCCTGCTCGATCGGCTGGAGCCCTGGTACGCGGAGGTCGCCCTGTCGGTGGCCCAGTTCCGGGCCGAGGGCGCGGAGGCCGACACCGGGGTGGAGCAGACCCTGTCCGCCACCGCCCCGCAAAGCGCCCAGCGCCGGGCCTTCGAGACCCCCGCCCAGCAGATCGCCATGTTCGACGGCGCCTCGCGGGCGGCCCAGATCAAGTCCCTGGAAGAGACCCTGTCCGACATCGAGGCCGACAAGAACGACTTCAAGGGCATGGTCCGCGCCTGGATGGCCGCCGACGTGAAAGCCCTGGACAAGGACGTGCTCCAGCCCCTGCGCGCGGCCTCGCCGGAGATCTATGAGCGGCTGGTCGTCCAGCGCAACGCCGCCTGGACGACGACCCTGGACGCGCGGCTGAAGGGTAAGGGGCGCACGGTGGTGGTGGTCGGCGTCGGCCACCTGATCGGCCCCGGTGGCCTGCCCGCTCGCCTGCGAGCCCTTGGCTATTCGGTCGAGGGGCCTTAATCCCGCTCCAACGCGATCTATGGAGGCGGACATGGCCTATGAAACTCTTCTGGTGAGCACTGAGGCCGGGGTCACCCTGATCCGCCTCAACCGACCCGAAGCCCTCAACGCCCTGAACAGTCAGCTCTTGGGCGAGCTCTGCACGGCCCTGGACGCCGCCGAGGCCGATGACGCCGTCGCCTGCGTGGTCCTGACCGGCTCGGAGCGGGCCTTCGCCGCGGGCGCCGACATCAAGGAGATGTCGGAGAAGACCTACGCCCAGATGTTCAAGGCCGACTTCTTCGGCGACGCCGCCCGCCGGATTGAACAGTTCCGCAAGCCCATCGTCGCCGCCGTGGCCGGCTACGCCCTGGGCGGCGGCTGCGAGCTGGCCATGCTGTGCGACTTCATCATCGCCGCTGAGACCGCCAAGTTCGGCCAGCCCGAGATCAATCTGGGCGTCGCCCCCGGCATCGGCGGCACCCAGCGCCTGACCCGCGCGGTGGGCAAGTCCAAGGCCATGGACATGATCCTGACCGGCCGGATGATGGACGCCGCCGAAGCCGAGCGCGGCGGCCTGGTCAGCCGCGTGGTCCCCGCCGACAAGCTGATGGACGAGGCCATGGCCGCCGCGGCCAAGATCGCGAGCCAGTCGCCCCTGGCCGTGATGATGAACAAGGAACTGGTGGACGCCGCCTTCGAGACCACCCTGGCCGCCGGCGTCACCCTGGAACGCCGCCTGTTCCACTCCCTGTTCGCCTTCGACGACCAGAAGGAGGGCATGGCCGCCTTCGTCGAAAAGCGGAAGCCGGCCTTCAAGGGCAGCTGATGCGGCTTCTGGCCTTCGGCGACAGCATCACCGTCGGCGCCGGCGATCCGGATCATCTGGGCTGGATCGGCCGGGCGCTCGCCGGGCGCCGGGAGGTGACCCTCTATAATCTGGGCGTGCGGCGGGAGACCTCCGCCGACATCGCCCGGCGCTGGCGCGCGGAGGCCGAGCCCAGGTTCGTCGAGATCGAGCCCATGCGGATCGTCTTTTCCTTCGGGGTCAATGACTGCAACCTGGAGGACGGTCGACCCCGCGTGGCCGCCGTCGAGACCCTGAAGCTGGCCCGCGAGATGCTGACGGGCGCCCAAGGCCTCTGCCCCGTCCTGATGGTCGGCCCGCCGCCGGTGGTGGACGCCGGCCTCTGCGCCCGGGTGGAGGCGCTCAGCGACAGCCTGACGGCCCTGTGCGCCCGCCTGCGCGTCCCCCTCATCGATGTCTTCCGGCCCCTGGCCGCCAGCGGCCTTTGGCAGGCCGAGGCCGCCGCCTGGGACGGGGCGCATCCCGGCGCCGGCGGCTATCAGCAGATGGCCGACCTGGTCAGCGCCCACCCGGCCTGGCGATCCTTCACGGCGATTGCAGATTAGGCCGGAAGGCGCATTGACCCGGCGGGGTCCATCCCGTATATCCGCGCCTCCATTTTGCCGCCGGGCGTCACCGCCTGGCGCGTCCGTTTGAGAGCTAGAGCATGGCCAACAACCCCGGCGCCAAGAAGGCGGTTCGCAAGATCGCCCGCCGCACGGAAGTCAACAAGTCGCGCCGCTCGCGCGTCCGCACCTATCTGCGGAAGTTCGAGGAAGCGATCACCAAGGGTGATGTCGCCGTCGCCAAGACCGCCTTCGTGGAAGCTCAGTCCGAGCTGATGCGGGCCGTCTCCAAGGGCGTCGTCCACAAGAACACCGGCTCTCGCAAGGTGTCTCGCCTGGCCGCTCAGCTGAAGAAGCTGGCCACCGCCTGACTTTTGGGCGCCGCCCGCCGGGCGCGCCCTAAGTCCTTGATTTGCATCAAGATTCTGCCAAACCCGCGGCCCCCTGGGACCGCGGGTTTTGCTTTGCCCGATACCCATTTTGGTGGCCGCTGCGACGAATCCGCTCAGTTAACGGAGGGTCAAAAACCGGATTCCCTTGCCGCGCGAGGGCTTAGGTTGAGTCAACGAAAATATCCGCAAAATGGGCGAAGAATCTCCGTTGACCCCCCCTCGCCCCTGGCTAGTGTTCAACCTCTAAAGACGATCTTCCATTCGAACTCGGATGAAAAACCGGTGGCGGGACTCTACCTCCTTCCGCGGCTAGAGGATTGTTTTTCCTAAATTTTCGGCTGACCGGGTCGTGGGGGCTTGGTCAGCCCGGCTGATGACAGGGGTGTATTTCAGATGTCGAGCGGGGGTATCGCGGAAACCATGGCGGCGGCGCCGGCTGGGGCTGTATGGGCTAAGACCTGTCAGGCCCTGAAACGCGAACTCGGCGAGGCGACCTTTGGCTCCTGGCTGGGCCAGGCCGCCCTGCGCGAGACCGGGGCCGAGGTGTGCCTGGTCGCCGCCACCGGTGTCGCTCGCGATTGGATCCGCCGTCACGCCTGGCGCCGTATTGGCGAGCTGTGGGCGCAGAACGACCCCATGGGCCGCCGACTCGACCTGAAGTCGCGCATGGAGTTCGACGCCCAGGCTCCGGCGTCGGTCGCCGCCCCCGTGGCGTCGATCGTTCCCGCCGCCCTGTCCGTGGTCGCCAATGAGCCGAACGTGGTGGAGATCGAGGTCGACCTGGCCGCCGCCGAGCCCGCCCGCGCCCGCCAGCAGGGCCTGCAGGAGCGCTTCTCCTTCGACACCTTCGTCCCCGGCCCGGCCAATGAGTTCGCCTTCGCCGTGGCCCGCCGCGTCGCCTCCTGGGCCGACGGCCATTTCAACCCGGTGCTCTTTCACGGCCCCTATGGCTTCGGAAAGACCCACCTGCTGAACGCGCTGGCCTGGGAGGCCATGCGCACCGCCCCCGGCAAGCGGGTGGTCTATCTGACCGCCGAGCGCTTCACCTCGACCTTCGTGAAGGCTCTGCAGGACCGTCAGACCGCCGCCTTCAAGGAAGAGCTGCGCAACGCCGACCTGCTGCTGATCGACGACGTCCAGTTTGTGGCCGGCAAGACCACCACCCAGGAAGAGCTGTTCCACACCCTCATCGCCCTGGTCGAGGACGGCCGCCGGGTGGTGATGACCGCCGACCGGTCGCCGGCCGAGCTGTCGGAGATGGAGCCGCGCTTGCGCAGCCATCTGCAGGCCGGCCTGGTCTGTGGCATCGAGCCCGCCGACCGCACCCTTCGCCTCGGCATCCTGGAGCGCAAGCTGGCCACCCTGGCCCAGCAGGGCAAGTTCACGCCCTCGGCCCGGTCCGAGGTGCTGCAGTTCCTGGCCGACCGCTTCACCGACAGCGTGCGCGAGCTGGAAGGCGCCCTGAACACCCTGGTGGCCCGTGTGGGCGGCGACATCGCGCGCCTGACCCTGGACGAGGCCCAGGCCATCCTGCGGCCCCACCTGGCCTGCAATGACCGCCGGGTGACCGTCGACCAGATCCAGAAGGCCGTGGCCGAGCACTACCAGCTCAAGCAGGCCGACCTGATCTCCGAGCGCCGTGCCCGCGCCGTGGCCCGTCCGCGCCAGGCCGCCATGTGGCTGGCCAAGCAGATCACCACCCGCTCCCTGCCGGATATCGGCCGGCGCTTCGGCGGCCGCGACCACACCACGGTCCTGCACGCCGTCCGCCGCATCGAGGCCCTGAAGGCCGAAGACGCCGCCCTGGCCCGGGACCTGGACGTCCTGCTGCGGAAACTGCGCGGGTGAGGCGCGCCGGGCCGCTCCAGCGGCCCGGATCCGATCGACAACGATTTGTCGATCGGCGCAACGAACGCCCGGAGCGTAAGCGCAGGGCCGGCCCTCCGATCCGCTCATCCCGGCGAAGGCCGGGAGCCAAGTCATATGGCTCGGGGCGTCCCGCTTTGGCTCCGTCACCCCAAGACTTGTTCTTGGGGTCCCTCTATCAGGGAGCAGTGAGTTGAGGCGTCGTCACCGGATGGTCCGTGCCCGCCCTCCAACGCCGAGGTGACCGACACAGGGACCCCAAGAACAAGCCTTGGGGTGACGGAGCGAGGGGCTTACCCCTGCGCCCGGACAATTTCCAACCCGCTTTGACTTAAAGCCCCGCTTCAGGCCTCATGGCCCTCAAGAGGGACCCACCATGCTAGACCTGACGCTCGCCATCGCGCACCACGTGCTGATCTTCGCCCTGTTTGGGGTGCTGGTCGTCGAGCTGGCCACGGTGAAGAAGGGCATGGGCCAGTCGGCCATCACCCAGGTGGCGGGGGTGGACCTCTGGTACGGGATCCTGGCGGCCCTGATCCTGGCGGTCGGTCTGATCCGCGCCTACTACTCCGCCAAGGGCTGGGCCTACTACAGCCACAACGCCTTCTTCTGGGCCAAGATCGGGGTCTTCCTGCTGATCGGCCTGTTATCCGTGCCGCCGACCATCTTCTTCATCAAGACCCGCCGGGCCGAGGCGATCCCCGCCGACGCTGAGATCTCCCGCGTGCGCATGTTCCTGCACCTGGAGGCCGTGCTGTTCCTCCTGCTGCCCGGCTTCGCCGCCGCCATGGCGCGGGGCTACGGGGCGTTCTGAGCCGCTGCATAGCCCTGCAGCAGGGCCGGATAGTCCTCCATCCCCGGGAAGCCGTCGAAGCTGCGAGCCACCGGAACCTCGACCCAAGCCAGCTTCTCGGCCGCGCAGGTCGCCACATAGGGGCGGAACCAGTCCGTCTCGTCGAACAGGGTCGCGCGCACATTCACCAGGTGCGGGGCGTCGTCCATCCGCGTGAACATCCAGCTCATGCAGTCGGGACAGTGGTGGTGCTTGGGCGAGGCCTTCATGCCGCCCAGGACCGGCTCGCCGGCCGTGATCTCGAAGGCGGACGCCGCCGACAGGGCGCTGAGGGAATAGGCGCTCCCGGTCATCCGCTGACAGCCCTTGCAATGGCAGACCATGGTCAACATCGGCGCGGCGTTCAGGCGGAAGCGGACGCGGCCGCAACGACAGCCGCCGTCCAGCGGCAGGGTGGGTTGGGTCATGCGCGGGCTCCTTGAGTGTCGCCGGGATCATACGGGCGCCTGGGCCCCACGTCCTGTCAGCAGACCAAGGCCGCCCTTCAGAAGTCCAAACGCACCACCGGCGCGCCGATGACCTCGAAGCACTGGGTGACGAAGGCGGCGGTCAGGGGGCCGCGCTCGATCTGCTCGGTCACCTCGGCCTGGCTGTAGGTCAGGCCATGCAAGTCGAAGAGCCGCTTAAGCTCGGCATAGTCGATCTCGCGCCGCGCCAGTTCAGCCTTCAGCAGGCTGCGCAGATCGTCCGTCGGCTCCGCCATCCCGGGTCTCCCTTCCCATGCCTGATCTGTCCGCCCGGGCTGTGGCGGCTTTGGGGCGGGCCGGAATACGAAAAGGGCGGCCGCATCTCTGCGACCGCCCCATGTCGTTCAGACCGAAGTCAGGTCGAGGCTTAGGCCTCCTCCTTCTCCTCTGCGCCGTCCTTCTTGGACAGGTCTTCACCCGTCTCCTGGTCCACGATCTTCATGGACAGGCGGGTCTTGCCGCGGTCGTCGA
This sequence comes from uncultured Phenylobacterium sp., assembly GCA_964643835.1. Classification (GTDB taxonomy): domain Bacteria; phylum Pseudomonadota; class Alphaproteobacteria; order Caulobacterales; family Caulobacteraceae; genus Phenylobacterium. Next base: position 522 of record CAZXVO010000157.1, on the reverse strand, counting down.
AGCCCAGGAGCTTCACCTTGACCAGCTGGCCTTCCTGCAGGACGTCCGAGACCTTCGCGACGCGGTCGTTGGAGATCTGGCTCACGTGAACCAGGCCGTCCTTGGCGCCGAAGAAGTTCACGAAGGCGCCGAAGTCGACGATCTTGACCACCTTGCCGGTGTAGATCTGGCCGACTTCCGGCTCGGTCGCGATGGACTTGATCCAGTCCTTGGCCGCTTCGATCTTGCTCTGCTCGGCGGCCGCGATCTTGATCGTGCCGTCTTCGCCGATGTCGATCTTGGCGCCGGTTTCGGCGACGATCTCGCGGATCACCTTGCCGCCCGAACCGATCACTTCACGGATCTTGTCGACCGGAATCTTGATGGTTTCGATCTTCGGCGCGTGCTCACCCAGGTTGGTGCGCGGCGCTTCCATGGCCTTGTTCATCTCGGCCAGGATGTGCTCACGGCCGGCCTTCGCCTGCTCCAGAGCCTGCTTCATGATCGCTTCGGTGATGCCGGCGATCTTGATGTCCATCTGCA
>CAZXVO010000156.1:4125-10163 GCA_964643835.1 uncultured Phenylobacterium sp. | reverse complement strand
GCGATGGAGCCGCCGTTGACGTTGTACTTGGCCGGGTCGATGCCGAGCTTGTCGCGGGAATAGAGGCACTGCGAGGCGAAGGCTTCGTTCAGTTCCCACAGGTCGATGTCGTCGACCTTCAGGCCATGGCGTTCCAGCAGGCGCGGCACGGCGAAGACCGGGCCGATGCCCATTTCGTCGGGCTCGCAGCCGGCCACGGCCCAGCCGCGGAAGGCGCCCAGCGGAGCCAGGCCGGCCTTTTCGGCGGCCTTGGCTTCCATGACCACCACGGCGGCGGCGCCGTCGGACAGTTGGGAGGCGTTGCCGGCGGTGATGAACTTGCCTTCACCGCGCACGGGGGCGAGCTTGGCCAGGCCTTCCAGGGTGGTGTCGGGACGGTTGCAGTCGTCGCGATCCACCACGTAGTCGACGTTGGCCTCTTCCTTCGTCTCCTTGTTGACCACCTTCATCTTGGTGGACATCGGCACGATTTCGTCGGCGAACTTGTTGGCCTGTTGGGCCGCGGCCATCCGGCGCTGCGATTCCAGCGAGTACTCGTCCTGGTATTCGCGGCTCAGCTTGTAGCGCTCGGCGACGATGTCGGCGGTGTCGATCATCGGCATGAAGATCGCCGGATACTGCTGGGCCAGCTTCGGGTCGTTGTTCTGCATGGAGCCGCCGCCGCCCGGGAAGGACAGGGATTCCACGCCGCCGGCCACCACCACGTCGGCGCCGTCATTACGGACATAGTTGGCCGCGGTGGCGATGGTTTGCAGACCCGAGGAGCAGAAGCGATTGACGGTCACGCCCGAGGTGGTGATCGGCAGGCCGGCCAGCAGAGCAGCCTGGCGGCCCAGGTTGCCCGCGCCGTGCGCCACGTTGCCCAGGATGCAGTCCTCGACCGCGGCCTTGTCGACACCGGCGCGCTCAACGGCGTGCTTCACGGCGTGGGCGGCCATGGAGACGGTCGGGGTCATGTTGAACCCGCCGCGCTGCGACTTGGCCAGGCCCGTACGGGCATAGGAAACAATAACGGCTTCGCGTGACATCAAAATCCTCCCAAAAATATGGACCGGCCTGGCCTTGTGGGGCGCGTCGCCGGAATTAGATCGGCGGGGACCTTAGGGTCCCGCTGCGTAAATGGCTAGGGAGGCGCCGACTGACTTGGCTCAAGGCGCTGCAAAAACCCTTTCCCCCCCACCGTTTCCTGCTCTAGGGACGGGGACGCCCCCGGGCGGCGAACCTTTGGAAGGCGAGGCCTCATGGCTCAGGCAAGTTTCACCCGGATCGCGCGGTCTTTCGGCATGATCGCCGTCGTGCTGAGCGCTTCGCTGATGCTGGCGTCCTGCGGTGGCCGCAATGGCGCGGAACGTCCGCCCGAGCCTGGCGACCAGGCCGTGGCCAAGGTCGATGGCCGCACGGTGTGGGCCTCCGACGTCAAGCGCGAGGCGGTCGCCCAGGGCCTGATCGGCGAGGGCGAGCCGCTGGATGTGTCTTCCGACCTGTTCCGGCGGGTGATGGACGAGGTTATCGACCAGAAGCTGCTGGCCACCGAGGCGCTGAAGCGCAAGCTCGACAAGGACCCTGTGGCCCAGCGCCGTCTCGCCGCCGCCCGCGAGCGCATCCTTGGCGACATGCTGGTCGAGAGCACCGTCTCCGACGCCGTGAACGAGAATGCGATCCGCGGCCTCTACCAGGAGCAGCTTAAGCTCGCGAAACAGTCCGAGGAGTTGCGCGCGCGCCAGATCGTCTTGCCGACCCTGACCGAAGCCGACGGGGTGAAGAAGCTGCTCGCCACCGGCGCCTCCTTCGAGGCCCTCGCCATGGAACGCTCCACCGACGCGGCCACGCGCTTCAATGGCGGCGACCTGGGTTACTTCACCACCGACGTGATGCCCGAGGCCTATGAGGCCAACCTTAAGGCCGCCAAGCCGGGCCAGATCGTCGGCCCCTTCGAGGTCGATGGCGGCTTCGCCATCGTCAAGGTCGAGGACCGCCGGCTCGAACAGCCGATCACCCTGGAGGCCGCGCGGCCGCAGATCGTCCGCTTCCTGACCTATGATCAGGTCCGCGACCTGCTGGAAAAGCTGCGAGGCCGCGCCAAGGTCCAGACCCTGATCAAGGCGCCCCAGGACGTGCCCGGCCAACCTGAAGAGCCGGCCAGCGCGCCCCCTGGTCTCGCCGGCAAGGCCCCGGACCCGACCCCTAGCCAGACCCCTGACCCGAAAGCCGGCGCCTCCGCGCCCAAGCCGGTGAAGCCATGACCAAGACGCCTTCCAAGACCCCCGCGGCCAAGGCCAAGCCCGCCGCGAAGACCGCCAAGACCCCCGCCAAGTCGCCGGCCGAACTGGCGCTGGAAGTCGCCGCCAAGCCGGTGGAGGTGGTCGGCCACACCCTTGAGCGGGCTCTGGACCCCCTGGCCAGCGCCCTGAAGCGCGCGGCGTTGAAGCGCGCCGACAAGGCCTCGCGCCAGTTCGACGACGAGGCCAAGCCCGCGACCCCGGCCCCGGCCAAGGGCGCCCTGCCAGTCTCGCCCCTGGTCGTGCCGTTCCCGAAGATCCCGCCGATCGCCGGCGTCCAGCTCGCGACCGCTCGGGCCGGCTTCTACAAGCATGAGCGCGAGGACCTGATGGTCATGCGCTTCGCCAAGGGCACCAGCGCCGCCGGGGTCTTCACCCGCCACGGCGTCGGCTCCGCCCCGGTCGACTGGTGCCGCAAGCATCTGGAGCTGTCCAAGGGCGCCGATGCGCGCGCCCTGGTGGTCAATGCCGGCTGCGCCAACGCCTTCACGGGCAAGCCGGGCGCCGACGCCGTACGTCGGGTCGCCTCGGCCGTGGCCAAGCGCTTCGACTGCCGCCAGCGTGACGTGATGATCGCCTCCACGGGCGTGATCGGCGTGCTGCTCGACGACGCCAAGATCGTCCAGCGCCTGCCCGACGTGGAAGCCAAGCTGGTGGACGACAACTGGGCCGGCGCCGCCCGCGCCATCATGACCACCGACACCTTCCCGAAAGGCGCCTACGCGGAAGCCGAGATCGACGGGGAAAAGGTGCGCATCGCCGGCATCTGCAAGGGCTCCGGCATGATCGCGCCGGACATGGCGACCATGCTGGCCTTTGTCGCCACCGACGCCAATATCGCGCCCGCGGCCCTGCAGACCCTGGCCAGCCTCTATACCCGCACCACCTTCAACTGCGTGACGGTGGACGGGGACCGCTCGACCAACGACACCCTGCTGCTGTTCGCCACCGGCCAGTCCTCAGCGCCCAAGATCACCCGGGCCGGTGACAAGCGCCTGGCCGACTTCCGGCGCAAGCTGGAGGCCGTGCTTCTGGACCTGGCCCTGCAGCTGGTCCGCGATGGCGAGGGCGCCACCAAGTTCGTCAAGATCAACGTCACCGGCGCCGAGACCCCGGCCTCGGCCCGCAAGATCGCCCGCACCATCGCCGAAAGCCCCCTGGTCAAGACCGCCTTCGCCGGCGAGGACGCCAACTGGGGCCGGATCGTCATGGCCGTGGGCCGCGCCGACGAGAAGATCGACCGCGATCGCATCCGCATCCAGTTCGGCCCCCTGGTGGCCGCCCAGGACGGCCTCATCTCGCCCACCTATGACGAGGCCAAGATGAGCGCCTACATGAAGGCCCAGGAGCTGGAGGTCAGCGTCGACGTCGGTGTCGGCCGCGGCACCGCCACGGTCTGGACCTGCGATCTGACCAAGCAGTACGTGGCCATCAACGGCGACTACCGCAGCTGATCGGCCGGCGCCGGTTCCCCCTGGGCGCGAGCCGACTGGCGCAGGCGCGGCCTCGCATGCTCACGTGCAGGCTGTTTCAGGGGGATGCGTTGCGCAGACTGGGCGTCTTCATCGCAGGGGTGGCCTGGTTGGCCGCCGCCGGCGCCCAGGCGCGTCCCAGCCTGGACCCGCCGGATGTGACGGGCTCCGGCTATTCCAGCCCGACCCTTGAGGCCTATGAGGCCGCGCTGATCCGGGGCCGCATGGCGGTGGCAGCCGGCCTGACCCGCGCCCTGCAAGCCCTGTCGAACGGGGAGGCGGACGCCGCCCTGGCCGAACTCAACCCGGCGATCGAGGCGGCCCCGGACCTGGCCATCGCCTATGACATGCGCGGCGAGGCCTGGCGGCTGAAGGGCGAGTTCGACAAGGCTGAGGCCGACTTCGGCCATGTCCTGGCCGTGGATCCTTCTGATGTGCTCGCCCTGGGCGGCCGGGGTCAGGTGCGCGCGGCGCGCGGCGACCTGGCGGGTGCGGCCGAGGACTTCTCCAGCGCGCTGGCCCTGAAGCCGGAAAGCCGCTGGCTGCACGAGCTGCGCGGCGACGTCCGCCTGCGGGCCGGCGACGCCAAGGGGGCCTTGGAAGACCTGCTGCCCCTGGCCGCCGACGCCCAGGATGATCCGGACATCTACGAGATGCTGGGGGGGGCCTGGCTGCGGGTGGGCGATCCCAAGCGCGCCCGGGCGGCCCTGGTCCAGGCCGGGGCGCTGAGGCCCCGCGCCTTCGTCTATTTCGTCCGCGGCGTGGCCCAGCGCGGACTGGGCGACGAGGCCGCCGCCGCCCGCGACTACGAACAGGCCCTGGCCCTGTCGCCGAAGTTCCTGGCCGCCCTGGTCGCCCGTGGCGAACTCCGCGCCGACGCCGAGGACCATGCCGGCGCCGAGGCCGACTTCACCGCCGCCCTCGCCCAACAGCCCGGGAACGCCTACCTGCTGCGCCGGCGGGCGGCCGAGCGTTTCGGCCTGGCCGACTATGACGGCGCCCTGGCCGACTACGACCAGGCCCTGGCGCGCGATCCCAAGGACGCCCTGGCCTATGGCGGCCGCGGGGCGGTCTGGCGGTTGAAGGGCGATTCCGCCCGCGCCATCGCCGACTATGACCGCGCCATCAGCCTCGACCCCAAGGCCCTGCCGGCGGTGTTCAATCGCGGGCTCCTGTGGCTGCGACTGGGCCAGCCGGCCAAGGCCGAGACCGACTTCGCCGCCGCCATCGCGCTTCGCCCGGCCATGGCCAAGGCGTGGTACGGCCGTGGCGTCGCCCGGCTCTCCTTGGGCGCCCTGAAGGCCGGCCAGTCCGACATCGACCACGCCACCGCCCTCGACGGCGAGGTCGGCGTCCTGTTCCAGGGCTTCGCTCCAGGACGGCCCTGAAGCCTTAGTCTATCGGGCTCCAGCGCTTGGCGGACTCGCCGGCCTGGCGCTTGGGGCCCTTGAACTGGGACTGGTCGATGGGGGTGGTGGAGACGCCGGGCCCGGGACGGCCCGCGGGCTTGCCGCCAGCCGCCGCGCCGCCGCCGGCGCCGGGGCGCTTGCGGTTGCGGGTCTTGCGCAGGCCGGGCGGCAGGTCCGAGCGGCCCTCGGGCCGGCGGTCCGGGTTTCCGCCCTTGCGATGCGGCTGCCGTTGACGACCCTCGCCAGCCGCTTCGGCCGGCATGTGGGTCGTCATCAGGTGCAGGCTCTTGTCGTTACGGCGATCCTCGTGCGGGATCGTCTGGCGGGTGACCTTCTGGATGTCCTTCAGGAGGCCGCGCTCTTCCTCGCCGCAGAAGGCGATGGCCGAGCCGTCGGCGCCGGCGCGGGCGGTCCGGCCGATGCGGTGGACGTAAGCCTCCGGCACGTGCGGCAGCTCGTACTGGACCACGTGGCTGACGGCGTCGATGTCGATGCCGCGGGCGGCGATGTCGGTGGCCACCAGGGCCTGGACCTCACCCGCCTTGAAGGCGGCGAGCGCCCGTTCGCGCTGGCCCTGGCTCTTGTCGCCGTGGATGGCGGCGGCGGTGACGCCGGCCTGTTCCAGGGACTTGGCCACCCGGTCAGCGCCGCGCTTCGTCCGGGTGAAGACGATCACCCGCTTGAAGGCCCGCTCGGCGAACAACTCGTTCAGCAGGGCGCGCTTGCGGGCGCTCTCGACGAAGATGATCTTCTGCTTGATGCGCTCGACCGTGGTCGCGGGCGGCGTCACCGACACCTTCAGCGGGTTCGGGTTGAGCAACTCGGCGGCCAGGCTCTCGATCTCTGAGGGCATGGTGGCCGAGAAGAACAGGTTCTGC
>CAZXVO010000156.1:0-4115 GCA_964643835.1 uncultured Phenylobacterium sp. | reverse complement strand
CGGGGCAGGTGCTTCACGATCCGGCGGATGGGCAGGATGAAGCCCATGTCCAGCATCTGGTCGGCCTCGTCGAGGACGAAGGTCTCGACGCCCTGCAGGGTGATGGACTTCTCCTGCAGGTGGTCGATCAGACGGCCCGGCGTGGCCACCAGGATGTCGACGCCGCCGGCCAGGGCGCGCATTTGCGGGCCGTACTTCACGCCGCCGAACACAACGGCCACCGAGACGCCCATGTGGGCGCCATAGGACTTGAAGCTCTCGGCGATCTGGGTGGCCAGTTCGCGGGTCGGCGACAGCACCAGGACGCGGCAGCCGCGGCGAGGGGCCGGCTTCCGGTCATTGGCGATGCGGTGCAGCAGCGGCAGGGCGAAGGCGGCGGTCTTGCCGGTGCCGGTCTGGGCGATGCCCAGGAGGTCGCGGCCGGTCATCACGCCCGGAATGGCCTGGGCCTGGATCGGGGTGGGCGTGGTGTAGCCCTCGTCGGCGAGCGCCTTCAGGAGGGGCTTGGCCAGGCCGAGGTCGGTGAATTGAGTCAAGTTCAGATCTCTCACATGTGCGCCGAGACCGCCCCATCGCTGCTTGCGAGGGTCGCGGTGACGCGGGTCATTTGTGGAAAGCCCCCGCGTGGCGGGGCGATCTATGCGATCTCTTCAGGGCGCTCGACAGGCTGGTCCCGAACCCGGAACCATCACGCGACTGGAGCACCGATATCGCCACAGGTTTTTTGCAGCGCAACATGCACATGAGCCTTGCGGGGCGGAAAGTCAAGGTTGCGCCGGCCATTGCAATTTGCCGCACGGCCCGCGATTGGAGGGTCATGTCCGAACCAAAGCCCATGCTCCTCGTCGCCGCCGCCGCCCTGGTCGACTCCGATGGCCGGGTGCTGATCTGCCAGCGGCCGCCGGGCAAGCAACTGGCCGGCCTGTGGGAGTTTCCCGGCGGCAAGGTCGAGGCGGGCGAGACGCCGGAAGCCTGCCTGATCCGCGAACTGCAGGAAGAGCTGGGGATCACGGTCAGCAACGCCTGCCTGGCGCCCTTCGTGTTCGCCAGTCACGGTTATGAGTCCTTTCACCTGCTCATGCCATTGTACCTGGTCCGTCGATGGGACGGCGTGGTCGAGGCCAAGGAACATTCGGCGCTGGCATGGGTGAAACCCGCGAAACTCGGCGACTATCCGATGCCCCCGGCCGACGCGCCGCTGGTAGCCTGGCTGCGCGACCTGATCTGAGGTTCCTGGCCCGGTTCGCCGCTGACGAGACCGGCGCGACCATGGTCGAATACGCCATCTTCGCGGGCGTCCTGGGCGTGGCCCTGGTCACCGCCTTCAGCGTCTTCGAAACCCAGCTCTATGACATCCTCAATCGCGCCGCGACGGCCATCGAGGGCGCGATAAGCTAGGGCGTGACAGCCGAAAGTGGCTGCCGGTTTCGGCGCCCGTCACGCCCGCCCGAAAAGCAGTAGTCTTGTCCGCATGGACGACTGGCTTTCCCGATTCCTGACCGCCGAGGGGTTGCCGCCCGCCTATGCGCAGGTGGTCGAGCGGGTCTGCGCGCCGCTGGCCCAGACCATCGTGGAACGCCGTACAGGGCCTGGCTTCGTGGTCGGAATCTGCGGGGCGCAGGGGAGCGGCAAGTCGACCCTCAGCGCCGTGCTGGCCCACCTTCTGGAGGCGCGCGGTCTGAAGGTCGCGGTGCTGTCCATCGATGATCTCTACCTGACCCGCGCTGAGCGGCAGGCGCTGGCGGCCGAGGTTCATCCCCTGTTGGCGACCCGCGGCGTTCCGGGGACGCACGATGTGGATCTGGGCGCCCAGGTGCTGGCGGCCCTCGCCCAGCCGGGCCGCACCGCCCTGCCGCGCTTCGACAAGGCCGCAGACGACCGCGCCGCCCCGGAAACCTGGCCGGTGGTCGATGGGCCGGTGGATGTGATCCTGTTCGAGGGCTGGTGCGTCGGCGCGCGGCCGCAAGCCGACGCCGACCTCGCCGTCCCGATCAACGCCCTGGAGCGGGAGGAGGACGCGAGCGGCGTCTGGCGGGCGTATGTCAACGCCGCATTGGCCGGACCCTATCGGCGGCTGTTCGCGCTCATCGGCTTCCAGGTGCTCCTGCAGGCGCCGGGCTTCGAGGTGGTGCTGGCCTGGCGCTGTGAGCAGGAGGCCAAGCTGCGCGCCCGGCTGGCGGCGGAGGGCCGCGAGGCGTCCCGGGCGATGGACGACGCCGCCGTCGCCCGCTTCATCGCCCACTATGAACGCCTGACCCGCTGGATCCTGGCCGACATGCCGGGGCGCGCAGACCTGGTCCTGCCCATGGACGAGGGCCGCAAAATCATCGCCTGATGTCGGCGAGGCGCCGGCGTCACCGTCCTCGGATCACAAGGAGGATGTGAGCATGCCGAAAGTCACCCCGTTCCTGTGGCTCGAGAGCGGCGCCCTGGACGCGGCGCGCTTCTATGTGAGCCTGTTCCCCAATTCCGAGGTCACCGGCGGCGAGGCCGCGGGGCCGGGCGGGCCGCCCCTGACGGTGAGCTTCAAGCTGGATGGGGTGGAGTTCATCGCCCTGAACGGCGGGCCGCACTTCAAGCTGAACGAGGCCTTCTCGATGTCGGTGTCCTGCCAGGACCAGGCCGAGGTCGACCGCCTGTGGGACGCGCTGACGGCGGATGGCGGCGAGCCGGGACGCTGCGGCTGGCTGAAGGATCGCTTCGGCGTCTCCTGGCAGATCGTGCCGGTGCAGCTGCACGCCTGCCTGGGGCACCCGGACCCGGTGAAGGCCGAGCGGGCCCGGCAGGCGATGTTCACCATGTCCAAGCTCGACATCGCGGCCCTGGAGGCGGCGGTGGCGGGGTGACCCCACCGACCGCTCATTCCCGCGTAGGCGGGAATCCATCGGGCGGTTCAGTTGGCTTCGCGGGCTCAGCTTGGATCCCCGCCTGCGCGGGGATGAGCGGGGAGGGGCTGGCCCTCCCCTGGAGCCATTAGGCGCCGGCCATCCGGGCGCCGGCCAGGAAGTCCATCTTGCCGAGCGGCACGCCTTGGGCGCGCAGGATCGCGTAGGCGGTGGTGACGTGGAACATGAAGTTCGGCATCGAGAAGGTGGTCAGGAAGCTCGCGCCCGTGAAGGTCATGGTCTGTCCCGGGAACTTCAGCTCGATCACCTCGTCCTCACGGCCGGCGATCTGTTCCGGCTTGAAGCCTTCGACATAGGCGATGGTCTTGGCCAGGCGTTCCTTCAGCTCGGCGAAGGTGGTCTCGGTGTCGGGCATGCTGGGCGCCTCGACGCCGGCCAGGCGAGCCACGCCGCCCTTGGCGCCGTCGCTGACCATCTGGATCTGACGGGTCAGGGGATGCATGTCGGGCGCGAGCCGGGCGTCCAGGTAGGTGGCGATGTCAACGCCGTTTGCCTTGGCGTGGGCGGCGGCCTTGTCGAGAATGGCGACGAGGTTGCGCAGCATGTTCAGGTAGACGGGCGCCGAGGCGTCGTAGAGGGAAAAGCTCATCTGGAAATCCAATCGAAGAGTTGAGCGAGGCAGATAGGTCGGCGCGAGGCGGGGCGCCAGGGCTCAGTTCGGGGAGACCTCGGACTTGCGCCACTGGGCCCGCATCTCCTCCATCTGGCGCCGCCACTTGGCGCGCAGCACGGCCGGGCGTTCGGGGTAGCGGTCTTCCAGGAACTCGGCGTCGGTGACCCGGTCGGTGCGGAAGCTGCGGAAATCGGCGCGCAACTCGCACCAGGCGACCAGCATGCGGGTGGTGTCCCGATAGCCGATGGTCACCGGCCAGATGACCCGCTCGCTGTCGGGGCCGGCCGCGGGCGTGGTGTTGAGGCGGGTGGTGCGGGCGGCGGGGGTGTGGGGGGGGGCCCGGGCCCGGTCGGGGCCGGCGGGGACGACCTTCCAGGCCGGAGGCGCCCCGGACGCGGGTTCGATCACATAGGGCCGCAGGCGTTCTGGCACCGCCGCGCCGATCTTGCCGATCAGGTCCTTGGCCGCGCGGGCGAGGGCCGGGTCGCCCCGGCTGGCCACCCACTGGGCGCCGAGCACCGCGGCCTCGATCTCGTCGGGGGTCAGCATCAGGGGCGGCAGGTCATAGCCGCCGTCCAGCACATAGCCCACGCCCG
>CAZXVO010000155.1:7504-10214 GCA_964643835.1 uncultured Phenylobacterium sp. | reverse complement strand
ACGCCTAGTGTGGCTTGCAACGCTTGTCGCGTGGCTTGGATCTTGCCAATGCGAACGCCACCGGCTGTCCATAGAGTGAACCATTGCATGTGATGTGCTCCCGCTTGTTGATGCGTTACCAATAGCACGCGCTGCTAAGGTGTCAAGCGGATAGCAGCGTGTGCTATCAGCTAAGCCCTCGCGCGTGACCATGGGCTAGGCGGATAGCCCTACCCCTACCAATTAGCCATTTGCCTAATTCCTAGACCCCTACCGCCCCCTCCCCCTGCTACCCCAAAACACCACATAGCAGGATCAGCTAACCAACGCCTCAGCGTGTAGCAGCCAGGCCCAAACGTTGACCCCAGTTAGCAGCCCCTGCTAATCGCGCAAAGCCTTGCACCGTAAGGCGTTGCGCGGGCTTGCTGGTTCGGGGAAAACGTAGGGGGACGGGGCGAAAATAAAATAAATAACCACTGCCTCAAATACCCGCAGAAATTCTGGAACTCTTAGCACCGCCTGCTACCCAGCCCAGCGACCTATCCAGCGACACAGGTCACCGCCCAGCCGAAAAGACCCCACAGCGATTGACTTCCAGCCCGGCCGACCTTGCGGAAGACCCCTGGCCCAACGCCTAACCGCCGGGGCCAGGGGCGCCGCCAGGCCCGCCGCTCTTGACAGCGCAGCAACCCTGGCCGAAGTTCCCCGTTCAGCGGGGATCACAGACCCTACGGGAGCGCTACCATGACCAAGCACCGCCAAGGCGACCAGACCATCGCCGCCAAGGATCTCGGCCTGGGGGAAGACACCCTGGTCTCGGGCGCCGGTGAAGACAGCGCGGCTGGCGAGGACAGCGTGGCTGGCGAGGACAGCGTGGCTGGCGCGGGCTACGAAGGTGGCCGTGACGAGCTTCACGACAGCGTCGATCCCGCCAGTGGTGGGCTGACCCAGGAAGCCCTCGATCTGCGCAAGGAGCGTAGGATCACCCAGGCCGGGCTTGACGCGAGCGGCGTGGCCGACAACACCAGCGGCGCGGACACCCAGGACGACAGCGTCGGCTAGGGCCGGCAGGGGCCGGCAGGGGGCGAGCATGGACTACAAGACCGACATCGAGCCGATCCTGACGTCCCTGCTTCGCCATGGCCTGACCACCGTGGCCGGGATGCTGGCAATGAACGGGGCGATCCAGGAAAATCAGGTCACCCAGTTCGTGACCATCGGTTCCGCCGTGGTCATCTGGGCGGCCGGGCAGGGTTGGGCGGTCTGGCAGAAACGCCACCAGAAGGCCTTGGTCGCTACGACCGCGGTGCTTGCCTTCAACGAAGGTGTCGCCGCGGCGGCGCCATCGGCGCAGCAAGACGTGGACATGAAGTCGTGACCCGCATCCTGTTGATCGCCGGTGCGGCCTTCCTGCTTTCCGGCTGCGGCACCACAAACCTGGCCGAACAGGCCACAGCCCTGGCCAAGGCGGTCGAGATCATGGACGCCGGGTGCGTCAAGACCGTCGAGGTCAACATCCAGGCGGCCGGGTTCGTCCCACCCAGCGGGACCCTCCGCGTCACCAAGACCTGCGATCGCCGGGAAGAAGCCCCCGCCGCTGTCTGGGGCGCACCGCAGTGAGCGAGACCTACTCATGAGCGACGACCAATGGGGCGCGGGCGACCGGTCCAACTGGAGCAATCACGGCTTCGTCATGGTGGGGGCTGAACGTCGCCCCCTGATCTATGGCGAGCATCCGCACTCCCGATCCGATAATCGGCACTACGTGGAGATGGACGGCGAGGCGGTTGGCTTCGACGGCCACCGCATCCTGATCGGCGTGGAGATCACGGCCAGCAACTACCTCAAGGGCTCCCACTATTCGGGGTCCGAGGTTCGCAAGGGCGGCTCGGGCAAGATCACTGCCGATGGCGAGGTCGTCTTCGAGTTCTTCACCCGCGACACACGCGGCGCCCTGCTGCGGGCTCACCACCTGATCGGTGAACTCAGCGAGCATTCGTCCGGCTGGCTGAGCAAGGAAGCCCGCGACCGGCTTGTGGGCCGCAAGGTCTACTATCGGGGGGTCCCGGCGGTCATCACGCGGCTGATCGTAGACCAGGGCTGCGTGATCCTTGAAACCGAGGACGGCAAGCCCTTCCCGCCGCCGGTCTACCGGGATGCGGAAGACGAGGACGAGTCCGAAAGCTCGATCAAGGACGAGGTGCTGAGCCCGCACATCTGGTGGCATCGGTCATGAGCGAGACCTTCGTTCCCGCCGGCAGCACGAACATCGAGCAGGCCGAATACGATTCGGACACCGACACCCTGACCATCACCTTCATGGGCAACGGCGAGTCCTACGACTACTTCAACGTCCCGGCCTCGGTGTTCCGCGGCATGACCCAGGCGGTCAGCGCCGGCAGCTATTTCCACCGCTTCATAAAAAATCGTTATTCGTACGATGGTCCGAAGTGATGGCGGACGTCCTGCCGTTTCCGAAGCAGGAGACCACCGGCTACGTCTCCGGCGCCGCCAAGTGCCTGGCCTGCAAGCACGAGTGGGTCGCCGTAGTTGAGGGGGTCCTGGGCGAAGGATACCCGGGAGCGCTGGAATGCCCTTCCTGCGGCCTGCGTCGCGGCCAGTACATCTGGCCGTTCCAGGGACCCCCTGACGAAGAAGTCTGGGCCTGCAACTGCGGGGGCACGGCGTTCATGATCACGCGACCCGGCACGCGTTGCGTGGGCTGCGGCCG
>CAZXVO010000155.1:0-7494 GCA_964643835.1 uncultured Phenylobacterium sp. | reverse complement strand
GACTGCGCAGCAGGAGATCCTGCGGCGCCTCTACCGGGACCGGCCGCTGGCGCACAAGGTGCTGTTCGCGCACCGCCACCCCGTGGCCTCGCCACCCTTCCACGCCGAGATGCAGAACGACTGGCACGGGCCATCCAGGGGCGTGCTCGATCTGGTCTTCCGCGGCGGGGCCAAGTCCACCATCGCCGAAGAAGCCATCCCGATCATGGCCGGCTTCCGCGAGTTCAAGAACTGCCTGATCATCGGCGAGAACGCCGAGCGCGCCGTGGCGCGTCTGCATGCGGTGAAGCGGGAGTTCGAGGCCAACGACCTTCTGCGGCAGGCCTTCGGCGACCTGCGCGGCGCGACCTGGGGCGAGGATCGCCTGGTGCTGTCCACCGGCGCCGCCATCCAGGCGTTGGGCAAGGGCCAGTCCCTGCGCGGGATCAAGCACGAGGACATGCGGCCCGACCTGGTGTTCGGCGACGACCTCGAGAACCGCCAGGACGTCAGCACGCCAGAGCATCGCAAGAAGCACCTCGACTGGTTCACCCTCGACCTGCTGCCGGCCTGCGATCCAGACTATCGGGTGCGGGTGGCGGCCACGCCGCTGCACCCCGAAAGTCTGGCCATGGTCCTGGCCAAGACCCCTGGCTGGATCGTCCACACCTACCCGATCTATTACCTCGACGAGAACGGCGAGAAACAGTCATCCTGGCCCGAGCGCTTCCCGATCAAGGACGTGCTCCACCTCGAACAGACCTATCTGGCGCGCGGCCAGGTGCAGGGCTTCAAGCAGGAATACATGTGCCAGAGCGAAGCCCCCGAGACCAAGGCCTTCAAGCAGGAGATGTTCCGCATCGAGCCCCAGGTGCGGTCCTGGCAGGCGGTCTATTCCATGACCGACCCGGCGCGCACCACCAACAAGGATTCGGCCGACACCGGCCATGTGGTCTGGTCCTGGATCGGGCCCAAGCTGGTGATCTGGGACGCCGCCGGCGCGCAGCTGATGCCCAGCGAGATTGTCGACCTGCAGTTCCGCATCTGGGACGAACACCACCCCGTGCAGATGGGCATCGAGGAAGACGGTCTCAACCAGTTCCTGCTGCAGCCGCTGCGCCAGGAGCAGGTCAAGCGCGGCCTCACCATCCCGATCCAGCCGCTGAAGGCGCCGGTCGGCAAGTTCGATTTCATCCGCGGCCTGCAGCCCTTCTTCCAGGCGCGCGAAGTCCAGTTCGCCAAGCCCCTGCCCGATCTGCAGGCTCAGCTGCTGGGCTTCCCCACCGGCAAGATCGACGTCCCCAACGCCCTGGCCTATGCGCTCAAGATGCGGCCCGGCGCCCCGATCTATGACGACTTCAACGGGAGGCACATCGGTGAAGACCTACGACCCCTGGCCGGGCGGCCGGTCTGGCTCGCGCTCAATGCGACGCGCTCGCTCGTCACCGGCGTTCTCCTTCAAGTTCTCGACGGGTCGATCCGCGTCTTCGCCGATTGGGTCCGCGAAGGTGAGCCAGGCGCTGTCATCCGGGACATCATCAGCGAGGCCAATGTCGAGAGTGGAGGTCGCGTGCGGCTTACCGCCGGGCCTCTCCACTTCGACCAATACAACAACGTCGGCCTGCGACAAGCCGTGGCGAAGGTGCCGCTTGAACTACGGGCAGGCGTTCAGCCCGAGCGAGCAAGGGATCATATACGAGCTCTATTGAGGGCCGAGCGCCAAGGCATGCCGGCGCTGATGGTGTCATCCAACGCGCGCTGGACCCTCAACGGCTTGGCCGGCGGCTACAGCCGCGCCTTGCTCAAGCAGGGCCAGCTGGCCGAGTACGCCGAGGAAGGCGTCTATCGCACCTTGCTCGAGGGGTTCGAGAGCTTCGTCGGGCTGTTGGAGCTTGGCGGTTCGACAGATGGCGAGGATGGCGATAGGTTCAACGCCGTGACGCACGACGGGCGTCGGTACACGTCCATGTTGGGGAACAAACGCTGATGGCACGCCGGCAGCCGAATCGCGATGCGGAACTGTCCGGCAGGCCTGCCATTCGCAAGAGGCTGGTCGAAATCTTCGCTGACGTCGAGGAAGGCTTCGTCGACCAGCGCAACCGTTCCGACGACATCATGGACAACTGGGACCTGTTCAACTGCAGGCTCACCGACCGGCAGTTCTACAACGGCACGTCCCAGATTTTCATGCCCTATGTGCATGACGCGGTGAACGCGCGGAAGACCCGCTTCACCAACCAGATTTTCCCGCGCTCCGGCCGCTATGTGGACGTCACCACCACCGATGGCGAGATCCCCCACGCCGAGATGGCGCTGATCGAGAACTATGTGCGCAAGACCAAGTTGCGCACCGAGATCATGCCCGCCCTGGTGAAGAACGGGGACATCGAAGGCCAGTACAGCGTCTATGTCGGGTGGGAACAAGTCACCCGCCACCACACCCATCGCGAGACCGTGGCCGACCAGGAGGGCCTGCCCGAGCTCGGCGAGCACGAGGAATATATTTCCAGCACCGAGAAGGTTGGCCGACCGACCGTCGAGGTTCTGCACGACGCCGACGTCCTGATCCTGCCGGTGACTGTCGACAGCGTCGAAGCGGCGATCGAGGGCGACGGCTCCGTCACCGTCATCCGCCGCTGGACGAAGGGCCGCATCCGCAAGGCCATCGCCGATGGCGACGTGGTCAAGGAGGACGGCGAGGCCTTGATCAAGGCCTTGAGGAGATCGAGAAGAAGCCCGAGTTCAAGGCCATGTCCAAGAAGGGCAACGGCGACACCCGCAACACCGGCAAGGACATGGCTGAATCGGCGGGGATCAAGGGCGGTGGCGCCCACGCCCTGGTCTATGAGACTTGGACCCGGCTGAAGATCGAAGGCGAGTACCGCCTGTGCCGCGCCTACTATGGCGGCGAGAAGCAGATCCTGGGGTGCAAGCTGTGCCCCTACTGGTGCGACCGGGTGCCGGTGATCACGGCGCCGGTCGACAAGGTCGCTGGCGTGATCAAGGGCCGGCCGCTGGTGTCCGATGCGATGGACCTGCAGATTTTCGCCAACGACACCATCAACGAAGCCGCCGACACCGCGCACTTCTCGGCCATGCCCATCGTGATGACCGACCCGACCAAGAACCCCCGGGTGGGGTCGATGGTGTTGGGCCTGGCCGCGGTGTGGGAAACCTCGCCGGCCGACACACAGTTCGCGCAGTTCCCCGATCTGTGGCGGTCGGGCGTCGAGCGGGCCGAAGCAGTCAAGTCGCAAATCTTCCAGACCATGGGCGTCAACCCGTCCATGGTGTCCCAGGGCACGGGCGGCAGCCAGAAGCGGAACCAGGCCGAGATCGCCAACGAGCAGGCCGTCGACATCCTGACGACCGCCGACGCGGTGACCGTGATCGAGGAAGGCATCCTGACGCCGCTGGTGCAGCGCTTCGCCGAGTACGACCACCAGTTCCGCGACGAAGAAATGACCATCCGCATCTATGGCGAGCTCGGTGTGCGCGCCCAGATGCAGAGCATCCCGCCACTGCAGATGGGCAACCGCTGGGAGTTCACATGGTTCGGCGTCGAGGCGGCGCGCAACGCCGCCCAGATGCAGCAGCAGATCGCCGGCATCAACGTGCTGAAGGGCATCCCGCCCGACCAGTACAAGGGCTACCAGCTGAACTTGGCCCCGGTCATGGAACAGATGACCGAGAGCCTGTTCGGCCCGCGCCTGGCGCCGCTGATCTTCGTCAAGCAGACCCCGATCAGTCTGAACCCCGAACTCGAGAACACAATGCTCGAGCTTGGTCACCCGGTGAAGGTCAACGAAGCCGACGATGACGTCCTGCATATCCAGGCGCACATGCTGGTGGCCGAGCAGACCTTGGATCCGCACGGCACCTTCCGCGACCACATCGCCCAGCACATGGCGCAGATGGAAAAGAAGCAGTCGGCCGTGCAGCAGACCGAGATGCTTAAGGGCGTGCCCGGGTCACCGGGCGGCGCCGGACCCGGCGTGGCCGGCACACCACCGGGCGCCCAGGTCGGCCAGCCGCATGCGGCAAAAGGTCCGCCCGGCATGATCCATCCCGATCAGATGGCGGCGGCCGGCGCCGTGACGATGCCCCGGAAGATGTAAGGCGTTTGACAAACGTGACTGCGCTGTAGCAATCTGCGACCCTCGACTGGCCAGCGATACTGGCCGCCACTCGATTTGTCGGCGTTACCGACTGGAAGGACGAACTGATGTTTCGCCAAATGCTGATGGCCGGCGCGAGCCGGGCCGTGTTCTCTCCTGAAAACGATGAAGGCTTCGAACCCGATGCGGACGCCCAAGACCAATTCGAAAATGATGCCGACTTCGAAGATGAAGACGACGGGGACGCCGATGGTGGAGCAGAAGATCGCTTCGAAGAAGACGATGCAGGAGACGATGAAGGGGACGAAGGCGAAGCGGATCAAGTAGGCCGACGCCCGGCTTCCCGCGGTGAGAACCGGATCGCAGCCGCGACCCGCACCGCCGCGGAAGCCAAGGCTGAAGCCGCCGAACTCCGCGCGCAGATCGACCGCATCACGGCGGGCCAGACGCAGCAACAGCAGCATCTGACCCAACAACAGGAACAAGAGCGCCTGGCGCTCATGGATCCAGGCGAACGCGCCGAGTACATCGCCCGCCAGACGGCGGCGCAGACTCAGCAGACGTTGGCCCAGATCCAGTTCAACAGCTGGGACGCCAACGACAAGGTGGCGTTCGATGCCCTGGCCTCCCGCAATCCGGCGGCGGCCAAGGTCCGAGACAAGGTCGAGAGCTATCTGCAGGACATGCGCAAGTCGGGCACCAACGCCCCGCGCGAAACGGTCCTGAAGTATGTGCTTGGCGAAATGGCGCTCAACCGCGCCCCCAAGGCTCGCGCCGCCGGCGCCAGGGCCGCGGCGGACGGTCGGCAGCGCCAACAGGTTCGGACGCCGTCCACTCGCGGGGATGTTTCCGCGAACGGCCAGCGCCGGGGAAGCGAGGCGGCCCAACGTCGGGCCCGTCTCGAGAACGTGGAAATTTAGCGGGGCCCTCCTGGTCCCCGCGTTTAGGGGACCAGACGCATGGCTGTTAATTCGGCTTCCGCCTTCTCGACCGACATCGAGAATTTCATCGCTGACGAAACCCTCCCGCTGGCGCGTCGCCAGTTGGTGGCCTATCAGTTCGGCGACCCGCTCACCCTCGACAAGGGCCGCGGCACCACCTACACGGCGACCCGATACAACCGCCTGCCGCTGCCCTACGCGCCGCTGTCCGAAGGTGTCCCGCCCATTGGCGAGACCATGACGATCAGCCAGGTCAGCGCCACCGCCCAGCAGTGGGGGGACAAGGTGACGATCACCGACGTCGCCGAGATGACGATCAAGCATCCACTGTTCAAGAAGGCGACCGAGCTCACCGCCCTGCAGATGTCGGAAACCCTCGAGCGCAACACCATGAACGCGCTCATGGCCGGCACCCAGGTGAACTACGTCAACAGCCGCGGATCCCGCGGCGCCCTGGTGGCGGGCGACGTGCTCGACACCACCACCGTCATCCGCACCGATGCGGCCCTCGAGACCCTTGGCGCTCCGCGCTACATGGGCGACGAGATGACCGACACCAAGATCGAGGCCAACGCCGGTGGCGCCCGCGCCTCGGAAAACCCCCGGGCCATGCCCCACTACGTCGCCCTGATCCACACCCTGGTGGTCGGTGACTTCCGGTCCAACGCCACGGTGGTCAACGCCTGGACCTATTCGGATCTCAACCGCCTCTACAACTACGAGGCCGGCGAATGGTCAGGCATCCGGTTCTGCAAGACCAACATGATCCCGTCCTTCACCGGGGTCGCCCAGGTCAACGGCACCGCCGGCACCGCCGGGAACCTGGCCACCAACGCCACCTACTACATCATCGTCACGGCGTCCGACACGCAGAACCAGTACGAGAGCCGCATCTATCAGGTCTCGAGCTCGATCAGCGTGACCGGCCCGAACGGCTCGATCAGCGTGACGCTGCCGAACATCGTCGGCTTCACCTTCAACGTCTATGTCGGCACCACGTCTTCGCCGACCACCCTTGGCCTGTCGGCCTCCGGCCCGACCTCCGGCCCCATGTCCGGCCAGGCCGTGCAGCTGGCGGCCAACACCACGGTGGTCATCACCGGCATCGGTTCGGCCCAGACCCCGCCCGCCGCCCCGGCCACCGGCCTGACGGTCTACCCGACCTTCATCCTCGGCCGCGGCGCTTATGGCCAAGTCGTGCTGGACAACGCCAAGTTCAGCTACCTGAAGGACGCCGATAAATCGGACCCGCTCAACCAACTCAGGGTCATAGGATGGAAGTTGATGTATGGAACTCTGATTGAGAACCAGGCCTTCTTCGCTCGTATCGAAGCTGTCTCAGCCATGACCGCTACTTTCGGCTAAGTAGCGAATAGCTTCCACCAGGAGTTTTTCACTGTGCCGGAAGTGTCCAATACCTACGTTGCAATTCGAGCAAAGCAGGCCGCGGACACTTCCGGTGTCGTGACAATGATCCAGATGGAAGTCTCCGCGCCCACCAGAGTCGGTCGTTGCGCAGATCGCGCAGCGACCGCGTTGCTTGATCAGGGGGGCGTCGTACCAGCCGATCGGCACGCCGTAGGTGGACTGGAGCTGGTGATCCTTGGCCAGTCGCGGATTGGCCGCACGCCAGGCGCGGGATCTTGCTGCGTTGTCGGGCCTGCCGACCCGAAGATATTGCTGTCGCGATTGTTCGCGCCCGCACTCTTTGCAGCGGGTCTGCAAGCCATCAAAGGTTCTACGGTTCGCGTGAAAGTCACTGCGCGGCTTCGTCTCCTTGCAGCCGCTGCACTTCTTTTCTATCGACGTATCGGGGCGGGGACGTCCAGCCATTGTGGTTCTCCTTCGAGCACCATATCACCAGTTTAATAGGAGCCTGTCAATGGCGACCGTGACCCTCGGCACCGACGCGACCACCTCTCTGACCGCCCTGGCCTTCCTGCGGGGCATCGGATCCCTGGCGGCGGCCGACGTGGCGTCGATCAACAATGCGATCAAGGACGACCTGAACCCGGCGCATCCGGTGGTGGGTGGCTTCGTCCAGAGCGACGGCCACCTGTATGTGCCGAACCGCGGCATCCTGTCCCTGCGCCCCGGCGACTACGTCGGCATCGACAGCCAGGGCTGGCCCATCCTGGTGTCCGCCAACTCGATCGCCAACGCGGCCTGGACGCACAGCTAGACGGCGGCAGGGCTGGGCTGTAGGCTCCACGCTTCCGATTGACCTTGCGAGGAATCATGCCCGGCCCCAAAACCCCCGAAGACCAACCCGAAGTCGACGCAGCCGCCCTGTTTGGCGAGCAGACTGAAGGTTCCGCTGCGCCCTCCCTCGCCGACGCCGTTGCGGCGGCCGAGCCGGAAGAACGCCTGCACCCGGTCCTCTCCAACGAGGAAGTGCTGGCGGCCCGCGCCAAGGCGCGCAGCAACATGGCGTTGGTGAAGTACTGGGGAAAGCG
>CAZXVO010000154.1:8929-10249 GCA_964643835.1 uncultured Phenylobacterium sp. | reverse complement strand
GAAGCTCAGCCCCATCGACATGGCCTCGCTCGACAAGTGGGACGACTACACCCGGGCCAAGGAGGCCATGTTCTTCCACACCGACACCGCGGACTCGCCCTGGATCGTCGTGAAGTCGGACGACAAGAAGCGGGCGCGCCTGAACGCCATGCGCTACGTGCTGCACTCGCTGCCCTATGCGGGCAAGGACGCGGAGCGGATCGGCGGGGTGGATGACCTGCTGGTCGGCCGGGCCAACATCGTTCACGAGCGCGGCGAGCACGACCTGGCCACCGGGCGCTACGTCTGAGACGCCATTACTGAAGCTTCATGGCCCGCCCCGTTGCGCCCGAGGGCGGTCGGGGCCAAATATTCGCCGCCGGCGCTATGTCTGGCTGCGCTCACAGGAGCCTTCACCTTGTCGACCCTTCGCAAACGTCTGGCGCGCGCCGCCCTCATCCTGCTGGCCCCGGTTCTCGTCGCCGGCTGCGGGATCAACAACATCCCGACCAAGGAAGAGGCCGCGCAGGCCCAGTGGGCCGAGGTGCAGAACCAGTATCAGCGTCGCAGCGACCTGATCCCCAACCTGGTCGAGACCGTGAAGGGCTATGCGGCCCAGGAAAAGAGCGTGCTGGTCGAGGTCACCGAGGCCCGCGCGTCTGCGACCCAGGTCAAGGTTGACGCCTCGACCCTGACCGACCCGGCCAAGTTCCAGCAGTACGCCGCCGCCCAGGACAAGCTGTCCGGCGTGCTCGGCCGCCTGATGATGATCCAGGAGAACTATCCGGATCTGAAGTCGAACCAGAACTTCCTGGCCCTGCAGTCGCAACTGGAAGGCACGGAGAACCGCATCGCCATCGCCCGCCGCGACTACAACGAGGCGGTCCGCGACTACAATCTGGAATTCAAGACCATCCCGAACTCGTTCTGGGCTGTGTTCCATAAGGATTCCAAGCCGATGCAGATGTTCGAGGCCTCGGCCGCGGCCCAGTCCGCCCCGAGCGTCAGCTTCTCGCCGACCGCTCCGGCTCCGAAGGCCCAGTAGTGAACGCCCTGAAGGCGCCGCGGGGCTTCCTCGCGGCGCTGATCCTGTTGTTCGCCGCGGGGCCGGCCCTGGCCGCGCCGACCTTTCCGCCCTTGACCGGGCGGGTGGTCGACAATGCTCACCTGATGTCGGCGGACACCCAGGCCAAGCTGACCGACGAGCTGGCCCAGCTGGAGACCCAGACCGGCCACCAGCTGGTTGTTGCGACGGTGCCCAGCCTGCAGGGTTATGAGATCGAGGATTACGGCTACCAGCTCGGCCGGGCCTGGGGCATTGGCTCCAAGGCCCAGAACGAC
>CAZXVO010000154.1:7538-8919 GCA_964643835.1 uncultured Phenylobacterium sp. | reverse complement strand
GTCGTTGCAGGGCTACAGCATCGACGACTACGCGGTGCGCCTCGGCCGCGCCTGGGGCATCGGCCAGAAGGGCAAGGACAACGGCGTTCTGGTCGTCGTCGCGCCCAACGAGCGCAAGGTGCGCATCGAGGTGGGCTATGGGCTTGAGCCCATCCTGACCGACGCCCTGTCCAGCACCATCATCCAGTCCAAGATCCTGCCGCAGTTCCGGGCCGGAGACATGGAGCAGGGGATTGTCGACGGGACGCAGGCGATCGTCGCCCAGCTGTCCCTGCCCGAAGATCGGGCCAAGGCCATCGCCCAGGCCCCGCCGCGGGAGGACAAGGTGCGTACGGACGGGGTGCACCTCCCGGCCATCGTGATCATCTTCATCGTCCTGTGGCTGCTCAGCGCGGTCCTGCGGGGCGGCGGCAGCAGCCTGTGGTGGCTGCCCTTCATCCTGCTGAACGGCGGCGGCGGGCGTGACCGCGACGGCTGGGGCGGTGGCGGCGGCGGCGGTGGATTCGGCGGCGGGGGCGGCTCCTTCGGGGGCGGCGGCTCGTCGGGAGGGTGGTGAGATGCTGAACGACCAGGACCGGGCGCGGGTGGCGGCGGCGGTGGCCGCGGCCGAGCTCAAGACCCGGGGTGAGATCTACTGCGTGATCGCCGGCGAATCCTCGGACTACCGCGAGGTCCCGCTGGCCTGGGCGGCGGTGGCGGCCCTGACCGCGCCGGCCGTGCTGCTGCTGGCCGGAATTCATGTGACCGTGCCCGACGTGTTCACCGATGGCTGGACCGCCGGCCAGATTGCGGCCACGGCGGAGGCCGCGGCGCGCGCGGCCCTGGGCGGAGCGATCCTGTTGCAGGGCGCCCTGTTCGTGGCCGTGGCGGTGCTGATTTCCTTCGGCCCGCTGCGCCGGTTCCTTACCCCGCGCAGCCTGAAGCGCGAGCGTGTCCGCCAGCGGGCGAGGGAGCAGTTCCTGGCCAAGAACCTGGCCGCCACCCGTGAGCGGACCGGGGTGCTGATCTATGTCTCGGCCAAGGAGCGCATGGCCGAGCTGATCGCCGACGAGGGCATCGCCGCTAAGGTCGAGCCCAAGGCCTGGGACGAGGCCATGGCTCTGCTGGTGGCCGGTGTGAAGGCGCGCAAGCCCGCCGAGGGATTCGAGGACGCGATTCGCCGCTGCGGCGACATCCTGGCCGAACACTTCCCCGCCGACGCCCGCGACAACCCGAACGAACTATCCGACGCGGTGGTGGTGCTGCCCTGACCCTCGTTCCCTCTCCCCCGGTGGGGGCGTTGCGAAATCGGGCGACATTCAACCTGTGCCGTCATGGCCGGGCTTGTCCCGGCCACCCATGAACTCCGTGGCGGCGGATAGAACGCGTTGGCGCCACCGCG
>CAZXVO010000154.1:0-7528 GCA_964643835.1 uncultured Phenylobacterium sp. | reverse complement strand
CCATGACGTCCTGGTGGGGCGGCGTTTTGCGACGGTCCCCGCAGGCGGGGAGAGGGGGTTGCTCCCGAGTAGGCGTGCGGCCACAGTCCCGGGTCTCGGGGGACGTCATCCATGCTCGCACTGCTCGCCTTCGCCATGGTGGCGACCTTCATGGCGCTGATCATGAGCGGGCGGGTTTCGGCCCTGGTGGCGCTCAGCCTGACGCCGGTGGTGTTCGGGGTGATGGCGGGGCATGGCCTCGACCTCGGGCCGATGATGCTGGACGGCATCAAGGCGCTGGCGCCCACCGGGGTGATGCTGGCCTTCGCCATCCTCTATTTCGGCCTGATGACTGATGCGGGCCTGTTCGATCCCCTGGTACGCCAGGTGGTGAGGTTGGCCGATGGTGATCCGGTCAGGATCACGGTGGGCTCGGCGATCCTGGCGCTGGCGGTGTCGCTGGATGGCGACGGCTCGACCACCTACCTGATCTGCTGCACGGCCATGCTGCCGCTCTATCGGCGCATGGGGCTGAACCCCTTGATCCTCGCCTGCCTGCTGATGCTGGCCTGCGGCGTGACCAACATCACCCCCTGGGGCGGGCCGACCGCGCGGGCGGCGAGCGCGCTGAACCTGGACGCCGGCCAGATCTTCGCCTCCATGGCCCCAGCCATGGCCTTAGGCGGGCTGTTCATCGTGGGCGTCGCCTGGCTGCTTGGCCGGGGTGAGCGCAGGCGGCTGGAGCGCCTGTCCGGCGACGGGCGGCTGCATGTTCCCGACGAGGAGGCCCTGGCGGTCGAGCTCACCCGCGGCAATGACCTGACCGAGCGGCCGAAGCTGATCCTGGTGAACCTGGCCCTGACGCTTGGCCTGCTCACCTGCCTGGTGCTGGGCCTGCTGCCGATCCCGGCCCTGTTCATCCTGGCGACCGCCATCGCCCTGTTGATCAACTATCCGTCCGTGGACGCCCAGAAGGCGCGGATCGCCGCGCACGCCCCCAACATCCTGCCGGTGATCAGCCTGATCTTCGCCGCCGGGATCTTCACCGGCATCCTGAACGGGACCCATATGACGGAGGCGCTGGCCGACAGCGTGGTGGGCGCGATCCCGCCGGCGCTCGGGCCGTACATGGCGCCGGTGACGGCCCTGCTGTCGATGCCCTTCACCTTCTTCATCTCCAACGACGCCTTCTTCTTCGGCGTCCTGCCGGTGCTGTCCGAGGCCGCGGGACACTATGGGATCCAGCCGGTGGAGATGGCCCGCGCCGCCCTGACCAGCCAGGCCGTGCACCTGCTCTCGCCTCTGGTGCCGTCCACCTACCTGCTGGTCGGCCTTTGCCGGGTGGAGCTGGCCCAGCACCAGAAGTTCACCCTGCCCTGGGCGGTGGCCCTGACAATCGTGCTTCTAGCTGGCGGAATCGTCACCGGCGTGATCCCGGTCTCTGGATAGAGGCCAAGCGGCACCCTAGATTGCCTTCCAAGTTAATGCTGGCGCGTGATGGCCGCCGAAACCGGTGTCCACTTTCGGCTATAACGCTCGCTTGGGGAGGCCCGCTCATGAGCTACAAGATCCACGTGGACGGACGTGACCGCGAGGTCGATGTCGAAGAGGGCACGCCCCTCTTGTGGGCCCTGCGTGACGGCCTGGGGATTCTTGGTCCCAAGTATGGCTGCGGGATCGGCCAGTGCGGCGCCTGCACCGTGCATGTGGACGGCCAGCCGGTCCGCTCCTGCTCCCTGCCTGTTGAGGCGGTGGGCGCCGGCAAGGTGGTGACTATCGAGGCCATCGGTTCGACCGCCGTCGGCAAGAAGGTCCAGGCGGCCTGGTCCGAGCTGGACGTGGCCCAATGCGGCTATTGCCAGCCCGGCCAGATCATGAGCGCCACGGCGCTCCTGTCCCAGACGCCCAAGCCCAGCGACGCCGACATTGACGCGGCGATGAGCGGCAACATCTGCCGCTGCGCCACCTACACCCGCATCCGGGCGGCCATCAAACTGGCGTCTGGCCAGAAGGCGGGGGCGTGATCATGGCGGACGGTTTCACCACGGGCGCCTCGCGCCGGGATTTCCTGAAAGTCAGCGCCGCCGCGGGCGGGCTGATGCTATCCTTCAGCCTGGCCGGCAAGGCGGGCGCAGAAGGCCAGGCTGGCGCCAAGATCAACGCCTATGTGACCATCGCCCCCGACGGCGTGGTCAGCCTCGTCTCCAAGAACCCGGAGATCGGCCAGGGGGTGAAGACCTCCCTGCCGATGATGATCGCCGAGGAACTGGACGTGGACTGGGCCCAGGTCCGCACGATCCAGGCGGACGGCGATCCGGCCACCTATGGCCGCCAGTTCGCCGGCGGCAGTGCGGCCACCCCCCTGCATTGGGACCAGCTGCGCCAGGTGGGCGCGGCGGGCCGGGCCATGCTGATCGCCGCCGCCGCCAAGGACTGGGGGGTTGATCCCGCCAGCTGCACGAGGGCGTGGGGGGTGGTGTCCAACATGGCCTCCGGCCGAACGGCGAGCTAGGGGTCTCTGGCCGCAACGGCCGCGACCCTGCCGGCGCCGGATCCCAAGACCCTGAAGCTGAAGGATCCGAAGACCTACAAGATCATCGGCAAGCCCCACGCCCAGGTGGACACCCCGGCCATCGTCACTGGCAAGCCGCTGTTCGGGATCGACGTCCAGGTTCCCGGGATGCTCTACGCCACCTTCGAAAAGGCGCCGGTGTTCGGGGCCAAGGTGAAGAGCGCTGACCTGGCCGCCGCCATGGCGGTCAAGGGCGTGCGCAAGGCCTTCATCGTCGACGGCGGGACCGAGCTGAGCGGCCTCCTGCCTGGCGTGGCGGTGGTGGCTGACAGCTGGTGGGTGGCGCGCAAGGGCCGCGAGAAGCTGAACATTCAGTGGGCGGAGCATCCGACCTCGATGCAGTCCACCGCGGCCTATGACGCCGCCGCCGCGGCCTTCGCCAAGACCGGGCCGCAGCGCACCGAGCGGGCGGACGGCGACGTGGACGGCGCGCTCAAGTCGGCGGCCAAGACGGTGAGCGCCGCCTACGCCTATCCCTTCATCGCCCATGCGGCGCTGGAGCCGCAGAACTGCACGGCGCACTTCAAGGACGGCAAGCTGGAGATCTGGGCCCCGACCCAGAACCCCGAGCCCGGCCGTCAGCTGGTGGCCAAGACCCTGGGCATCGCCCCGGACGCCATCGCCCTGCACATGATCCGCTGCGGCGGCGGGTTCGGGCGCCGGCTCGCCAACGACTACATGGTCGAGGCCGCCTGGATCGCCCGCGAGGCCGGCGCGCCGGTGAAGCTGTTGTGGACCCGGGAAGACGACCTGCGCCACGACTTCTACCGCCCGGCGGGCTGGCACCATCTGAGCGCCGGCCTGGACGCCAATGGGACGGTGGTCGCCTGGAAGAACCATTTCGTGACCCTGGGCGATGGCAAGGGGCAGCCGGCCCCCAGCGCGCGCATGGCCCCGCACGAGTTCCCGGCCCGGTTCGTGCCGAACTTCCGCTATGACCTGTCGCTGATCCCCACCGGCGTTCCCACCGGGCCGCTGCGGGCGCCGGGGTCAAACGCCTACGCCTTCGTCATGCAGTCCTTCATCGACGAACTGGCCCATGCGGCAGGCGCCGATCCCATCGACTTCCAGCTGAAGCTGCTGGGCGACCAGGGCCTGATCGGGACGCCCGGCAAGGACGCCTATGACGCCGGGCGGATGCGGGGTGTGCTGAAGCGGGTTCGCGAGGTCGCGCCCTGGGGCAAGCCGCTGGCCAAGCGGCCGGCCGGGGTGCGCGCCGGCCGCGGCGTCGCCTGCTACTTCAGCCACCTGGGCTATTTCGCCGAGGTGGTGGAGGCCAGCGTCGGACCTGACGGGGCCATCAAGGTGGACAAGGTCTGGGTGGTCGCCGATGTGGGCCGCCAGATCGTCAATCCGTCCGGCGCGATGAACCAGGTGCAGGGCTCGGTGATCGACGGCCTGTCGGCGGCCCTGAACCAGAAGATCACTATCGTGGACGGTGCGGCGACGGAGGCCAATTTCGACGTCTATCCGCTGCTGCGGATGGCGGACGCCCCGCCGGTGGTGGTGGACTTCCTGATCACCGACTATCCGCCGACCGGCCTGGGCGAACCCGCCCTGCCGCCGGTGCTGCCGGCCTTGACCAATGCGATCTTCGCCGCCACCGGCGTGCGGGTGCGCCGCCTGCCGGTGGACAACGCGCTGCTCAAGTCAGCCTAGAAGGTCACCTGGATCCGGACGCCGGCGATGACGGCGTCCTTCAGGGCGCTGTCGCCGCTGGGGCGGCGGACGTATTGCAGGTCGGGCTGGATGCGGACCTTGTCGGTCAGCTGGTCCGACCAGGTCAGTTCGATGAGGGTCTCGGCCTTGGCCAGGTCCTGGCCGGCGTCGGCGCCATTGGCGCGGTAGCCGTCGGCGAGGCGGACCTGGCTGACCCCGAAGGCCAGGGTGGAGCTGGGGCGGGAGGCGAGGGCCGGCTGAACCTGCAGGCCGGCCTGCCAGGTGGCCTTGATCGCCTGGGTGTCGCCGTCCGAGACGCTGAGCTTGGCGAAGGCGGTGGTCCGCTCGCCCAGCGGCTGTTCGCCGATCAGATAGAGCCCCTGCGCCCGGCGCTGCTGCGGCGCGCCCAGGGCGTCGGTTTCGCGCTGGTGGTCGGCGCGATGGGTATGGGTCCAGCCGCCGAGGGCGATCTTGCCGGTCCCGGTCCAGCCGGCCTCAGCGATCAGCAGGGTTCCATCATCGAAGCTGGTGTCCAGGCCGGGCTCCAGGCCGGGCGCGCCCGGGCGAGCATTGACCACGGCGGCCTGCACATAGGTGGTCTCGGTCGGCGCCCAGGAGAGGCGGGCGGCCAGGGCCGTGGCTGGATAGGCGGCGACGCCGTTGCGGCCCGAGGCGGCCAGGTCCGGCGCCATGCCGAAGCCGGCGCTCATCAAATAGCCGGCGCTGTCGAGTACGCCGAACTCGCCGCTGACGTCATAGAGGCCGACGAGCAGGGAGCCGCGGTCGGCGGCGAAATTCTGTTGGATCCAGGCCTGGTAGACCTGACCGCGCTGGGCGCCGACCTCGAGGCTGTCCACGCCCTGCAGGGTGCCGGCCCGGTCATTGGCGGCGCCGCCCGAGGTGTTCAAAAGGTCCACGTGGGCGCTTGCCCCCCGCCAGCCCACGGCCCGTTCGAGGTCCAGGTCCGCCGAGAGGGTGAGCGCGTCCAGGTGCTCGGCGCCCTTGCGGACCCCACCCTTCATCACATCCATCACGTCGATCTGATAGTCGAATCCCAGAACCAGAGCGGAGTCTGGGGCGGTTTCTTCTGCCTGCGCGAAAGAAAAGCCGCCTGCGATCACTGTGGTGATGCAGGCGGTCGCAAGGATTCGTGCGCCGCGATAAGCTCGCGATCGCGCTGGAGTATTCCAGCTCATTATTATGACACCCCACCAGGTTTCCTGGTTCTTTGTTGTGGGGGTAAGGTAGCGCTTGAAACTTAAGATCGCGTGTTCAGGGCGTGAATCACGTCTTAAGATGCTGATTTTCTTGCATACCGGCGAAAATCGCCCGCTGGCCCGGGGATTGCTCTGGCGGTAGGGGACTGGATCAGATTGGATCACCTGACGATGAAAGCCTTCGCTGCCACCCTTGCCGCTCTCGCCTTCGGCGCTGCCGGAACCCAGGCCCTGGCCAGCGCCCCGACCGCCGGCGGGCTGAGCCTGACCCAGCCGGTCCTGTCGCGCGACGCCGGCGGCGCCCGGGTGCAAGGCGCGGTCTGCCGCACCGGACCGGTCCCGGTGGCCGGCATTGAAGGCGTCACGGTTGAGCAGCTGGGCGCCGACGGCGCGGTTGCGGCCCAGGCGGCCGCCCATGTTCCCGCCAGCCTGCGTGTCCGGGGCGCCAAGTGCGCCTATTATAATGTCCAGACCGCCTGGACAGCGACGTCGCCGGTGCAGGTCTGCCTTGCGGCGGATCGCGGCGCCCGGGTCTGCGCGCCGGCGCGATAATCACCAGGGCGCCCATATCGGGCGCTGCTGATCGTCGCGACCCCCCCAAGTTTGGGATGCGTTAACCCGCGAAGCGTCATCCCTGACACCGGTGTTGGAGGGGGCGCGTATGCAAATGACCAAGTCCGCGGGCCGTCGCACGGGGCGCATTGAGCGCTTTCTGGTCGGGGCTGTCCTGGGGCTTGTCGTCATCACGGTGGGCCAGGCCGCGGCCAGCGCTCTCTACGGCGAGATGCAGCAAGTTCAGCGGGCTCGGGAAAATATGCGCGATGACCAGACGGCCGCGCAACTCGCCGAGCTCTCCGTTCTGCAGAAGCAGGTCCAGCTTGAGATCGTCCAGGTCCAGCAATTCCTGACCGATGTGTCCGCGACCCGCGGCCTGTCCGGCCTGGATGACGGCTGGGCCGAAGCCGAAAAGAACGCCCAGGACTTCCAGCGCGACGTGAAGCGCGCTGGGGAACTGGCCAAGGCGCTCAACGCTGATGAGCTGGCCAACGCCCTGGCTGCGGTGGAGACCAGGTTCCCTGCCTACTACGCCACCGGCGAGAAGATGGCGCACGGCTATGTGGATGGCGGCCCCGAGGTCGGCAACCTTGTGATGCCGGAGTTCGACGCCGCCAGCGAAGCCCTCGCCACCGAGGTCGACCGCGCCGCAGCCTCCCTTCAAAAGGTGCGCGCTCAGATGGAAGCCGCCCACCTGGCCATGGAGGCCGCGCAGGCCCGCGTCCAGCGGACCACCGTGGCCATCTATGTGATCGTCGCCCTGGGGGCCGCGGCCTGGGGCATATTCCTGATCCAGAGCCTGCGCCGTCGGGTGATCAAGCCGATGGGTGAGCTTTCCAACTATATGGGGGTCCTGGCCGAGGGCGACTACGATCGGCCGATCCCGCTTGAGGTGACGGACGATGAGTTCGGCCGGATGGTCGGCTCGGTCGCGGTGTTCCGCGAAGCCGCGCTGGAGCGCAAGACCGCCCGCCTGCAGCAGGAGGAGGAGCGCAGCCTTGCCGAACAGGCCAAGGCTGAGCGTGACGCCGAACGCCAGCAATCCGACGCCGAGCGGGCGCGGGTTGTCCGCACCTTGGCCGACGCCCTGTCGAGCCTGTCGGACGGCGACCTGACTGTCCGCATCGAGGCCCAGCTGGCGGCGGAGTACGCCGAGCTGAAGTCCGACTTCAACGCCGCGGCCCTGAAGCTGGCCCAGACTATCGCTTCCATTCGCGACTCCGCCGGCAGCGTCGGCGTGGGCGCCGACCAGATCAGCGCCGCCGCCGACGACCTGTCGCGGCGGACGGAGCACCAGGCCGCCAGCCTGGAGGAGACCGCCGCCGCCCTCGACGAGATCACTGTGATGGTCAAGAACACCGCCCGCAGCGCCCAGGAGGCGCAGCAGAAGGTGGCCGCCACCCACGACGAGGCCCGCACCACCGCCCAGGCGGTCACCGCCGCTGTCACCAAGGTCGGCGAGATCGAACAGTCTTCGGTTCAGATCGGCCGGATCATCGGGGTGATCGACGAGATCGCCTTCCAGACCAACCTGCTGGCCCTGAAC
>CAZXVO010000153.1:0-10364 GCA_964643835.1 uncultured Phenylobacterium sp. | reverse complement strand
GTCCTGGCGGCGACGCGGCCGCCTACATCAACTGCTCGATGACCAAGGCCCAGTACGAGGCCTTCATCGACGCCCTGCTGGCCGGGCCGAAGGCCGAGTTCAAGGACTGGGAGCACGTCCCCTATTTCGATGGCTGTCTGCCCATCGAGGTGATGGCCGAGCGCGGCCGCGAGACCCTGCGCCATGGGCCGATGAAGCCCGTCGGCCTGACCAACGCCCACAAGCCGGAGGAGAAGGCCTATGCCGTCGTCCAGCTGCGGCAGGACAATGCCCTGGGCACCCTGTGGAACATGGTCGGCTTCCAGACCAAGCTGAAGCATGGGGCCCAGACGGAGATCTTCCGCATGATCCCGGGCCTGGAGAAGGCCGTGTTCGCCCGACTGGGCGGCCTGCACCGCAACACCTTCTTGAACAGCCCGCGCCTGCTGGACCGCCAGCTGCGCCTGAAGGCCGCGCCGGGCCTGCGCTTCGCCGGCCAGGTGACTGGGGTCGAGGGCTATGTGGAAAGCTCCGCCGTGGGCCTGCTGGCCGGTCGGCTGGCCGCCGCCGAGCGCATGGGCAAGCCCATCGATCCGCCGCCGGCCACAACGGCCATGGGCGCCCTGGTGAACCACATCACCGGCGGCCACATGGAAGGTGGGAAGGGCTCGTTCCAGCCGATGAACATCAACTACGGCCTCATCCCGCCGCTGGAGGTCGCCAAGCGCGACGCCGATGGCCGCCGGCTGGGCGCCAAGGAAAAGACCCGCAACAAGAAGCTGGCCGTGGGCGAACGCGCCCTGGCCGACCTCGCCCGCTGGATTGAGGGCAAACCGGCGATGGCGGCCGAATAGGTCAGATCCGCCCGGTCAGCACGGCCCACAGCACGCGGACCCGGCCGCCCAGGTCGCCGGGCTTGCGACCCCTGGCCCTGATGCGGGCCAGGGTCCCGTGGGAGATGGCCGGAAAAGCAGCGACTGACAGGCCGCGACTGGCCTTCAGGGCCTGAGCCAGGGCCGCATCGGCGCCGTCGGCGTTCAGGCCCATGGTCCCCATCAGCCGGCCGATGGCCCAGGCCTCGCCGCCAGCCCGGGCGCGCGCCTCATCGGCCTTCGGGTCTAGGATCCGCGCCACGGCCACCGCCGCAGCGCCACCGCTGTTCCTCGCCCAGTCCAGCGCCTCGTCCAGTTCCAGCGACTTGGCGTCGAGCTCGCGATACCGGGCGTCGATCATCGCCTCCAGCGGCTCACGCGGCAGGCTGCGACGGCGGATGGCGGCGGCCAGGGCCTCGGCGGTGGGATGCTTGCGCACCGGCCCCTCACCATAAGCCTCGTCCAGCACCTCGCGCCACCAGGTCAGGCGGATCTCGCCGATCAGCGGATTGGTCGCCACCTTGGGCGCCCGGGCCAGCTCATAGTCGAAGGCGTAGACCGCCACGGCGTCGGCCCGGGCCTGGGCGTCGGCGATGAAGCGGCTGGACAGCCAGCGATCCGGATCCACCCGCTGGATCAGGGCGTCGAGATCGGTTTCAGGCGCGTCGGACATATCGGGCTCTTACAAACCAAAAGGCCCGCCGGTGAGGCGGGCCTTCCAGTTCTAGACTGTAACGAGGATCAGCCGAAGATGGTCTGGTTCATCGCCATGGTGACCAGCATCGGGATCGACAGCAGGGTGTTGGTCCGCGAGAACAGCATCGCGGTCCGGCCGGCCTTGGCCTTGGCGTCCGCGTCGCCATCAACGATGCCCAGCGCGATCTTCTGGTTCGGCCAGATGAAGACCCAGACGTTGATGAACATCACGGTGGCCAGCCACATGCCGACGCCGATGAAGGTGTGCTGCGGCACGGAGAAGCCTTCCAGCACGCCCAGGGTCACGGCCTGCATGAAGTAGCCGCGGTTGATCGCCAGGATCACGCCGGCGACCCAGGTGAACAGGGCGGCCCAGCGGAACCAGAACAGCGCCGCCGGGGCGATGTACTTGGAGACGGCCGGCTTCAGTTCGGCCGGGATCTGCGCCATCTGCGGGATCTGGACGAAGTTGAAGTAGTACAGCAGGCCGATCCACATGATCCCGAACTGGATGTGGAGGAAGCGGAACACCGCCTGCCAGAAGATCGAGTCGGCCGCGCCGTTATGCGAGAAGTAGCCGCCGATCATGATGAGCGCGAGGATCGCGCTGACGATGACGGTGTTGCGAAGATTGGAAAGAAGTCCGGCCATGAATGCGCCCTCTTAAGATTCCTGCCCTGAGAGGGCAGCTATAGGGCCGTTTCGCCTGTCGCGCAAAGGCTTGGCTTAGATGGCGATCAGCCCGCAAGCCAGCCGCCGCCCCTCGGAGGTCAGCAGGTTATAGGTCTGGGCCGCGGCCGGGGTGTCCATGAACTCCAGCCCGATCCCGGCCTTGGCCAGGGCCTCGCGCAGGGCCTTGGGCGGCAGGGCGTTCACCCGGCCCACCCCCAGCAACACGAACTCCACCTCGCGGGGACCGCGCTCGAACACCTCGGCGAGGCTCTCCGGCGTGATCTCGGCGAGGGTGCGCACAGGCCAGACCTTGGCCTCGTCGCCGACGATCAGGACCGAGCCCTCATGGCGCTGGCCAGCGAGGCGGAAACCGCCC
Organism: uncultured Phenylobacterium sp.; assembly: GCA_964643835.1. Classification (GTDB taxonomy): domain Bacteria; phylum Pseudomonadota; class Alphaproteobacteria; order Caulobacterales; family Caulobacteraceae; genus Phenylobacterium. Next base: position 7,769 of record CAZXVO010000153.1, on the reverse strand, counting down.
TCGCCATAGGTCTCCACCATGGGGGCGTTGCGGGCCATGTCAGGGGCGCACGGTCGCGGGCTTGATCGGGGCCGCCTCGTCGTCGCCGCGCTTCACACCCCAGAGCAGGATGATCGGCAGGGCCACATAGATCGAGGAATAGGTGCCGATGATGATCCCGAACACCATGGTGAAGACCAGGGGGAATAGGACCGGGCCGCCGAGGAACAGGGCGCCGGACAGGGCCAGGATGGCCGTGGTGCCGGTGATCAGGGTCCGCGACAGACGCTCGTTCTCGGAGCGGTTGATGACCTCGCCCAGGGGCGTGGTCTTGTACTTGCGCAGGTTCTCGCGAAGCCGGTCGAAGGTGATGACCTTCTCGTTCATCGAGTAGCCGATCACGGTCAGCAGGGCTGCGATGGAGGTCATCGAGAACTCAAGCTGCATGAAGGACAACAGGCCGAGCGTCAGCAGCACGTCGTGGAGCACGGCCACCACAGCGCCCATGCCGAACTGCAGTTGGAACCGGAACCAGATGTAGGCCAGCATCAGCAGCATCGCGACGCCGAGCGCCAGGAAACCGCCCTGCATCAGCTCGCCGGAGACCTTGGCGCCGACGGTCTGGACCTGCTTGAACTCGATCCCCGGCACAGCCTTGGTCAGGGCCTGCTTGACGGCCTCGGTGGCCGCGACCGCGCTCTGGCCCTCGGTGGGACGGAAGCGGATCATGGCGCCGTTGGCGCCGCCGAGGCTCTGCACCTGGGCGTCATGCGCGCCGGCCGCAGTGGCCGAGCTGCGCAACACGCCGATGGGTGCGGCCCCCGGCGTACGCACTTCGATGACAGTGCCGCCGACGAAGTCGATGCCGAAGTTCATGCCCTTGAACGCGAAGGACGCGCCGGACAGGAGGATGAGGATCGCCGACAGGATCGCCGCGTAGGGCGCCAGGCGGACGAAGTCGAAGTGGAATTCCCGCGGCAGAATGCGGATCAGGGGCCAGGCCATGGTCGCCTCTACACGATCGGAAGGGTCTTCGGCTTCGTGGCGCGATACCACCAGCCGATGAGCAGTTGGGTGATGACGACAGCGGTGAACACCGAGGTGATCACGCCGATCAGCAGCGTCCAGGCGAAGCCGCGGATCGGACCCGAGCCGAAGGCGAACATGATGATCGCCGAGATGGCGCTGGTGATGTTCGCGTCGATGATCGAGACCAGGGCGCGCTGATAGCCGTGATCCAGCGCCGCCAGCGGTGTTCGCCCGGCATGCGCCTCGTCGCGGATCCGCTCATAGATCAGCACATTGGCGTCGATGGCGACGGCCAGCGTCAGGATCAGGCCGGCGATGCCCGGGAAGGTCAGGGTCGCCTGGGTCATGGACATGACGCCGAAGATCAGCAGCACGTTCACGATCAGGGCGAAGGCCGCGAAGACACCGAACAGGCCGTAGGCCAGAATGATGAAGACGATGATCGCCGCCGCGCCAATGCCCAGCGAGATCGCACCGGCCTTGATGGCGTCAGCGCCGAGCTCGGCGCCCACGGTCGACTGCTGTTCCGGGATCAGCGGGGCCGGCAGGGCGCCGGCGCGCAACAGGATGGCCAGGTTGTTGGCGCTTTCCGGCGTGAAGTTGCCGGTGATGACGCCGGAGCCACCGAGGATCGGACCGTTGATCACCGGGGCCGAGATCACCTTCTTGTCGAGGATGATGGCGAAGCGCTTGCCGACATTGTTGGTGGTCGCATCGCCGAAGCGGCGGGCGCCGACCCCGTTGAAGCGGAAGGCTACGACCGGCTGGCCGGTCTGCTGGTCGAACTGCTGGTGGGCGTCGGTGAGCATCTCGCCCGAGACCAGGGCGCGCTTCTTGACCAGGTAGGCCGGCGCATAGCCGTCGTCGCTGGGCAGGAGTTCGGTGCCCGGCGGCAGGCGGCCTTGGGAGGCCTCGGCCGCGGTGACCGAGTCGTCGACCATTTGGAAGGTCAGTTTGGCGGTCTGGCCGATGATGTTCTTGAGCTTCTCAGGATCGCTCTCGCCCGGCGCCTGGACGACGATACGGTCGACGCCTTGGCGCTGGATGGCGGGCTCCTTGGTGCCCAGGGCGTCGATCCGGCGGCGGATGATCTCGATGGACTGGTCCACCGCCTTGCCGGCCTCGGCCTGCATGGCCTGCTCCACCAGGGCGACCCGGATCGTCTGGTCCGGGCCGGTGGTGATGGTGGTGTCGCGACCGCCCGACTGCAGCTGAGAGCCCACCCCACGCCGCATGGCGTTCAAGGCGGCGTTCATCTGGTCAGGGTCGGTGATGCGGACATTGACCACTCCGCCCGACTGGCCCAGCCCGCTGAACTCGATCTCCGCCTCGCGCAGGGCGGTGCGGGTGTCCTCGATGAGGTTGGTGAGCTTCTCGACGCGCAGCGCCTTGGTGTCCACCTCGAGCAGCAGGTAGGAGCCGCCCTGGAGGTCGAGGCCCAGGTTCAGGGTCTGTTTCGGCAGGAAGCCGGGCAGGCTGTCACGCACCGACGCCGGAAGGAGGTTCGGCAGGGTGAACAGCACGCCGTAGAGGACCGCGACGATGACTGCGATCAACTTCCAGCGGGAGGGGGCGATCATCCAGGGGGCTTTCTAAAAGCGGCTCAGGCTTTGGAATCGTTGGCCGGGGCGGGTTCGCCACGGCTGCGGACCTCGGCGATCATCCCCTTCACCACCTTGACGGTGACGCCGGTGGCGATTTCGAGGCCGACTTCCTTGTCTTCAACGCGGACGACCTTGCCGATCACGCCCGAGTTCAGCACGACGGTGTCGTTGCGCTTCAGGGCGGCCAGCATGGCCTGGTGCTGCTTGGCGCGCTGCTGCTGCGGCCGGATCATCAGGAAATAGAACAGCACAATCATGCCGATCAGCGGCAGGAACTGCAGGATCATGTCCTGAGGGCTGCCGCCGGCGGCGCCGGCGGTCTGGGCGAAGGCGGGGGTGGCGAACATGGCCTCTCCGGAAGCGCAAAGGTACGGGACCGCAACGGCCCCGTTTTTCAGGTCGGCGGAAGCTAAGGGTTCGCCCCTCGTTTTGCAATGGAACCGGGCTGCGGCTAAGCACGCAAGCCATGGAACATCCGCTTTCGCCCGTCCTCGCCCGCATCGCCGACGCCCTGGAGCGCCTGGCCCCGCCGCCAGCGCCCGCGCCGGACTTCACCGCCGCCCGCCTGTTCCGGCACGATCCCGTGGCGGACCGCTTCGCGCCGGCGCCGGACTATCCCCTGCCGATTGAGTCGCTGGTGGGCGTCGAGCGGCAGAAGATCCAGTTCGTGGAGAACCTGACCCGCTTCGCCAAGGGCCTGCCCTCGAACCACGTCCTGCTGTGGGGCGTGCGCGGCACGGGCAAGAGCTCGCTGTCCAAGGCCGCCTTCATGGCGGTATCGGCGGACCGCGCCGACCTGAAGCTGATCGAGGTCGACCGGGACCAGGTCGCCGCCCTGCCCCCGCTGTTCGACCTGCTGCGTGAACGGCCGGAGCGGTTCGTGGTGCTGTGCGATGATCTGTCCTTCGAGGACGGCGCGGCGGCGGCCAAGGCGCTGAAGTCTGCCCTGGAGGGCGGGGTGTCGGGTCCGCCGGCCAATGTGCTGTTCGTGGCCACCTCCAACCGGCGCCACCTGATGCCGCGCGGCCATTCCGAGGATCGCGGCCTGATCGCCACCGCTGAGGACGCCGAGGAAGAGGTCAGCGTCTCAGACCGCTTCGGCCTGTGGATCGGCTTCCCGCCCATGGATCAGGCGACCTACCTGGACGCCGTCGAGGGCTATGCTCGCCGCTATGGCCTGGTGGTCGCCGACCTTGAGCGCCGCGCCCTGCAATGGGCCCAACTGCGCGGCGGTCGCTCCGGCCGCGTCGCCTGGCAGTTCATCCGCGACCTCGCGGGGGAGTTGGGCAAGGACTTGCCGGTCTAGTCGCGCCCTCGGGTGCGGGCGCACCACCGCCCCACTAACGTCATCCTCCGGTCCTCGCGCCAGCGAGGAGCCGGGGGACCCAAGCCGCCCCTCAGACCCTGACACACCCGATGGGTCCCCCGGATCGCCCTTCGGGCGCCCGGAGGATGACGCGGGTTGGGGGGTCACGTCGAGCTCAGGCCTCCGCGCCCCGGCGAGAGCGCCTACTTCGGCAGCACCAGTTCCGGATCCACCGGCTTGGCCCGCTCGTTGGCCGAGGGCGCATAGCGGACTTCGAAGTGGAGCTGAGGTTCGGAGACGCCGCCGGTCTGGCCGGCCTGGCCGATCTGCTGCCCCTGGACCACCTTCTGCTGCATCTTCACGTCCACGCGGCCCAGGTGGCCATAGGCCGTGACCCAGCCGTCGGCGTGCTTGATGAGCACCAGGTTGCCGAAGCCCGGCACCTGGTCGCCGGCATAGACCACATCGCCCGCCGCCGCGGCCCGGACGGTGTCGCCGGCCTTGGTGCGGATATTGATGCCGTCATTGCGTTGGCCCGTGCCCTTGGGCCCGAAGTCCGAGAGAATCTGGCCCCGCAGCGGCCACAGGAACCGGCCCTTGCCATAGGTCGAGATCTGGGAATCGCTCAGGTCACCGGCCGGCGGCGGGATCACCGCGGGGCTGCTGGGCGGCGTCGGCCGCGGGGTAGGCGCCGGCGCAGGCGTGACCGGGGTCGGCCGGGGCGTCGGCGGCGTATAGGGCTGCGGCGCGTAGGGCTGAGGCGTCGCCGGGGTGACGGGCGGCGGCGTATAGGGCGCCGGCTCGACGACCGTCGTCTTGGTCACCTCCTTGATCGGGCCCTTGTCCTTGAAACCCGAGGGCAGGATCAGCTTCTTGCCCGACTTGAGAGCCGCGCTGGCCTTCATGTCGTTGGCGTCGGCCAGGGCCTTGGGCGTGACATTGAAGCGCTTGGCGATCAGGGCGAGCGTATCGCCCTGCCCCACCACATAGGCCTTGCGGGTGGTCGGCGGGCCCTTGAGCTTGTCGCCCGGATGGATGCTGTAGGGCTCCTTCAGCTTGTTCAGATCCGCAAATTCCTTGCGGGTCATGTCGAAGCCGCGGGCGATGGCGTCCACCGCGTCGCCGGACTTGACGACATAGGTCTCAGGCGGGCCCTGCACCTCAACGACCTTGCCGGTGACGCTGAGCGTCGTGGTGGTCGTCGTGCGCGTGGTGGTCGTCGGCGCAGAGGGCGGCGGCGATGACGGCGGCGGCGTATAGGCCGGCGTCGCGGACGGCGCGGGCTGGACCGGTTGCGGGGTCACCGCGGGCGGGCCGCCGTTGAACACCGGGACCTGGGTCTCGACCTTGATCGGGCCCTTGTCCTTGTAGCCCGAGGGCAGGATCAGCTTCTGGCCGCTGCGCAGGGACTGGCTGACCGAGATGTCGTTGGCGTCAGCCAGGGCCTGGCCGGTGACGCCGAACCGCCGGGCGATGGCGTAGAGGGTGTCCCCCTGCCCGACCACATAGGCCTTGGCGTCGCTGGACGGCCCTTTCAGCACATCGCCCGGATGTAGCACGAAGGGCGACTTGAGGTCGTTGTCCTCGGCCAGCTGCTTGCGGGTGGTGCCCAGCTCACGGGCGATGGCGTCCAGGTTGTCGCCGGACTTGACCTTGTGGGTCTTGGGCGGGCCGGAGGCGGCCACGACCTTGCCGGTCACCGTCAGCTTGGTGACGGTCTGCATCGTCGGGGCCGGCGGCGGCGGGATGTAGCCGGGCGGCGGGGTCTGAGGTTGGGGCTGGGCGGCCGGCGGCTGATAGGGCGCCTGGGGCGTGTAGGCGGGCGGGGTGTAGCCCTGGGGCGGCTGGTAGGCCGGGGGCTGATAGCCCGGCGGGTCCAGGGGCCGGCTCTCCACCGGCGCGGCGACGCCCGGGCTAGAGGGCGCCGGCGGCTCGTAGGTCGGCTGGGTCGGAAGCGATTGGGTCGGCGCGGGCTGAGCCCCGTCCCCCGGCAGGCGGGTCGGGAAATTCGGGCGCGCGGGTTCGGTGGGCTGGTCGGCGAACGGCTCATAGGTCGTGCACGCCGTCAGCGCACTGGCGGCCAGCAGGATCAGAACCGTACGGGAAGGAAAAAGCGTCATCGCCGCTCCACGGGTGGCCCCGTACCGCGAGCGCCCATCGAGGCGCCCGGCCGGCCGGTGCGAATTGCAACTCGAACACCCCTCCGCAAGCGGCGGACGTTCCTCAAGACTCAGTCGATGCGTCAGGGTTTATGATGGGTTAAGCACGACGCCGGAGCCAACCCACAAAGACGTAACTTTCCGCCGCAGGGGGTTAGAGCTCCCTGGCGACCCCGTCGAGCAGGGGCACGAAACGGACCTCGGTCATCTCTTCCACGTCAAAGCCTCCCTTTCCGTCGCCGACATAGCGCTTCAACACCTGGACCGGCCCACGCCCCACGGGCGCCACCAGGATCCCCTTGGGCTTGAGCTGCGAAAGCAACGCCTTGGGCTCATCCGGCGCCGCGGCTGTGACCAGAATGCGGTCGAAAGGCGCCTGCTCCGGCCAGCCCAGGCCGCCATCGCCGAACTTGGTGATCACATTGGTGAGACCCAGCGCTTTGAAGCGGGCCTCCGCCTCCTGCATCAGGGTGCGATACCGCTCCACCGTGTAGACCAGCCGCGACAGCTTGGAGAGCACCGTGGTCTGGTAGCCGGACCCGGTGCCGATCTCCAGCACCCGGCTGCGGGGCTCGATTTTCAGGGCCTGGGTCATCAGCCCGACGATAAAGGGCTGGCTGATGGTCTGGCCACAGGCGATGGGCAGGGCCTGGTCCTCCCAGGCGCGTTCCTGGAACAGGTCGGGCGTGAACATGTCCCGAGGTGTCGACTCGATGGCGGCCAGCACCTTGGGATCGCTCACCCCCTGCTTGCGCAGGGACAGGATCAGCCGCGCCAGGCGGGTTTCAGCGGTCTCCTCTGGCTCCTTGTCCGCCATGCCCTAGACCTTCGGCGGGGCGCCGCCCAGCACGCCCTTGAGCGCGTTGACGGTCTCCATGTGGGTCAGGTCGATGTGCAGGGGCGTGACCGAAATCTTGCCCTCGTAGATGGCCTTCAGGTCCGTGCCGTCGGCAGGCTTGGACAGCTCATTGCGGAAGGTCATCCAGTAATAGTCGCGGCCGCGGGTGTCGGTGCGCTTCTCGGCCTGGCGGATATGCACATCGCGGAAGGTCTGGCGGGTGACCTCGACCTCGGTGATCTCCTCCACCGGCCGGGCCGGGAAGTTGATGTTGAGGATCACGTCCGACGGCCAGCCGGCCTCGACCAACTTGCGGATGATGCCGGGGGCGAAGCGCTCGGCCGGGCCGAAGGACGCCGGGATCGATCCCGGATCATGCCGCGCCGGCCAATAGGTCTGGGACAGGGCGATGGAGGGGATGCCCAGGGCCATGCCCTCGATGGCGCCGGCCACCGTGCCGGACATGGTGACATCCTCGGCCAGGTTGGCCCCGCGATTGACCCCGGACAGCACCAGGTCGGGCTTGGCCCCCGAGACCAGTTCAGTGACCGCCATCATCACGCAGTCGGTCGGCGTGCCGGTGGTGGCGAAGCGCCGCTCATCCAGCTGCCGCACGCGGATCGGGTCGGACAGGGTCAGGGCCCGGCTGGCGCCCGATTGTTCGTACTCCGGCGCACAGATCCACACATCGTCCGACAGGGCGCGGGCGATGGTCTCCAGCGCCTCCAACCCCTCGGCGTGGATCCCGTCGTCGTTGGTGAGGAGGATGCGCATTAGAAGCCGCTCGTCCCCGCGAAGGCGGTGATCCAAGCCGAGTCACAGCAAGCGGTCACGGCGCTGAACAACGCGGATAC
>CAZXVO010000152.1:832-10391 GCA_964643835.1 uncultured Phenylobacterium sp. | reverse complement strand
CCTAGGAGAAATCATGGACCTTAGTGCCACGCAAAAGGCCTGCCCGGTTGTTCCGGTGCTCACGATCCGCCAGCCCGAGCAAGCGCCCGCGCTTGCGCGCGCGCTCGCAGACGGGGGATTGCGCGTCATCGAGGTGACCCTGCGCACGCCGGCGGCCCTGGACGCCATTGAGCGGATCGCCCTGGAGGTTCCCGAAACGGTCGTGGCTGCGGGTACGGTCCGCCGTCCTGCTGATCTAGCCGCGGCGGCAAGCCGAGGTGCGAGATTCGCGTTCTCACCAGGCCTCTCGGACTTCATGCTTGAGCCAGGCCCCATACCGATGGTTCCAGGCGTCTTCACCCCCTCCGAAGTGATGAGGGCCGCTGAGGCGGGCCTTGCGGAGCTGAAGTTCTTCCCGGCCGTATCCGGCGGACCTGCGGTGATCAAGGCGCTTCATGGTCCCTTTCCGGATGTGGCCTTCTGCCCGACGGGGGGCGTCACCGCCCAGAACGCCGGAGAGTTCCTGGGGCTGGCGAACGTGCTCTGCGTCGGCGGGTCCTGGGCCGCGCCGCCCGACGCCGTCGAAGCCGGGGATTGGGCGCGGATCACCGCCCTTGCACGCGCCAATGCGAACATGCGGGCGAAGTGATGCCGCAGTTCAGCGCCCAATCACCCGCGTTTCGGCGAGCCTTGCATCGCAGGAGTCCCGATTGAGCTCGATCACGATCAAGGATGTCGCCGTGCTCGCCGGCGTGTCGATCAAGACCGTTTCACGGGTCCTGAACGGCGAGCCCCACGTCAAGTCCGGCACGCGAGAGAGCGTTCTCAGCGCTGTGAAAATGCTGAACTATCGGCCCAACTTCGCGGCCCGGGCGCTGGCCGGGTCACGGGCCTATCTTGTCGCCCTCTATTTCGACAATCCCAGCCCGGACTATGTGTCCGGGCTGCAGTTCGGGGCGATGGAAAGTTGCCGGCAGGCTGGGTTCCATCTGCTCGTCGAGCAGGTCGACAGCAGCCGGGCCGACGCCCACGGGCACATCGACGTCCTGCTCTCCACAGTAAAGACCGACGGCGTCATCCTCTCGCCACCGGTGTGCGATCGGGCCGACATCATCGAGACCTTGGAGGCCCAGGGGGTCCCCTTCGTACGGATCGCGCCGGCGGGGGACCTCGAACGCGGCCCCTATGTCTATATGGACGATCGACAGGCGGCCTTTGAGATGACCTGCCATCTCCAGGCTCTGGGACATCGTCATATCGCCTTCGTCAAAGGGCACGCCAAGCACTCGGCGGCGGCCCTGCGCTTTCAAGGGTTCCTGGAAGCTATGGAGGACGCCGGCTTGGCCGTGGATCGGGGGCTGGTGGAGAACGGGAACTTCTCGTTCCGTTCCGGGGTCGGCGCCGCCGAGCGCCTGCTCAACCGTGCAGATCGGCCGACCGCCATCTTCGCCAGCAACGACGACATGGCCCTTGGCGTCATGGCCGTGGCCAACCGGATGCAGCTGAACGTTCCTGATCAATTGTCCGTGGCGGGTTTCGACGATTCTCCCATCGCCCAGGTGGTCTGGCCGCAGTTGACCACCATCCGCCAGCCCGTCACCCAGATGGCCGCCAAGGCGGCGTCTATCCTCATCCATCCGCCCGGGCCGGACGAAGCCACGGCCCACCTGCTCCCCTTCCAGCTCATTGTCCGCCAGTCAACCGGACCTGTCCCATAGGCACGCGGCGGCCCGGTTTGACAACGCTGTCGTGATTTTGCATAGAGCGCACCCAATCGCCCCCAGCGGCGCGACGGCACAAGGAGGAACTGCATGGTCGCGCCAGGTGCGAGTCCGGTCCAAGCCACACCTTTCAAATCGGCCAGCCGCAGCCTTCTGGCCTTCGTGGTGCTGCTCTTCTTCGCCTGGGGCTTTGCGACGGTGCTCATCGACACCCTCATCCCCAAGCTGATGGGCCTCTTCGCCCTCTCCTACGCCGAGGCGATGCTGACCCAGTTCGCCTTCTTCATCGCCTATCTCTTGGTCTCTGTGCCGGCCGGGGCCCTGCTGGCGCGCATTGGCTACATGCGCGGCATCGTGTTCGGCCTCCTGGTCATGATGGGCGGCTGCCTGATGTTCGCGCCCGCAGCGAGCCTGGGCACCTATTGGGGTTTCCTGGTCGCGCTGTTTGTCATGGCCGCCGGGATCACCACGCTCCAAGTGGCGGCCAATCCGCTGATCGCGATCCTGGGTGCGCCGGAGCGGTCCCACAGCCGGCTTAATCTGGCCCAGGCCTTCAATTCCCTTGGCACCTTCGTCGGCCCTTTCGTCGGCGCATGGCTGATCCTCAGCGACGGTGTCGCCGTGCCGGACCCGGCCCGCGCCTCGGCTGCTGAGCTCGCGGCATTTCGCCAGGTCGAAGCCCATGTCCTACAGTTGCCGTTTCTCGGCGTCGCCGGCCTTCTAGCGGTGCTGGCCCTGATATTCTGGCTCCTAAGGGACGCCGCCGGGGCGCCTACGGCCGCCCAGGCGAGCTCAACCTCCGGGCTTGGCCTCTTCGCCACAAGGCCGCGGCTCGCTCTGGGGGCGCTGTCCATCTTTCTCTATGTGGGCGCCGAGGTTTCGATCGGCAGTCTCCTGGTCAACTACCTAATGGACGCCCGCACCCTGGGCGCGCCCCCCCCAGGGGCGGGCCGGCGGGTGGGGCGTTATTTGGGGGGGGCCATGATCGGCCGTCTCATCGGGTCTGGCGTCATGCTGCGTGCGCCGGCCGGTGCCGTGCTGAGCTTCGCCGCCATAGGCGCGGCGATCCTGGCCGGGGTGTCGGCTGGAACCGGCGGCTGGCTGGCCGCAGGCGCGATCATCGCCGTGGGGCTCTGCAACTCGGTGATGTTCCCGACCATCTTCACCTTGGCGATCGAGGATCTCGGCGCAGAGACAGCTAGGGCTTCAGGCCTCATCTGCATGGCCATCTTCGGGGGCGCGATCATCCCGCTGCTCACCGGCCTGACCGCCGATGCGTTGGGCCTGGCCCTGGCCCTCACCGTGCCGATCGCCTGCTACCTCATGATCGCGGGCTATGGCTGGCTCGCCAAGACCGGCGTGCTCTCCAACAAGGAGGCGCTCGCTTGACCTTTCTGGTGACGTCGCAAGCTGGAGACTTCGCCGCCGCCGCGCCGGTCTCCATCTTCCTCGTGGGAGATGTCGGCGGCACCAACTGCCGGTTCGCCCTGGCTCAACGCCAGGGCGAAGATTGGCGGCTCGCGGCCGCACAAAGCTACAAGTGCGCCGATTTTCCAACCGTAGAGGATGCTCTCCGCCACTATCTCGGGGGAGCCGGGGCCAGCGATCTGGCCGGCATGGTGATCGCGATCGCCGGACCGGTGACGGGCGGGGCCGTGGCCTCCACGAACATGCACTGGACCATGTCCGAGCAAGCGCTCGCCGCCCAGGGTTTCCCGCGGCCGCGGCTGATCAATGATTACGAGGCCCTGGCGCTCGCCCTCGACCAACTTCCCCCCGAACAGCTCCGCCGGCTCGGCGGCGACGGCGCGAGCGGCGAGCCGAGCGACACCCTGTTGGTGATCGGCGCCGGCACGGGGTTCGGGGTTGCGGCGCTGGGACGGGGCCTTGGCGGCCAGGCTGTCTTGGCGACGGAGGGCGGGCATGCCGCCTTCGCCCCGTCCAACGCGCTTGAGAGCGAGCTCCTGAAGGTGCTCCAAGGCCGGTTCGGCAGGGTCTCGGTGGAGCGCGTGCTGTCGGGTCCGGGCATCGTGAACCTGCATCGCGCGCTGGCCGAGGTCTCCGGCCGGGAGGCGTCTTACGACCGCGCCGAGGACATAGCTGAGGCCGCAGCGGGGGGCGATCTCGCCTGCAACGAGACGCTCGACCAGTTCTGCGCCATCTACGGGTCCGTCGCTGGCGACCTGGCCCTCACCTTCGGGGCCCGGGGCGGCGTGTTCCTGGCCGGGGGCATCGCGCCGACCATGGCTGACCGGCTCGCCGGCGGACTGTTCCGTCGCCGGTTCCAGGACAAGGGCCGCTTCCGCGATTATGTTGGTGCGATCCCGGTCGACATCATTCTACACCCCCGCGCGGCCCTGCTCGGTGCGGCCCGTCTCGCCGCTGACGCCCACGACGCGGTGGCCGGCCTCTAGGCCTTCAGCCTCGCGCAACTCGTTCTGGACCCTATCCATGACTGCATCTTCCCTTCGGGCCTTCGCGGGCGCGGCGCTTATTCTGGCGCTCGCGGTTCCCGCCTTCGCCTCCGCCGCCGACGAGCGCCCCTGGCTTGATCCCAAACTGTCGGCGGATCGCCGCGCCGAGTTGGCGCTGGGCGCCATGACTCAGGACGAGAAGATCGCCCTCACCCACGGTCAGTTTCCACGCATCATGGGTCGGCTGCCCGCAGACGCCATCCTCGCCGCAGGCTACATCCCGGGCGTCTCACGGCTGGGCTTGCCGCCCCTTCTGGAGACGGACGCCGGGCTTGGCGTGGCCAACGCCGGCCGCCAGAACGACGAGGCCACCGCCCTACCCTCGGGCCTGGCCATCGCCGCCAGCTGGGACCCGAATGTGGCGGAGGCCGGTGGGGTGCTGCTGGGTCGCCAAGCCCGGCGCAAAGGGTTCAACGTGGTCTTGGCCGGCGGGGCGAACCTGGTTCGCGATCCCTTCAACGGCCGCAATTTCGAGTATGCCGGGGAAGATCCGCTGCTGGCTGGGGTAACCGCAGGCGCCACCATCCGCGGCGTGCAGAGCCAGCACCTCATCTCCACCGCCAAGCATCTGGTGCTGAACGCCCAGGAAACCGGCCGGCACGTCCTGGACGCCAGAATCTCCGAGGCCGCCTTGCGCGAGTCAGATCTCTTGGCCTTCCAGATCGCCCTTGAGCAGGGCGAGCCGGGTTCGGTTATGTGCGCCTACAACAAACTCAACGGCGTCTATGCCTGCGAGAACGCCCACCTGCTCAACGACGTCCTGAAAGGCGACTGGGGTTGGCGGGGCTGGGTCATGTCGGATTGGGGCGCGGTGCATTCGATGGGGGCCGCGGTCGCTGGCCTTGATCAGCAGTCCGGAGCCCAGCTCGACAAGGAAGTCTATTTCGACAAGCCTCTTCGAGCGGCCCTGGCGAGCGGCGTGGTCCCCGCGGCCCGCCTCGACGACATGGCCAGGCGCATCCTGCGCACTATGTTCGCCAAGGGAGTCGTCGACCATCCGCCCGAACGGCAAGCCCTGGACCTGGCCGCCGACACCCTGGCGGCCCAGCATGCGGCCGAGGCTGGGATCGTCCTTCTGAAGAACGAGGGCGCCCTGCTTCCGGCCGCGGCGGGCGCCGCCAGGATCGCCGTTATCGGTGGCCATGCCGACAAGGGCGTTCTCTCCGGCGGGGGATCCTCCCAGGTCATTCCGCAGGGCTCCTTCAAACTGCCCCCGCCGGCCGGCACACCGCGCTGGTTGGACGGCCTCTACTATCATCCCGGCGCGCCGCTCGACGCCATCGCCCGCCGCTCCGCCGCCGTGGTGTTCGACGACGGAACGGACCTGGCCAGGGCCGCCGAGCTCGCCAAGGACGCTGACCTGGTCGTGATCTTTGCAGGGCAGTGGACGACGGAGGGTATGGACGCGGCCCTGCACCTCTCCCCTGACCAGGAACAGCTGATCACTGAGGTCGCACGCGCCAGTCAGCGCGTGGTGGTGGTCCTGGAGACCGGCGGGCCGATCCTAATGCCCTGGCTGAAGGAGGTTCCTGCGGTCCTGCAGGCCTGGTACCCTGGGAGCGGCGGCGGCGAGGCCATCGCCCGCATCCTGTTCGGCGAGGTCGATCCGTCAGGCCGGCTCCCCGTGACGTTCGCCGCCGATCCCAGTCAGTCCCCCCGCGCCGAGCCCGTCGGGCTGGCCACCGCGCGTCAGGAAAGCTTTGGTCCCGACCGGGGCCCGCCGGGCATCGTCGCCTATTCTGAGGGCGCTTCGGTGGGCTATCGCTGGTTCGCCCAGACCGGGGCCAAGCCGCTCTTCCCCTTTGGCCATGGGCTCTCCTACACGCAGTTCGTCTACCGCGATCTGCGCCTGGAGGGCGCCGCCGGTCTGTCGGCGAGCGTCGAGGTCTCCAACCGTGGCGCTCGCCCTGGCCAAGATACTGTCCAGCTCTATCTTCGCAGCGCCCCGGCGCGGACGCAGCAGCGGCTGCTGGGATGGGTCAAGGTGGAGCTCAAGCCGGGCGAGACCCGGCGCGTCCGGATTGACGTCGACCCGCGGCTACTGGCGGACTGGAGCCAGGCCACCGGCGACTGGCGGGTGGCCAAGGGGCGATACGACGTCTTTGTCGGGCCCAGCGCCGGGGAGGCGGCTCTCGAGGCCCGTATTGTGCTGAAGCCAAGGGCCTTGAAGCCCTAGGGCGACGGCCTCGCAAGGAGCGGCGGCGTCATAGTCCGGCGGTGGCTGGGCGCGGCGGCATTGCGCGCGACCCTAGGGTGGGGTCGAATGCCCCTGCATTCGACTCGATGGAGCCCCACCCGGATATGAAGACCGCTCAGAAGGAACGCCGGCCCACGATCGTCGAGGTCGCCAAATTGGCCGGGGTGTCCTTCAAGACCGTCGCGCGGGTCGTCAACAACGAGACCAGCGTCAAGCCGGAAAAGCGCGAGGCGGTGCTGCGCGCGATGAAGATGCTGAACTACGTGCCGAATATTTCGGCGCGTCAGCTGGCCAGCAACAAGTCCTTCCTCATCGCCATGCTGTTCGACGCCGCCTCGGACTATGTGGCGCGCGCCCAGTCCGGCGCCATCACCCGCTGCCGGGAGGCGGGCTACCACCTCATCGTGGAGGAAGTGCCGGCGGGCTATGAGATCGAGGTCGCCAACCGCCTGCAGAACCTTCGGGTCGACGGCATCATTCTGACGCCGCCCCTATCGCGCCATGCTCAGCTCCGGGCGGCCTTGGCCGAGCGGGACCTGCGATGCGTGCTGCTCTCTCCCGACGAGCCCGATCCGCCGTGGCCCTCAGTGAGCCTGGACGACCAGGCCGCCGCCCACGAGATGACCAAGCTGCTGATCGGCTTGGGGCATCGGCGCATCGGCTTCATCAGCGGCGGCGCGCGTCCGGCCTCGCGCCGCCGGCGCGCCGGCTACCTCGCCGCGCTGGATGAGGCCGGACTACCGCATCTTCCCGACCAGCTTGAGGCGGAGGGCGATTTCAGCTTCCGGTCGGGCGAGGTCGCCGCCGATCGCCTCTTACGCCAGAGCAAGCCGCCGACCGCCATCTTCGCTGCCAGCGACGCCATGGCCCTTGGAGTCATGGTGGTCGCTCGATCCCTCGAGATCCGCGTGCCCGATCAACTCTCCATCGCCGGTTTTGACGACGCCGGATTGGCCACAGTGGTTTCGCCCCAGTTGACCACAGTCCGCCAGCCCCTCCGGGCGATGTCCGCGGCCGCCGTCGGCCTCCTGCTGGACCGGCAAGACGCCGACACCCCCGCGGCCCTCCAATTCGACTTCGAGATCGTCAAGCGCGGCTCGACGGCGCCGCCAGCCTAGGCGCGCGGACTGACAGCGTTGCCAACCCAATCCTGAGGCGACGCCATCTAGGCGCGTGCGAAGCTGACGCGCGCGCCTTTTTCTCAACAGGCAGTCCCCCCGTCCCGCATAGGTCCGGCGGCGGTTCAACCATGGCCGAACCTGTATTTGGATTGACATACGGCCCTCAGCGAATAAAAGAAGGACAACGCTGTCAAAACCGCTCCGGCGGTGGGAACGGCCCGGAGGAAGCGCGGAAGATTTTTACGGCAAGGTGAATAGCGCGTCGGGCGCGGTCTGGAGACAGCGTCAAACTGCGTCGGAAGTCGTTGATGCATAACGGTTTTCGTGGGCCTCGCCGGCTCGTTCGGCGGTTAGGCCTCCCGCTTCGCCGCATCGCTCCCGTCTCCCTCCACGATTTTGGCCAGTCTGACGCCTGGCCAAAATGACAACGCAAACAAACGGCCAGACGAAACGGCCGCAGAACGGGGGATTATCGATGCGTGAGTTCCGCAAGGGCCCTGGTCGGGCCGCTTTTTATGGCCTGTTGCTGGCCACCACTGCGCTCGCCGCCCCGGCCTTCGCCCAAGATGCTGGCGCGACGGTCGAGGAGGTGATCGTGACCGCCCAGAAGCGCGCCGAGCGCCTTCAGGACGTGCCGCTGGCGGTGAGCGCCGTCAGCGCCGACACCCTGGCCAAACGTCAGATCAACGACACCAACAACCTGGTGCAGGCCATTCCTTCGCTCAGCTTCCAGCAGGGCCCGAACCCCAGCAACACCAGCTTCCGTATCCGCGGCATCGGCACCTCGCTCTTCGGCCAGGGGCTCGAGGCCTCGGTGTCGCTCGTGGTCGACGGCGTCGTGGCCGCCCGCCAATCGCAGAACTTCTCGGACTTGGCCGATATCGAGCGGGTCGAGGTCCTGCGCGGCCCGCAGGGGACCCTGTTCGGGAAAAACGCCACCGCCGGGGTGATCAACATCGTGACCGCCAGTCCGTCCTTCGAGTTCGGCGGCAAGGCCAGCGCAACGATCGCCGAAGACGGCGAATATCGGGTGTCGGGCTCGGTGACCGGCCCGATCACCGACAATCTGGCCGGCCGGCTGAGCGCCTACTACAACGACGTGCGCGGCAACATCCGCAACGTCGCCACGGGTGACTGGGAGAACGGCTCGGAGAGCTGGGGCTTCCGCGGCAAGCTGGAATGGCGTCCGACCGAGAACCTCAGTCTCCTGGGCTCGGCCGAGTACTGGCAAAGCGACAGCGACTGCTGCCAGACCGTCTCGATCTATTCTCAGACGCCGGCGCGCGCCAGGCTCCTGGCACCCTCGATCTCAGGTCCGGAAAACCGCGAGGTCAACAATGACAGCCTCGGCTTCACCTACGCCCAGCAGGCCACCTACTCCCTGGCAGCTGACCTCGATCTGGGCTGGGCCAGCCTGACCAGCATCACGGCCTATCAGAACTACAAGCAGGATGCGAACAACGAGGTCGATTCCGTCGTCAGCATCCCGCCAGTCTATGTCGGCGCCACGGGGGGGAACAACTATTCGCAGTTCAACCTCAATGGCGGCCAGCTCCACCTGGACCAGTTCTCGCAGGAGGTTCGCCTGACCTCCAAGTCAGGCGAGCGCCTCACCTATGTGGTCGGCGCCTACTACTCCTATATCGAGTTGGACCGCCCGTTCGTCCGCCGCCGCGCCTATTGCGCCGTCGGGACCGCCGCTCAGGTGGGGACGCTCTGCGCGCCAACCGGATGGCAGTCGCTGGGCGCCTATTCGTACCTGCAGCAATCGCACATCGCGGCCTTCGGCCAGGCCGAGTACGAACTGGTAGACCACCTGAAGCTGATCGGCGGCCTGCGCGTGCAGCGTGAGCGGATCTCGGTGGAGGGCTACCGCTACGGACCGCTCGTGACGGGCGACGCCCTGTTCGGCAGCAATGTCACGGCCAACGCCGGCACGAACGCCTCCGACAACGCGGTCACGGGCAAGGTCGGCCTCCAGTACGAGTTCAGCCGCGACGCCCAAGTCTACGCCACCTACACCCGTGGTTATAAGGGTCAGGGTCTGAGCACCGAGCTCGAGGCAGA
>CAZXVO010000152.1:0-822 GCA_964643835.1 uncultured Phenylobacterium sp. | reverse complement strand
CGAGGACGTGAACGCCTACGAGCTCGGCTTCAAGGGTCAGACCCCCGATCGCCGGTTCTCCGTCGCCGCGGCCCTGTTCCTGGCCGACTACACCAACCTGCAGGTTCAGGCGAACCGCTCGGACGCCACGACCGGTACGATCAAGTTCGTCCAGACCAATGCGGGCAAGTCGGAAACCAAGGGCTTCGAACTCGAGAGCACCCTCAACTTTACCGACGACTTCTCGCTCAACGCCGCCTTCACCTACTCCAAGGCGACCATCGACATCGACGGCCTCAACTGCCCGCTGCAGGAACAGCGCGCGGCCCCGATCATCGCGATCGGCGGAACTGCTCCGGTCAACACCTGCTATCGCGAGCAGACCCGCAACGCCGCCCGCGCGCAGGTCACCACCGCGCCGCGCCAAGAAGTGCACGGGGGCCGCCTGCCGGCTTCGCCGCTGTGGCGTGTGAATGTCTCACCGAACTATCGCTTCGATCTCGGAAGCGAGTGGGAAGGCAACGCTCAGCTCAATGTCTCATACCAGAGCAGCCAGCTGTTCGCCGTCGAGCAGGACCCGCTGACCGCGCAGAAGGGCTACACTTTGGTGGATGCGAGCCTGTCCTTCAACCGGGTGGACGACCGTTACCGCGTGACCTTCTTCGTCAAGAATCTCTTCGACAAGAATTACTACACCTCAGTGGTCCACGCCGGACTGCTGAGCAGCGTGACCAACCCCTACGACCTCGTCGCCTTCGTTCCCAAGAACGCCGACCGCTACTTCGGCGTGACCCTGGATACCCGCTTCTAAAGTTTCCCCTGAGGCGTGTTTCCTTGAGGGGG
>CAZXVO010000151.1:6671-10468 GCA_964643835.1 uncultured Phenylobacterium sp. | reverse complement strand
ACACCCGCCAGCGGATCACCGCCCTGGCCCTGATCTACCGCGCCCTCTACCAGGGGCCGGACCTGAAGCAGGTGGACCTGCGTCCCTTCCTCGAGGAACTGACCGCCCAGCTGATGGCCGGCGAGGCCCTGCAGGGCGCGGGCGTGGAGACCGAGCTGCACGTGGACGCCCTGGTCATCGACCCGGATCGCCTGGCGCCCCTGGCCCTGTTCGCGGTGGAGGCCATCACCAACGCCCAGAAGCACGCCTTCGCCGGCCGCGGCGGAAGGCTGATCGTGGCCTTCAAGGTACAGGCGCAGGAGGCCGTCCTGACCATCGGCGACAATGGCCAGGCGCCGGAGGAGGCCCTGGTGGCTTCCGGAGTGGGCCGCACCCTGATGAACGCCTTCGCCCGCCAGCTGCAGGGCCGGGCGGAGCTGGTGCGCAACGCCGAGGGCGGGGTGACCGCGCGGCTGGTCTTCCCGACCCCCGCGCTCGATCCCCTGGGCGGCAAGGCTCAGTCCGCGGGGAACCAGGCCGCGGCTTGACCGTTGATCCGGCGTTCCATCAACACGCCCATGGAGACCATAGGTCCATGAAAAAGATCGCTCTCTTCGCCCTCGTCGCCTCGACCCTGGCCGTGGCCGCCTGCAACACCGTCTCCGGCGCCGGCCGGGACGTCCAGGCCGCCGGCGCGGCCGTCACCAGCACCGCCGAAGACGCCAAGCACTAGGCTCTGCTCCGTGCGGAATTCGGAAGCCCCGCCCTCACCGGCGGGGCTTTTCGTATTCAGTCTCCGCCGAACCAGGTGAAGCTGCGGGTCAGGCGTTGGCGCATGGCGCTGACTACGGCCTTGAGCACCGGCTCCTCGCCGCCGCCGGAGCGGACACGGGCCAGGGCCTTGGTGTCGATCTCGCCCTCGAACACCACCTCGCCCAAGACCTCGTCATGGCCCTTGAAGCTGATCTTGCCGCCGGTCAGCGCGTAGCTGTCGGGCAGGACCCGGCGCACCGGACCCTCGTCGCCCTGGCTGACATCGACGAACTCCAGCATCACCGGCGCATAGGCCGGCGACACGCTCTGGCCGCGCTCATAGGCGGCCAGTTCCTCGGCCGAGCCCACATGCAGGTTGCGCAGTCGGTAGCTGCCGAAGGTCACGTCGCTCTGGGGCATGTAGTAGCCGAACTGGTCGAGGCCGGAGGCGTGGCTGAAGCCCGTGGCGGGCGCAGGCGCGGGCGGGGCCTCGACAGGGGCCGGCGCTGGCGCGGCGGGCTTGGGTGGGGGCGCCTGTTGCTCGGCCTTGCGCTGGCAGGCGGCCAGCAGGAGGACGAGGGCCAGGGACGTGACGAGAGCCTTGCGCATTGCAGCCTCCAAACGGACCCGAGCGTTCTAGCCCGAACAGAGCCCCGCTGTCAGGCGGCGGCGCGGTGGGCCGGGTTGCGGGCGAACAGGCCGGGACGCCCCGCCACCGGCTGGAACGCCTCGGAGACACCGGTGACGCTTTCGCCCTCGCCCAGCACCAGGAAGCCGTCCGGGGTCAGGGCCCGGGCCAGGTTCTCCAGCAGGCGGGGCCGCATCTGCGGCGTCATGCCGGACAACACATAGCGGCAGAAGATCACGTCGAACCGGCCATTGGTGTTCAGGTCGGCGATCAGGTTCACCCGGCGCCAGCGCACCATCTGACGGATGCGGGGCGACAGCACCCACATCTCATCGGCCTTTTCGAAGTGGGCGACGAGCTTGCGGATCGGCAGGCCGCGCTGGACCTCGAACTGGGTGTAGAGCCCGCTCTGGGCCTTCTCGAGCGCGCGCTCCGACAGGTCCGAGGCGAACAGCTCGACCTTGGTCTCCGGCAGCTCGGTGCGCAGGTCGGCCACGGACATGGCCAGGGAATAGATCTCCTGACCGGACCCGCAGGCCGCGCTCCAGATGCGGATCGGCTCAAGGCCGCGCAGCCGCGCCAGGGTGGGCAGGATCTCGGTCTCGAACTGCTGGAACGGCTTGCGATCGCGATAGAAGGCGGTCTCGCCCGCGGCGAGGCCCTCGACGATCGCCCAGGCCAGGCGGTCGTCGCGTTTCAGCTTCAGATCGCCCATCATGTCGTCGATGGAGTTGAAGCCCTCGCGGCGCGCGATGGGCGCGAGCCGGCTCTCCAGGAAATAGGTCTTGTCCGGATCGACAAGCAGTCCGGCGCGGGAAGCGCAGATCTGCGCCGCCAGTTCGCAATCCTCGCGCGTCATGCCAGCCCCACCTCGACCAGCTTGGAGGCGATGATATCACCGTCGAAGGGCTTCATGATGTACTCGTTGGCCCCCGCGGCCAGGGCTTCACGGATATGCTCCAGGTCGTTCTCGATGGTGCAGAAGACGACGGTGGGCTTGGCGCCGCCGGGCTCGCCGCGCAGGTGACGCAGGAACTCGATGCCGTTCATCACCGGCATGTTCCAGTCCAGCAGGATGGCGTCGGGCATGGCCGCGCGGCACCAGGCGAGCGCCTCCATCCCGTCGGACGCCTCGGCGATTTCGAAGCCGAGGTCCTCCAGGATGCGGCGGGCCACCTTGCGGATCACCCGGCTGTCATCGACCACCAGACAGGTCTTCAAGCACGCACCTCTTGCAAGAGGGCTGTTGTCTCGCGGCTTTGGTTAAGGACCCGTGGAAGCCGGACAAGTCTTAACAGAAAAAGTCGCATTCCAGGCGCTCCGCGCCGCGGGGTCAGCCCGCCGGCAGGCTCGCGGCGAAGGTGACCTTCTCCTCCGTCGCCTCGGCGAAGATCCGGCCGCCGGCGTCGTTGACGAACAGGTTCACATAGTAGGCCTGGACCCAGTGCCCATGCAGGCCCTCGCCCATGGCCTCGCCCTTCAGGCCGGCCAGGACCTCCGGACGCAGGCGGGCGCGGGGGCCGGTGGCCTCCACGGCGACGACCACCACGCCGTTCTCCTCGACCGCCTGGATGCGGGCGGTCCCGCCGGTGGGCAGGGCCGCGCCGGCCAGCTGGGCCAGGTTCAGCAAGGTGCGGGCCGTGGGCTTGTTCACCCCCTCCGGCGTCACCTGCCAGTCGAGCTGGGCGCGCATATGCCTGAACAGGCCGTCGGCCAGCTTGGCCAGCTCGCGGGTGTCGAAGGTGTCGGCGGTGGCCGAGGCCCCGAAGGCGACGCGGGTGAAGGCCAGGTGATCGGCCAGCTTGCGGGCCGACGACGCGATCAGGCCCATGGCCTCCTCGCGCATGTCCTGGGCGCTGGGATCATCCAGCAGGTCCAGGCCGGACACGATGGCGCTCGCGGGGCTGATGAAGTCGTGACACATGCGCGCGGCGAGGTAGGCCGCGACCTCCGCGGTCCGCGGCGCAACGGTTTCGGCGGGGGAGGTTTCGTCGCTCATGGGCACGGGACCTTGGCCTGATTTGGCGCTTTGGCAAACCGGGCGGCGGGGTTAGACCCCGGCCATGTCCGCCCCCGACCCTTTCCTCGATCCTGGCCTGGAGCCCGGCGTCCTGGTGCGCCATCCCGGCCAACCGGACTGGGGCCTGGGCCAGGTGCAGTCCGTGGCCGGCGCCAGGATCACGGTCAATTTCGAGGAGGCCGGCAAGCAGGTGATCGATTTCAAGGTGGTGCGGCTGGTGTTCGCCGGCGATGATCCCCGAGACGGCCGGGCATGAGCTATCCAGACGCCGGGCCGTTGCTGGCCGACATCTGCGAGGCCGCGGGGCGGCTGGTCCTGCCGCTTTGGAAATCCGGTCTGACGGTCCACACCAAGTCGGACGAGAGCCCGGTGACCGAGGCCGACGAGGCCGCGGATGCGCTGATCTCGGGCGGTTTG
>CAZXVO010000151.1:0-6661 GCA_964643835.1 uncultured Phenylobacterium sp. | reverse complement strand
GTCGAAGTCGAGTTGCAGCTTGCCCGGCTACCGCGTGCCGCAATCGCCACGCAGGCCCTGGCGGCGTCGCGGTTGGTGCGGGTGGGCGACATCGCCCAGGCGATCGAGGTCAGCGATGCATATGCACCCGAGCACCTGATCCTGGCCGAACTGGCCCGCGCCTTTCCGGACATCCACGTGGTCTCCGAGGAGCACGCCAGCGAGTACGGCGCGCCTGAGGCGGTGGGCGAGACCTTTTTCCTGGTCGACCCCATCGACGGCACCAAGGCCTTCGTGCGGGGCGATCCCAACTACACGGTCAATATCGGCCTGGTGTCCAAGGGCCGCGCCGTGGGCGGGGCGATCATGGCGCCGGTGACCGGCGAGACCTGGTTCACCCGCGGCGGCCGCGCCTTTAAGCGGGTGAACGGCGGGCCAGAGGTCGAGGTCCGCGCCCGGGTGTGGCCCAAGGGCGCCGCCGTGGCCCTGATGAGCCACACCATGAAGCCCGAGACCATCGCCCGCTACGCCGAGGAATACGGGTTCGACCATCCGCAGCCGATGGATTCCTCCATCAAGCTGTGCCGGCTGGCCGAGGGGTCGGCCGACCTCTATCCGCGGCACGGGCCGACCATGGAGTGGGACATCTGCGCCGGCCAGGCGATCCTGGAGGCGGCGGGGGGCCGGATCGAGGCCCACGGCGGCGGAACCTTCGCCTACGGCAAGGTGGCCGACGGGTTTCGCAATGGCTGGTTCATCGCCCGAGGGGCGGCCTAAGGTCAGGCCGCGCGGGCCGGGTTGTCCGCGTCTTGCGCAGGGGCCATGGCCGGCAGGGCGCCGGCCTCATGCGCCCGCGCCGACATCGGCGCGCCGCCGCCGGCGATCAGCACACCGCAGAACCCGACCAGGAAGGCCAGGGCGGCCGCCCAGATGAAGGGCTTGATCAGGTCGTAGGCGGGGGAACTCGCGCGAGAGAACATGGCGGTCTTCCAGGTCCCAGTCTTCAACGGTCGGGTACGCTGACATTGGAACGATCAGATCGCTGCAAGGTTGCGATCCATCCCTTACCGAATCACATGATTCGCGCGACGGGCGAGGGCGCTTTTGGTCGCAGGACCCTGCCCCGCGGTCCGTCAGTCTGGGCCAGCTCCAGGTTTCACCGCCCGGCCAGGGCGCCCCAGGGGCAATTGGCGCCTACACGGACGGACGATTTCGGCCCATAAGGCCGGCGTTATCCAAGGAGACCCGCCATGGCCCTCGACACCGCCGCCGACGCCAAGACCTTCGACTGGGAAGACCCGCTGGACCTCGCCGCGCGCCTGTCCGAGGACGAGCGCATGGTCTGGGATTCCGCCCGCGCCTATGCCCGCGAAAAGCTGCTGCCCCGCGTAGTCTCGGCCTTCGCCGAGGAACGGTTCGACCGCGAGATCATGACCGAGATGGGCGCCCTGGGTTTCCTCGGCCCGACGCTTCCCGAAGAGTACGGCTGCGCCGGTGTGAACCACGTGGCCTATGGCCTGATCGCCCGTGAGATCGAGGCCATCGACTCCGGCTACCGCTCGGCGATGAGCGTGCAGTCCTCGCTGGTCATGTACCCGATCTACGCCTTCGGCTCCGAGGCCCAGAAGCGCAAGTACCTGCCCGGCATGGCCACGGGCGAGATCATCGGCTGCTTCGGCCTGACCGAGTCCGACGGCGGCTCCGACCCGGCCTCGATGCGCACCGTCGCGCGCAAGGCGCCCGGCGGCTATGTGCTGAACGGCGCGAAGATGTGGATCACCAACGCGCCGATCTCCGACGTCGCCCTGGTCTGGGCCAAGCTCGACGGCGTGATCCGCGGCTTCCTGGTGGACCGCGGCTCGGAAGGCTTCGAGACCCCGAAGATCCTCAACAAGCTCTCGCTGCGCGCCTCGATCACCGGTGAGATCTCGCTGCAGGACGTCTTCGTGCCGGAAGACCAGATGCTGCCCAACGTATCGGGCCTGCGCGGTCCGTTCTCGTGCCTGAACAAGGCCCGTTACGGCATCGCCTGGGGCGCCATGGGCGCCGCCGACTTCTGCCTGCACGCCAGCCGCGAATACACCCAGACCCGCAAGGTGTTCGGCAAGCCGCTGGCCGCGCGCCAGCTGATCCAGAAGAAGCTGGCCGACATGCAGACCGAGATCGCGCTGGGCTTCGAGGGCGCTCTGGCGCTCGGCCGGCTGATCGACCAGGGCGCCTGGGTGCCCGAGGCCATCAGCCTGATGAAGCGCAACAACTGCGGCAAGGCCCTGGCCATCGCCCGCGAGGCCCGCGACATCCACGGCGGCAACGGCATCTCCGGCGACTATCACGTGATGCGTCACGCCGCGAACCTGGAGACCGTCAACACCTATGAAGGCGCCCACGACGTCCACGCCCTGATCCTGGGCCGGGCCATCACCGGCGAGAACGCGTTCTAAGACAATGTGGAGAGGGGGCGGCGCGCAACTCCCGCGCTAAGGCGCCGCACCCTCAAACCTTGCGTTTACGCTTGCGCGTCTAGGGTCCGCCCCGAGCTTTGGGGGCACAGATGCAAGCCGCGCCGGAAACGCCGACCGACGCCTCAACGACCGCGCAGTGGCTGTTCGAACACAGCCGCGAGCTGCTGTTCGTGCTTGGGCCGGACAATCGCTTCAAGCTGGTCAATCCGGCCTGGCTGCGCACCACCGGCTGGGCGGAGCATGAGGTGGTCGGCCGCCACGCGCGCCGGTTCCTGCACCCCGACGACATCACCGGCGTGGACGACCACATCGCGCGCCTGAGCCGCGACGGGACGAGCCACCACATCTCGCGTGTGCTGATGAAGGACGGCTCCTGGCGCTGGTTCGAGGGCCGCGCCCAGCGGACCGAGGACGGGCACATGATCGGCGTCGTCCACGACGCCACCGAGGAACGCGCCGCCCGCGCCGAGCTGGAGGCCGCCCGCCAGACCCAGCTGATCCTGTCCGAGGCGGCCGGCATCGGCTCCTGGAGCTATGATCCCGACACCAAGCTGATCAACTGGTCCGACGATATCCGCGCCGTCACGGGTCACGGCAATGACGAGATCCGGACCGTCGAGCAGTTCCTGGCCATCCTACACCCCGACGAGGTCGAGGATGTGCGGCGCCGGTTCGCCGAGGGCGCCCGCGAGGGCCGTCCCGGCTCCTTCGACCACCGCATGCGCAACAAGAACGGCCGCTGGTCGAACTGGCGCGTCACCTACCTGTGCGAACTGCGGCCCAGCGGGTCGTTCACCCTGCGCGGCATTTCGCAGGACATCACCGAGCTGACCCGCGCCCACGAGGCCGCGGTGCAGGCCGAGCGCCAGATCCGCGACGTGGTGGAGAGCGCGCCGGTGGCCGTGGCCATGTTCGATCTCGAGCTTCGCTACGTGGTGGCCAGCGCCGCCTGGCGGGCGGCCTTCAGCCTGGAGGATCGTCCCTATCTGGGCCGCACCCTGCCCGAGGTGTTCCCGACCATTCCCGCCCGCCTGGTCCGCGCCCAGAAGCAGGCCCTGGCCGGCAAGGTGATGGCCAACCAGGAGGACCGGTTCACCGACAGTCAGGGCAACGCCCACTGGGTGCGCTGGGAAGCGCGGCCCTGGCGGGACGCCAACGGCCAGGTCCAGGGCATGCTGGCCTATGTGGACGACATCTCCGCCGTGGCCCAGGCCAAGCGGGAGGCCCAGGCCAATGCGCGGCGCCTGAAGCTGGCCCTGGGGGCCGCCGACGCCGGGGTCTATGAGATCGACCACGTCAACAAGACCTTCTGGTCCTCGCCGGAGTTCAAGCGGCTGATCGGCTCGCCCAAGACCTACGAGGACGCCCGGTCCCTGCGTTTCCCGCACTTCCATCCCGAAGACGACCCCGGCGTTCGCCAGGCCTTCCGCGACCTGCGCACCGGCACGCGCCAGCCCAGCGACGCCTTTGAGGCGCGTGTGCGCACGCCGGGCGGCGAGTTCCGCTGGGTGCGGGTGTTCCACCAGCTCAAGGTCGACCGCAATGGCGGCTGGGTGAAGGGCGTCGGCCTGATCCAGGACATCGACGACCTGAAGCGCCAGGAGCTGGCCTTGATTGAGGCCGAGCAGGCCGCTCAGGCCGCCGCCGAAGCCAAGGCCGCCTTCCTGGCCAATATGAGCCACGAGATCCGCACGCCGATGAACGGCGTCATGGGCGTGCTGCACCTTCTGAAGTCCGAAGCCCTGACCGACCAGGGCCGGCGGATGCTGGAGGAGGCCCTGTCCTGCGGCCAGATGCTGGCCGAATTGCTGAACGACGTCATCGACTTCTCGAAGATCGAGGCCGGCCGGCTGGAGCTGTCGCCAGAGGCCATCGCCCCCGCCGCCTTGGCTGAGGGTGTGGTCGAACTGCTGCGGCCCCAGGCCGAGGCCAAGGGGCTGGACCTGCGGCTCGAGGGCTTCGAGGACGTGGGCTACGTCACCGCCGATCCCGTGCGCCTGCGCCAAGCCCTGTTCAACCTGGTCGGCAACGCCGTGAAGTTCACCCCGTGCGGCCACGTGCTGGTGCGCGCCCTTCCGGGCGAGGGCCGCCTGCGCATCGAGGTCGAGGACACCGGGGTCGGTATCCCGGCCGAGGCCCAGGACCGAATCTTCCAGCGTTTCGACCAGGGCGACGCCTCCACCACCCGCCGCTTCGGCGGCTCGGGTCTGGGCCTGGCCATCACCCGGCGGCTGGCCGAGATGATGGGCGGCGAGGTCGGCTTCAGCTCCGTGGAAGGCGAAGGCTCGACCTTCTGGCTGGACGTCTCAGCCCCGCCGGCGGCCGCCCCGGCCCAGGCGTCGGCCATCGAGGGCGAGATCCTGCAAGGCCTGCGGATCCTGGTGGTCGAGGACAATCCGACCAACCGGATGATCGCCACCAAGCTCCTGGAGAACCTTGGGGCCGACGTGGAGGTCGCCTGCGATGGCGCCCAGGGCGTCGAGGCCGCGGCCCAAGGCGGCTTCGACCTGATCCTGATGGACGTCCAGATGCCCGGCATGGACGGGCTGGAGGCCACCCGCCGGATCCGCGCCCTGCCGACCGCAGTCGCTGCGACCCCGATCATCGCCCTGACCGCCAATGTGCTGTCGCATCAGCACCAGGCCTATCTGGCCGCCGGCATGGACGCGGTGGTGGGCAAGCCCATATCCCCCGCCGCCCTGCTCTCCGAGATCGCCCGTCTGTCGGAGGGGGCCGACCCCGAGACCCCGAGGGCCGCGAACAGCGCCGCCTGACCCCCAGGGGCCTTCCACCGTGGCGGCCGCCGATGCTAGACCGTCTTGGAAAACCAGGGGGAAACCAAGATGGCGAAAGCCGAAGAAGAGCAGAAGGGCACGTCGCTGCGCACCGTCGTCGCCGCCTCGTCCGCGGGCACGACCTTCGAGTGGTACGACTTCTTCGTCTTCGGCAGCCTGACCCAGGTCATCTCCAAGACCTTCTTCTCGGGCCTCACCGACACCGCCGGCTATATCGCGGCGCTCGCCCTGTTCGGCGCGGGCTTCGCCTTCCGCCCCCTGGGCGCCCTGGTGTTCGGGCGGATCGGCGACAAGGCCGGCCGCAAGGGCGCCTTCCTGGTCACCGTCGCCCTGATGGGCGGCGCCACCTTCGCCATCGGCCTGCTGCCCAGCTATGAGCAGGCCGGCCTGATCGCGCCGGCCCTGCTCGTCCTGATGCGCATCCTGCAGGGCTTCGCGCTCGGCGGGGAGTATGGCGGCGCCGCCATCTATGTGGCTGAGCACGCCCCCGCCAACGCCCGCGGCCGGGCCACCAGCTGGGTGCAGACCTCGGCCGCCTTCGGCCTGTTCGGGGCCCTGCTGGTGATCCTGGCGACCCGCCTGGTGGTCGGCCGCTATTTCGGCCCCGAGGCCTTCGACGCCTGGGGCTGGCGCATCCCGTTCCTGTTCTCCGCCGGCCTGCTCGCCATCTCGGTGTTCATGCGCCTGAAGCTCACCGAGAGCCCGGCCTTCGCCAAGATGAAGGAGGAGGGCGAGATGAGCCACGCCCCCTTCAGCGAAGCCTTCGGCCAGTGGAAGAACCTGAAGCTGGTGCTGATCGCGCTGTTCGCCATCATGTCGGCCCAAGGCGCGGTCTGGTACACGGCCTTCTTCTACGTCCAGACCTTCCTGGACAAGTTCCTGAAGGTGGCGCCTGAGACCATCAACTGGATCATGATGGCCGCCACCGCGGTCAGCGCGATCTTCTACGTCGTGTTCGGCGCGCTCTCCGACAAGATCGGGCGCAAGCCGGTCATGCTATTCGGCATGAGCCTGATGCTCGTCGCCTATTTCCCCGGCTTCCACATGCTGACCAAGGCCGCCAATCCGGCCCTCGCCGAGGCCCAGGCCCGCACCCCCATCGTGGTGGTCGCCGACCCCGCCGACTGCTCGCTGCAGTTCGATCCCGTCGGCAAGGCGAGCTTCGTTTCGTCCTGCGACATCGCCAAGAGCGTGCTGGCCAACGCCGGCGTGTCCTATGACAACCAGGCTGGCGCGCCAGGCTCCAAGGCCCAGGTCAAGGTGGGCTCGGTGGTCGTCGAGGCGCAGTCCGCCGCCGGCCTCGCCAAGGCCGACGCCAAGGCGGTGAAGACCAAGGTCGAGGGCGAGATCAAGACGGTCCTGGCCGCCGCCGGCTATACGGCCAAGGCCCCCCCGGCGCGGATCAACAACCCCCGCGTGTTAGGG
>CAZXVO010000150.1:8509-10651 GCA_964643835.1 uncultured Phenylobacterium sp. | reverse complement strand
GTCGGGGCAGCGACGTAGGTGAAAGCGTTGCTCAGCGTCCCTGCCCCACCTGGCGTTGTCACCACAATGTCGACGTGACCCGCAGCGCCGGCCGGAGCCGTGGCGGTGATCTGGGTCGCGCTATTGACCGTGAAGCCGCTGGCGTTGACGCCGCCAAACGTCACCGCAGTGGCGCCGGTCAGATTCGTGCCCGTCAGAACGACACTGGTCCCACCACTGGTCGGCCCAAGGTTAGGGTTCGCAGCGGACAGGGTCGGCGCCGAAATGTAGGTGAAGGCGTTGCCCGCGCCGGTGGCGCTCGTGCCACCAGCCGTGGTCACGGTGACATTGACCGAACCTGCAGCCCCGGCAGGAGCCGTGGCCGTGATTTGGGTGGCGCTATCCACCGTGAAGCTGGTGGCGTTCGTCGCGCCAAACTTCACGGCGGTCGCACCGGCGAGATTGGCCCCCGTCAAGGTCACGCTGGTCCCACCAGTCGTAGGGCCAGAGGATGGGGCCAGGCCCGAGACCGAGGGCCCCGCGATATAGGTGAACGCGCCCGGTTGGGAGACCGTCCCGCCAGCGGCGGTCAAAGCAATGGCCACAGCGCCGGAGCCGGAAGGCGTGGTCGCGGTGATCTGGGTCGCGCTATCGACCGTGAAGCTTGCTGCATTGACCCCGCCGAACTTCACCGAGCTCACGCCAGTAAAGTTGGAGCCCGTGATGACGACGGTGGTCCCTCCAGCGTCAGGGCCAGAAGTTGGCGATGCGCTCGTGAAGGTCGGGGCCGCGACATAGGTGAAGCCGTTGCTCAGCGTGCCAGCACCACCCGGGGTCGTCGCCACGATATCAACCGCGCCCGCAGCGCCAGCCGGCGTCGTCGCCGTGATCTGGGTCGCGCTATTGACGGTGAAGCCGCTGGCGTTGACGCCGCCAAACGTCACCGCGGTGGCTCCGGTCAAATTCGTGCCCGTCAGTACGACACTCGTCCCACCACTGGTCGGCCCAAGGTTAGGGTTCGCCGCGGACAGGGTCGGCGCCGAAATGTAGCTGAAAGCGTTGCCCGCGCCGGTGGCGCTTGTGCCGCCAACCGTGGTCACGGTGACGTTGATAGCGCCGGAACCGGCGGGCGAAGTAGCCGTGATCTGGGTCGCGCTATCCACCACGAAGCCCGTGGCGTTCGCAGCCCCAAACTTCACCGCGGTCGCGCCCGTCAGGTTCGTGCCCGTGAGCACAACACTGGTCCCGCCAGCCGCAGGGCCAGAGGTCGGCGCAAGCGAGGTCACTGTGGGCGCGGCGATGTAGGTGAACCCAGCAGCCTGGGGCGCCGTACCGCCGGCGGCGACCACGGCGACGGCGACGGCGCCCGCAGCCCCAGCCGGGGTCGTGGCCGTGATCTGAGTAGCACTATTGACGGTGAAGCCTGTCGCATCCACGCCGCCGAACTTCACGGAGCTAACCCCAGTGAAGTTCGTGCCGGTGATGACGACGCTTGTTCCTCCGCCCGTGGGGCCGGAACTGGGTGACGCGTTGCTGATCGAGGGCGCGGCAACGTAGGTGTATCCGCCCGCGAGGGATCCGGAGCCGCCGCCTGTGGTCACGTCGATTGCGACAGCGCCCGCGGCCCCGGCCGGAGCCGTCGCCGTGATCTGGGTCGCACTGTTGACCGTGAAGCCCGTCGCGTCGACGCCGCCAAACTTCACCGCCGTCGCGCCCGTCAGGCTCGTGCCGGTCAGCACCACGCTTGTCCCGCCGGACGTGGGGCCAGAGGATGGGGCCAGGCCCGAGACCGAGGGCCCAGCGATGTAGGTGAAGGCGGCAGGCTGCGAGACCGTCCCGCCAGCAGCGGTCACAGCGATTGCGACCGCGCCCGCAGCCCCGGCCGGGGTCGTGGCCGTGATCTGCGTCGCGCTATCCACTGTGAAGCCGGTGGCGTTGACGCCCCCGAACTTCACAGAGCTCACACCAGTAAAGTTGGATCCGGTGATGACCACGGTGGTCCCACCCGCGTCGGGGCCGGAGGTCGGCGACGCACTCGTGTAGGTCGGGGCCGCGACGTAGGTGAAACCGTTGCTCAGCGTCCCTGCCCCACCGGGCGTTGTCACCACAATGTCGACGAGACCCGCAGCCCCAGCCGGAGCCGTGGCGGTGATCTGGGTCGTG
>CAZXVO010000150.1:1823-8499 GCA_964643835.1 uncultured Phenylobacterium sp. | reverse complement strand
GGTCGGCCCGGAACTGGGGCTGGCAGCGGTGACCGTCGGCGCGGCTGTGTAGCTATAGGCGTTTCCAGCGCCCGTGGCGCTCGTCCCCCCCGGGGTTGTGACCGTGATGTTGACCGAGCCCGATCCGGCCGGAGCGGTCGCCGTGATCTGGGTGGCGCTATTGACGGTGAAGCCGGTGGCGTTTGTGGCGCCAAACTTTACGGCAGTTGCTCCGGTCAGGTTTGTCCCCGTCAGCACGACGCTGGTCCCGCCAGCGGCGGGGCCGGAGGCGGGGCTGGCCGCCGTTACAGTGGGGGCGGCCACATAGGCGTAGGCGTTCCCAGCCCCAGTGGCGCTAGTCCCACCCGCGGTGGTCACCGTCACGTTGACAGAGCCCGCAGCCCCTGCCGGAGCCGTCGCCGTGATCTGAGTGGCGCTGTTGACGGTGAAGCTCGTGGCGTTCGTGGCGCCAAACTTCACAGCCGTCGCGCCAGTGAAATCGGTCCCGGTCAGGACGACCGTAGAGCCACCCGATGTCGGCCCCGAGGTCGGGGCCAGACTGGTCACGCTAGGCGCCGCGGCAGCGGGGATGCAGCTCGTGCTGAGGACTTCAAACTGAGCGCCGGTAGGAAAGGCGCCGGAATAGTAGCCTGGAGAAAGCTGAACATAGCCTCTGGCGGCGGCCCCAGGGGCCAGATACGCAACTTCGGCCGCGGTAAACGTATGAGATAGCGTATAGACAGTAGGCCCAGCCAAATGATCGGCAGGATCGAGTATTTGTGTATAGTTGCCGTTATAATCACCCACAAACATCGTTATAATCCCGCGACCACTATTTACGCGATAGGTAAAGCCAACGGTATCACCCTCGTTGTATGTTACAGTTCCACTGACGTCACTA
Source organism: uncultured Phenylobacterium sp. (assembly GCA_964643835.1). GTDB lineage: Bacteria > Pseudomonadota > Alphaproteobacteria > Caulobacterales > Caulobacteraceae > Phenylobacterium. The sequence goes on along the minus strand of CAZXVO010000150.1, from coordinate 7,619 downwards.
ATGACCGTCTTTCCGATCGGGATCACACCATTGAAGCTGCTAAAGTCCGAAGAGCTATCCATGGTGTTGCTGTTCACCAAGGTGCACAGCGACGCTGCCGCTGCAGGATTGCCGACGAGCACCACGAGCAAGGCGCAGATCGAGGCAGCGGCGGACTTCCACAGCTTGCCATTGCAGAACGCCGCCCTGACCGACAGCGCGTGACGGCGGCATGCTGCTCCTTGAAGCCTCCAATCTATCTGCCAGAGGGCTTCTGCTGAGGAGGGAACCGCGCGTCGAGAATGGCGGGCGGCCGCCCACCCTGAAAGCTGTGCAAGAAGCTCAATCCAAGCCTTCGCCAACAAGCCTTGAGAGGCCTCGACAGACGCGCCTTGGGCGGTACGCAGGCCACAAGCCGTCGCGAGTGCGCAGAAGAGTTGAATGAACATCTCGGGGCTATCCAGGAGTCGAAAACCGGGGATGGCCGCGAGCCACTAGGCCGCGCGGCGCAACAGAAGCGTGGTTGGGGTGGAGAGGTTGGGCGGTGGTTCGGCGCGCCCTATCGGCCTAGTTGGGCCGCACGCGGACAAACACCGCGGGGCGGCTGGGCCGTCGCGCCCACCGGGTCTGCCCTATTGTCCCTGAGGACCATGTCCCTTGATCACCCCAACCCTGCGATTGGTTGGGGATGTTGCCCAAAATCTAACCGGCTCATAACCGTTGGATTGGACATAAAACGCGGCGATTTCGCCAAACCCCGTGGCGCCCCTGCGCCGGCTGTCGCCCGCGCTCAAACCCTTGACCAAAAAGGGTTCTCACCCCCGGCCGCCTTGCCGAGCTTGAGCATCTCCACGCTCGATCACCAGACCTGCGCGACGCGCCGCCACGCTGGTCTCGGCCGGCGGGATGGCCCAGCACCTGGGCCTGATCAGGCTGGTCTTGCGACGACAGCTGATGCGGTGGGCAAAGGCGTGCCAGGGGTCGGGCTAGATGGCCCGCCGCATTGCCTACGCGCTGGGGTCGTTGGCCTGATGTCGCGCCATCGCATGGGCTAGCCGCTGGTCAGCTGGGTCTTGGCTCACGCTGAGGCCACGGACGACGCCCTTGCGGTTCTCCAGGCTTTCGTTCTGGGAAAACTTTTGCCGTCCCTCGATGGTGTCGACCTGGATCTCAACACCCACAATTCGCGACAGCAGCTTCTCGGTGAAGTCGGCGGGCGCGTCGTCGACACGCCACGGATCCTCACGCCCTGCCTCATGTTGGTCTGTCAGCTCCTCAAGATTCCGAAGCAGCCATTCGCGATCGGCGATCCAGCGAACCACGCCCCTGACATGGAGGAACTCGTAGTTCCAGGTCGGCGCCACGCGCCCATGCACGGCCTTGGAGGGGTAGAAGGACGGCGACACATAGGCGTTCGGGCCCCCGAAGAGCACGAGCGCGTCTCCCCCGGTCGTCGTGCCATGCGGATTGCGAAGAGAAAGATGGCCTCGCAACTGTCGCTGCGACCGATCAAAAACGAACGGGATGTGAGTGACGACGAATCCATCGCCGCCCATCGTGATTAGGGTTCCGAGCCCTGCTGAAGACAGCATCAGGTCGAGTTCGTTTTCATCATCGACTGTGAAGATCGGATAGTAGAATGGCTCGGCCATATTGAGAGATCCCAGTTCGGCTGGAAGCCAGCCAAGTCGCCAGGCCCCGCTAGATCGCGAGGCCTCGGGGGTAGACTGAGGCGACGGCGAAACTTCGCTGCCCCCCAAGCTCGTCGCCTAGTAGGGGCTGCCGTCCTTGTGGGTGAACACCCAGGCTCCCGCCTGAAACGTGGCGACCAGGTCGTCTGCAGGGTAGTCCGCAGAGTCATTGGGGCGCCGATCACCAACCTCAAGATAGGTCACGGGCTCATCGCTACGGTTGACCAGCTGATGGGCGACACTGCCGGCTTTGAAGGCCGCGCACATGCCGGGCGAGAGGGTCTCCTCGCCGCTATCGGTCACAAGGATCGCCTGGCCGCTGAGCACGTAGACGAACTCATCTTGGACGGCGTGCCGATGTAGCAACGAGGATGCAGCTCCGGGCGCCAAGGTGGTCAGGTTGACGCCGAACCCTGTCAGACCGGCGGGATCACCAAGCACCCGCTTCACCCGGCCGGCCATGCGCTCAGCAAAGGGCGAAGGGTAGTTGGACGGCTTTAGGCGCGGCTCAACGTCCGCGGCGACAACGCCAATGCTCAAGGTCGGTCTCCGATGTTTGTTGGGAAGGCCCGGCTAGCCTGGGACCGGTGGACTACGAACCGGCGAGAAGCTCGTTGTAGAGTTCCAGGGCGCTGCGCTCGACCCAGCATTCTGCGAGACGCGCGCCTTCGACACGCCAGATCGCGATCCCCGTGAAGGCGATGGGACGACCGTCTGCGGGTAGACCGTAGATGCCATTATTGAAGCCCCGCGTGATCCAGCGCGAGACCACCCGATCACCGCTTTCATTGGTGAAGACCTCAAGGTGTTCATTCGTGGCGTGCCCGACGACCTGCTGCATGCCAGCCACCCAGGTCTTGAATGCCTCACGGCCCTCGATCACCGCACCTGCAGTGGTGATGCGGTAGTCCTCGGTCATCAGTTCGTCGATGGCGCCCAAATCGTGAGGCGGCGCCCACACGCGGCGAAAGAATTCACGGGCAAGATGCTTGCTGTTGGCTTTCGACATGAATTTCGCTCCTGGACGGGTCCGGACCTAGGGCGAGCCCCGCTCGCCGGCCAATGCGTGGGCTTCCCAGTCCAGGCCTAAGCCCGGGCGGAGGCCAGGGCCGTTTCAGACATTCTCCGGGCCAGATGCGGACCTGGGCAAATCACGCTCTCGAGGACGAGAGCCAGCCTCCACCTCGGTGGGGGGCTGAAGCTGGCTCTCGCCGAGTGATCGCCTGCGCAATCACTCTCCAGACGACCGCAGCAATGGGGTTTGCCTGCGGTCGCCTAAAGCCTGTCCTAGAGATCGTCGAAGGACACCATGTAGTGTTTCACAGCGCGGGAGCTGTGCACCTCCCAGACGATCGGCGCGCCCTTGGGAATGATCCAACTATCGCCTGGGACGAAGCGAAGGCTCTCGCCGGTCGCCTCGTTGGTCAGGGTAAGGCTGCCCTCCATCAGCGTGGCGTGCTCATGGAAGGGATAGACAAGGCGGAAACGGCCCTGGCTTGCGGAGTACCAGCCTGCGGACTGACGCGAGCGGCCTGTGCCCATAAGGGTGAGCCCCTCGAGGCAAACCTCGCCGTCCAGGGTTGTCCCTCCCATGCTCTCAGGGCTGCCCCAGGGCATGAGCGGCGGGATCTCAGAGTCGAGCTTAAGTCCAAGCATGATCAGCCTCTACCGTCCTTGTGCCGCGGCCAGGGCCGCTGTGACCTTGGGAGCTCCGAGCTGGGCGACGGCGTCCTCGACGGCCTGGTTCCAGCATTCGGATTTGAGCACCGCGGCCCGGACGATCAGAAGCGAGCCTCGGCCGGCGCCGCACACCTCAAGAGCGGCCTCGCCAATGCGCCCCGCCATCAGCTGGGCGTCGCGATCCCGCCCGAGATCTAGGGTCCCACGATGGACCGGCCTGTGTTCGGTGACGTCAGCGGCCTTTGCAGCGGGGCCGCCAAGCCAGCTCAGGGCAAGCCCGGCGAGCAAGGTTAAGGCAAGGGGTCTTTGAAGCATCCGATCCTCCAGGATGGAGTTGGTTTCAGCGCAGGTGCGCGTGCGGTCGAGCGCAGAATCGTCGTGCGCGGTTGAGCAGAATTCAGCAGTGCGGAGCCTCCGAGCTCCCCGCAGCTAGGGGACGAAGGGCGTGGTCTTTGCGCTGTCGAGCCGGCTGTGCAGATCATGAAACGCCAACAGCCGGGAGAAGCCGCCAAGTTCGACGCTCGATCGAAACTGGAGATGGCCGATCAGACAAAACAGCGAATGCTCGAAGAGGCTTGCATCGCGGGTCGGCAAGTAGGCCAGGAGCGCCTCCAGCTGATGGTCGAGCCAGCCAAGACACCCCAGAAGGCCCTCCCGCGACTTCGCGACATAGGGGTGTTCACGCTCCACACCGAACACCCGCGTCGCCATCATGATCTGGACCTGAGCTGACATTGAGGACCAAACCAGCTCCTGACCGTTCGAAAGCTCCGGGCTAGGGACATCCTCGGTCCAGACGACGAGCTTTGGCGTTCGGGCGTTTTCAGACAGCCAGCGACAGATGTTCTCCGCCCCGAACAGCGGCTGCCCGTCCACCACCAACACCGGCAGCTTGAGCCCCGGGTGGCCGCCATAGGCGCTGGGTTCAAGGACGGTCATGTCTGGAATGTCTCGGAACGCGTAAGTCAGCCCGGCGTCATGCGCGAACATCCTGACGAGCCGCGTGTAGTGCGATCCGGTCCGGCCGAAGAGCTCCAGCGTCTGCGTCATCTTCAAGCACCGCCTAGACGAGTTTCCCGAGCCTCAGCCTAGCCCCAAGCGCTCACCGAAGAAGGCGAGGATTTCATCCCGCGCCTTCATCGTCGGCTGCCCAGCCTCATCGATCAGATGCGCCGTCACCACGCTGTGAGGGTACGGCACGTGCTTCGCAAAGAACGGGGGCGGATTGGGCGCGGCGGCGCTATCGGGCAGGGTCCGCCCAACGAACTTGTCGCCAAGGGCTTGGGAGAGCGCCATGAACCGCTCTGCGCGACAGACCTGGTCACCGGCGAACCGGTAGCCGAGGACCGTGAGGTTGTCTTTGTCCAGGCGCGTCTTGACCGCCTTAAGATCCTCTTCGGAGATATCCAGACCCTCAGGCACGTCGAGCGGCAGAGAGGGTTGCGACAGAACCGGCGCGAGCACGGATTTCTCGAGGGTCATGCTGAGGGCGAAATTGCCGGTGAAGCACATCCCGATCGCGCCAACCCCCGGACCACCGCACTCTTCGTGCGCGAGACGCGCCAGCGCCCGCAGCCAAAGCGTGACAGGCGCCGTAACCCCGGCGCCGAAGGCTCGGAACTCGGCGCTGACACAAGCGCGCCGGAAGACAGCGGCCCCCTCCTCAGCGTCCGGGATCGCGCCGTCCCGTCCGAAGAGGGACGGCATGTAGACCGTAAAGCCCGCCTCACGGACCCAGCGGGCGAAACGCGCCACGTGGGGGCTGATACCCGGCATCTCGGTCATGACGATGACCGCGGGCCCTTTCCCGCTCACATAGACGCGCTTGGTCTCACCATCGAGCGTGATTTCACGCACCGGGAAGTCGGTGAGGGCGTCGTCCTTGGTGACGTCTTGGGTGGGCATGGCTTGCTCCGTAGATTTGACGCCGCCTCGGATTGCAGCGTTGCATTCGGCGAATACTCCCCTAGGATCCGCGCACTTTTCAGCGGCGAATTTGCCGCAATTCGCGGATATCTCGCCAATGAAGCGGATCTACGTCGTAGCCTTCTCGCCGGGCCTGGCGTCCAGCCTCGCCATCACGCAGGACATTTTCGCTACGGCGAACCGGCTCGCGCTCTCGGGCGGACGGACAGCGCCCTTTGACGTGCGGATCGTGAGCCCTGTCGTAGCCCGCCGGACCGACATCAAGTCTGACGACCTCCTGCTCATGCCGGGGCTGGGGATTTCGGACGAGGAGGGTCTGGAGGCCTGGCTTTCCAGCCGCAATGCGACATCTGCGGTTCGCTTCGTCGAACAGGCCCGCCAAGAAGGCGCGACGATAGCGGCGTCTTGCGCGAGCACCTTCATCCTCGCCAAGGCCGGGATCCTTGATGGTCGGGAGGCCACCACGACCTGGTGGCTCGCCCCCCTCTTCGCGCGGCTATTTCCGAAGGTGGTCTTGAAC
>CAZXVO010000150.1:0-1813 GCA_964643835.1 uncultured Phenylobacterium sp. | reverse complement strand
GACTGGCCGATCGTGACCGCGGGGGCCGCCCTCGCCCAGATCGATCTCGTCCTCGCCATCGTCGCGAAGTTTGCCAGCCCCAGCCTATCCCAGGCTTGCGCCCGATACCTGCTGCTCGACCAACGGAAGTCACAGAGCCCCTACATGGCCGTAGGCCATCTTGCGGTTCAGGACGCCCGGCTGGCGAAAGCCCAGATCTGGATCCAGGAGAACCTCACCAACGACTTCAGTGTCGAACAGGTGGCCGACGCCGTTGGCATGTCGTCACGGACCTTCGCGCGCAGGGTCAACGCCGTGGCGGGGATGTCTCCAGTTAAGTTCGTTCAGCGGATCCGCATCGAGACTGCAGAGCGTCTCCTAGAGACCACCAGGCTCACCGTGGACGAGGTGGCCCGGGAGGTTGGCTACGCTGAACCATCGACCCTGCGGCGCCTGATGGGCCGGGAAGGTCGAAGGACGCCGGGAGACCTACGCAGACATCGATAGACGGGTCTGAAACGGTCCGACCCTTGACGCGCCAGCATAGATGACACACATCATCTATCGTGGCCGGCGGGTGGGCGCTGGCATGACAGCCAGCTCATTGAGGTATCCATGACGACCATTGCGGCCTTTGAACGCCAGGTCCGCCATCGCTACGCCAGTAACAACGGCGTGCGCATCCACTTCGCAGAAGATGGCGGCGGCCCCCCCATCCTCTTCATCCACGGCTATCCGGATTTCTGGATGAGCTGGTGGCGGCAAATGTCCGCCCTTGCTGGACAGTATCGGGTCGCGGCGATGGAGCTGCGCGGCTACGGCGACAGCGACAAGCCTGAGGCTCAATCCGCCTACTCGGTCGAAGCGCTCGTCGGCGACGTCGAGGCGGTCCTGGCCGAAATGGGCGAGAAGCGGGCCACGATCATTGGCCATGACTGGGGCGGCTTCCTCGCCTGGCAGGTGGCGATGACCAGGCCTGACCTTGTCGAGCGCCTGGGTGTCCTCAGCATGCCGCACCCTTGGGCCATCGACCGGGAGTTGGCCAATACCCAAGCCCAGCGCGACGCCAGCGCCTACACCTTGATCTTCCAGACGCCCGGCGCAGAGCAAAAGGTGCCTGCCGACCGGCTGAGCTTCTGGGTCCAGGACCCTGAACTTAAAGAACGTCAGGTGGCCGCCATGGCCAAGTCCAGCATGGCTGGGATGTTTCACTACTATCGGAACCACTTCCCTGCCCCGCCTTACGCCGAGCGTACGGCCGAACCGCCCAAGATCACCGTGCCGACGCTGGTGATCCACGGACGGCAAGACCCCTATGCTCTGACCTGCGGCCACGATGGGCTGTGGCGCTATGTGGACGGGCCCATTCGCCTGGAGGTGCTGCCGAACGCCGGACACTTCCTACAGCAGGACGCCCCTCACGAGGTGACCAGCATCCTTTCGAACTGGCTAGCCACGACCCGCTAGTCACATGCCAGGGGGCCCTCGCGAAGGGCTCCCTGGCTCCATCGCCACTTCCAATGGAGCAGACCAATGCCCCACGTCCTGATCATTCACGAGGTCGCCGACTACCCCGCCTGGAAGCAGGTGTTTGATGACGCTGCAGAGATCCGTCGAACGGCGGGCGAGATCAGCTATCAGGTGCTGAGCGACAGCTCGGACGGCAACCGCATCGTGCATTTTTCGAAGTGGACGGACCTTGCGTCCGCGCGCCGCTTTTTCGAGTCGCCGGAGCTCGTTGAAATCCGCGCTAGAGCTGGGGTGAAGGCGCCTGAGTTCAACTACCTCAACGAACTGGAGGCAGGCGTTCTGTGACGCCTGGGAGGCCGGTGTC
>CAZXVO010000149.1:0-10720 GCA_964643835.1 uncultured Phenylobacterium sp. | reverse complement strand
CGCGCCCCAGGTCGTCACCCCAAGACTTGGTCTTGGGGTCCCTCGTTCAGCTGCACGGCTGTGGTCCAAGTCCCACCGCCTCGCCGGGGGCGAGGCCCTCTTTCAACACGAAGGGCACAAAGGGCACGAAGACACTAAGGGCTCCAGATCCTGGCAGGGGAGCGTCAGGACTAGATTGCGCGCGCAGCGCGCCTTTGTGTCCCTTGCCTTCCTTTGTGCCCTTTGTGGTCCCAAGCTGCGGCTGAACCGGGCGCTGCGGCTGGAGCTGGCCCCCTCAATGCGTGTGGACGCAGGGACCCCAAGACCAAGTCTTGGGGTGACGGAGGCGGGCGGGAACCACCTAGGTTCGTCCTCCGATTCCATATGCGATAGCCCTGCCCCAGAGGGGGAGGAGCTTACACCCGCAGCGGCATCAGGACGTAGCGCACGTCCGGATCCGTCGGGTCCAGCACCAGGGCCGGGTCGTTGGGGCCGCCGAAGCGGAACTCGGCCAGTTCGCCGCCGATCTGGTCCATGACGTCCAGCAGGTAGCGGGCGTTGAAGCTCAGCTCGAAGCCCTCGCCGCCGTAGTCGACCTCGAGCTCTTCCACCGCCTGGCCGGCTTCCATGTTGCGGACGGTCAGGATGATGCGGCCGGGTTCGATGGCCATGCGCACCGAGCGGCTCTTCTCGGCCGAGATGGTGGCCACGCGGTCCACGGCCTTCGCGAACAGCTTGCTGTCGACCATCATCACCCGGTCGTTGTCGCGCGGGATCACCCGGACATAGTCGGGGAAGTTGCCGTCGATGACCTTGGAGGTCAGGGCGGCGCCGCCGAATTCGAACCGCACCTTCTGAGCGCTGACCTGCAGGTCGACGGTCTCGCCGGCGTCCTCAAGCAGGCGCCGGGCTTCGCTGACGGTCTTGCGCGGCACGATCACGCCAGGCGCGCCCACCGAACCTTCCGGCGCGGTCATCTCGGCCAGGGCCAGGCGGTGGCCATCGGTGGCCACGGCGCGCAGCTTCTGGGTCCCGCCCTCGACCACCGTGTGCAGGTAGAGGCCGTTCAGATAGTAGCGCGTCTCCTCGGTGGAGATGGCGAAGCGGGTCTTGTCGATCAGGCGGATCAGGTCGCCCACGTCCACGCCGATGCGGCCCGACAGGCCCTCGGAGGACATGACCGGGAAGTCGCCGGCCGGCAGCACCGGCAGGTTGAAGCGCGAGCGCCCGGCGGCCACGGTCAGGCGCGGGTCTTCGCCGGTGAAGGACAGGGAGACGTCGGCGCCTTCCGGCAGCTTGCGGACGATCTCATAGAGGGTGTGCGCCGGCGCAGTGATCTGGCCGGGCTGGTCCACCTGGGCCAAGGTCTCGTCGATGATCTCCATGTCGAGATCGGTGGCCGAGAAGGTCAGGCGGTCGCGGTCCGCCGACAGCAGCACGTTCGACAGGATGGGGATCGTGTTGCGGCGCTCCACGGCGCTCTGCACATGCCCCAGCGCCTTCAGAAGGGCCGCCCGTTCGATCGTAAGCTTCATGTTCCTGTCCACATCTCCCAGCGCCTCGGCCTCGTCGCCGACGGCGCCCCCGATTGGAGGGGACTTGAGACTTTAAACATTATCGCAGCGCGGGAAAGAGCCGCAAACCGCACAGGTGTGGATTCAGCCGTCCTTTTCCAGAACGGCGGCGGCCTCGGCCAACTGCCGGGGCAGGGCGGCGGGGATCAGGGCGCACAGCTCGGCATGGGCGGCCTGCCAGACCGGCAGGGCCCAGGCCAGTCGGCGCACCCCGGTCTCGGTCAGCCAGGCCAGCTTGCGCCGCCCGTCCGGCGAGGCGATCTCCACCAGCCCCTGCCGGGCCAGGGCCTGCAGGCTGCGGGTCAGGCTGGAGGGGTCGAGACCAGCCCGCCGGGCCAGGGCGCCCAGGCTCTCGTCCTGGGCGCAGGCCAGGTGGGCCATCAGGCTGATCTGGGCCGGCGCCAGGCCGGTGGAGGCCAGCCGGGTCTCCAGGAAGCCGTTGATCCGCCGGCTCGCCGTCCGCGCGAATCCAGCCAGGCAATCGCTGGTCACCACCTCCGCGGCGTCGCGCAGCTCGGTGCGCCGATCCCGGGGCGGAGGGGGCTTCCTGGGCTTGAACATGGGCGAATTGTACATGCAATTATTGCATATGCAATTTTTGGGGAAATGCGGCGCTGTTGGCGGGCTCTATGCCCGACCTCCGATGCTACCATACTGATTAAAAACGGGTATTCTTCAGCAAACCAGCGTGTCATCCCGGTTTCGGCGCAGCCGAAGACCGGGACCCATAGACACCGATCTATCCGGCAAGCCCCGAGCGTCTGGATCCCGGACTTCCGCCGCTTCGCGGCTCCATCCGGGATGACACGGAGCGATTGCCCTACCCCTTGGGGGAGAGGGAGAAGCGCTCCTACGCCTTGCGATCCACCGACGCCCCGGCGTCGTCCCCGCTCTCGGCCGGGGCCTTGGCGTAGGGATTGCCCGCGCCGCTGTCGCCGCCGGCGTCGCCACCGCCGGAGCCCTTGGCGGCCACCACCACCATGGCCGGGCGCACCAGCCTGCCCAGCAGTTCATAGCCGGGCTGCAGGGTCTGGATCACCGCGCCGCCGGCCACCTCGGCGGAGGGCTGCTCCATCACCGCCTGGTGCTGGTGGGGATCGAACTTCTCGCCCGCCTTCGGCTCCAGCCGCTTCAGGCCGTTGGATTCGAAGGCGGTCAGCAGCGCCTTCTCGGTCATCTCGACGCCCAGGACGAAGTTCTTCACCGCGCTGTCGTCGGACTGCGGCGGGGCCATCAGCGCCCGGCCCAGGGTGTCGCCGACCCCCAGCAGGTCGCGGGCGAACTTCTGGATGGCGTAGGCGCGGGCGTCATTAGCCTCGCGCTCGGCCCGGCGCTTGGTGTTCTCCATGTCGGCCGCGTAGCGCAGCACCTGTTCCTTGAGCGACGCGATCTCGGCGTTCAGCGCCTCCATGTGATCCAGGGCGGCGTCGGCCACCGCGTCGAGCTCTTCGGCCGGCGTTTGATCGTCGGACATGTCTTCTACCTCTTAAGCGTTCGTCACCTGGGACAGGACGCGGGCGGTATAGTCCACCAGCGGAATGACCCGGGCATAGTTCAGGCGCGCAGGCCCGATCACCGCGATCGCGCCCAACACCTTCTGCCGGCCCGTCATATAGGGCGCGGCGATCACAGCGGAACCCGAAAGCGAGAACAGTCGCGTTTCGGCCCCGATATAGATGCGCACCCCTTGGGCTTCACGCACCCCGTCTAGCAGCCCGATCAGCTGTTCCTTTTGCTCCAGATCATCGAACAGCATCCGCACCCGCTCGAGATCGTCCAGGGTCTCGCGATCGTGCAGCAGGTTGGCGTGGCCGCGCACGATCAGGGCGCGGGTGATGTTGTCGCCCCCGCTCCAGGCGGCCAGGCCGTCCTCCACCAGCCGGGCGGCGGTCTCGTTCAGCTGTCGGCGCGCCTGGTCCAGCTCGGCCTTCACCTCAACGCCGGCCTCGGCCAGGGTGCGGCCGCGCAGGCGGGCGTTGAGGAAGTTCGACGCCTCCTGCAGGGCGCTGGGGGTGACGCCGGCGGTCAGCGGCATCAGCCGGTTCTCCACCGCCCCGTCCTCGAACACCATCACGGCCAGGGCCTGTTCCGGCGACAGGAAGACGAACTCCACATGCTTGACCCCGGCGTCGCGGGCAGGGGTGACCACGATCCCCGCCCCGCCGGCCAGGCCGGACAACAGGGCGCTGGCCTCGGCCAGGGCCTCGTCAAAGGATCGCGCCCGGCCGGTCAGCCGGGATTCGATCGCCCGGCGCTCCTCCTCGGCCACGTCGCCCACCTGCATCAGGCCGTCGACGAACAGCCGCAACCCCGCATGGGTCGGCAGGCGGCCGGCGCTGACATGCGGCGCGCCCAACAGGCCCAGCTGAGTCAGGTCCTGCATGGTGTTGCGGATCGAGGCCGGCGACAGCTGCACCCCGCCCTTGGACAGGGTGCGCGAGCCCACTGGCTCCCCGGTTTCCAGATAGCTCTCCACCACCCGGCGGAAGATGTCGCGGGCGCGCTCGTCCAGCTCGGTGAGGGACGGACCCCGGGGCAGCAGCGGACTGGTCAAGACGTGGGACCCATGGACGGAAACCTCTTCATCTAGGATAAGCGCGCACCCCGCCGGCGCAAGCGCCGCCCCAAAACATGAGAGCCGAATGCGCCCCTCCGACCGCACCCCCGACATGCTTCGCGCCGTCACCCTGGAGACCGGGGTGAACCGGTATGCCGAAGGGTCATGCCTGGCCAGCTTTGGCCATACCAAGGTGCTGATCACCGCCAGCGTCGAGGAGCGAGTGCCCGGCTTCATGCGCGGTCGCGGCGTGGGCTGGGTGACGGCCGAGTACGGCATGCTGCCCCGCGCCACGCACACCCGCGGCCGCCGCGAGGCCTCCGAGGGCAAGCAGTCGGGCCGCACCCAGGAGATCCAGCGCCTGATCGGCCGCTCGCTTCGGGCCATCATCGATCCGGCGGCGCTGGGTGAACGCCAGATCTCCATCGACTGCGACGTGGTCCAGGCCGACGGCGGCACCCGCACCGCCGCCATCACCGGCGCCTGGGTCGCCCTGCGCCAGGCCACCCGCTACCTGCTGGACGAAGGCGTCATCACCACCGACCCGATCCTCGACCAGGTCGCCGCCATCTCCTGCGGCGTCTACAAGGGCGTTCCGGTGCTGGACCTTGAATATGAAGAGGATTCCAACGCCGAGGCCGACGCCAACTTCGTGCTGACTGGCAAGGGCGACATCGTCGAGATCCAGGCCACCGGCGAGAAGCGCGGCTTCACCCAGGGCGAGTTCGAGGCCCTGTTCGGCCTGGCCCGCAAGGGCATCGGCGAACTGGTGACCCTGCAGCAGTCCGCCGCGAAGTAGGCATAAGAAAAGGCGGGCCCTTTCGGACCCGCCTTCTCCGTACGCTAAACCCTCGACACTATTGGGGGGCGGTCGAGGGGTACTAAACTCTTGATCGGCCTAGCGGCCGGCCAGCAGGTGGCGGAAAGCCTCCGGCGGCATACGCGCCAGTTCGTCAGCCAGCGGGCCCATCAGTCGGGCGACCAGACGTTCAACAAAGCGAGCCATCTCCACCTCCATATTGCGATGCAGCATTGATGTTGCGGCGCATATAAGGTGGAAATTTCAGGGTTTCAATAAGCCAGCCGCACGATTCTTCCCCTGCGCCCCCGTGCCGCAGGCGATTTCGCCGCAGTGCGGCGCCCCACCCGCAACGGCCGCGCCCCAGGTCGTCACCCCAAGACTTGGTCTTGGGGTCCCTCGTTCAGCTGCAAGGCTGTGGTCCAGGTCCCGCCGCCTCGCCGGCGGCGAGGCCCTATTTCAACACGAAGGGCGCAAAGGGCACGAAGACACTAAGGGCTCCAGATCCTGGTAGGGGAGCGACAGGATGAGATCGCGCGCGCAGCGCACCTTTGTGTCCCTTGCCTTCCTTTGTGCCCTTTGTGGTCCCAAGCTGAGGCTGGACCAAGCGCTGCGGCTGGAACCGGGCCCCTCGATGCATGAGGACGCAGGAACCCCAAGACCAAGTCTTGGCGTGACGACCTGGGGTAAGGCTCAAAGCCTACTCGTCCTCGATCAGCGGCTCGTCATCCCCGGGGCCGGGCTCATAGAGCAGGATATCCCCCGGCTGGCAGTCCAGCTCACGGCACAGGGCCGCAAGCGTCGAGAACCGCACCGCCCGGGCCTTGCCGGTCTTCAGGATCGACAGGTTGGCGATGGTCACACCGACCCGGTCGGCTAGCTCGGTCAGCGACATGCGCCGCTCCAGCAGCACCCGGTCGAGAAGCACGCGGATCGGCATCAGATGGTCAGCTCCGCCTCGCGCCGCAGCCGGGCGCCCTCGCGGAACACTTCCGCCAGCACGAACACCACCAGCACCGAGAACCAGGCGGTCAGGCTCAGACCCGATTCCACCTGGTTTCGCCCCGGCAGCAGCCAGGCGCTGAGGATCTGGAACCCATAGCGGCCGAGTTCCAGGGCCGCCAGGGTCAGGCCGATCACCCGCAAGCGCCGCACATTGTCGGGATGGAAGGGGTCGCCGGCCGTCAGGGTGGCGAAGATCTGCCGCAGCCGGGCGACGATCACCAGCACGCCGGCCAGGTAGAGCCCCACCGCCAGGATCGCGCCCAGCAGCACCGGCGGCTTGGCCAGCAGCTCGGATTCCCCGGCCGACAGGGCGATGTCGCCGATCAGGTCGGGGTTGAAGGACAGCAGCAGGGCCGCGAACAGCAGCAGGCCCGAGACCCCCAGGCCCACCCACAGGGCGTAGAACACCACGTCCAGGATGGTCTTGAGGAAGCTCGACACCGAGCCCGGCCCTAGGGCGCGCATCAAAGGCATCGAGCTTCCTCCAGGTCCGCGGATCGGAGGCAGTTTAGGCGGCCAGGCGGCCGGCCGCCACGGCCAGGATCGGCATGGCGGCGAGAAGAACGAGAACGCTGGCGGCGATCCGTTCGAGGACGGTCATGGTGGACGAGAACATGGGACAACTCCGGTCGATTTTTGCGCTGCAGTGCAGCATGTGTGCCAACGGCTAAGCGCCGTTCATGGGGATATCCAATAGGTCCACATCGTCTTTCGATCAAATCGAATATCGATTTTCGATATTAAACTTTTGCAATGCAGCGTGAGCGCGGAATCCCTATGGTCCGGCCTCCAAGGAGTTCCGCATGCCCCTCGTCCTCGAACCCGGCGCCCGGCTGGTGGTCGCCACCCACAATCCCGGCAAGGCCCGTGAGCTGACCCAGATCCTGGAGAACCGCTTCGAGCTGGTCACCGCCGGCCAGCTGGGCCTGGCCGAGCCGGACGAGACCGAGACCAGCTTTGTCGGTAATGCGCTGCTGAAGGCCCGCGCCGCCGCCGAGGCCAGCGGCCTGGTGGCCCTGGCCGACGATTCCGGCCTGTCAGTGGCGGCCATCGGCGGCGACCCCGGCGTCTATTCCGCCCGCTGGGCCGGGCCGGACAAGGACTTCGCCCTGGCCATGCGCGCAGTGATGGACAAGGTCGAGGCCTCAGGCTCGGCCGACCGGTCCTGCTGGTTCACCTGTGCGCTGGCTGTGGCCTGGCCGGGCGGGCCGGGCCTGGTGGTCGAGGGCCGCATCGACGGGACCCTGGCCTGGCCGCCCCGCGGCGACCGGGGCTTCGGCTATGACCCGATCTTCCAGCCCGACGGCTTCACTGAGACCTTCGGCGAGCTGGACCCGGCGGCCAAGGACGCCATGAGCCACCGCGCCCGCGCCTTCGCCAAGCTCAAGGCCGCCCTGCTTTGAGCGGGCCGGCGCTCGGTCTGTATCTGCACTGGCCGTACTGCGCCCGCATCTGTCCCTATTGCGACTTCAACGTCTTCCGCGACCGCGGCAAGCGGGCCGAACAGCTGGCCCTGAAGGACGCCATCCTCGCCGACCTCACCGCCCAGCGGGCCCTGACCGGTCCCCGCGAGCTGACCTCGATCTTCTTGGGCGGCGGCACCCCCTCGCTGATGGACCCCGACTGGGCCGGCGAGATCATCGCGGCGGCCCGCAGCCTCTGGACGCCGGCGCCCGACCTGGAAGTCACCCTCGAGGCCAACCCCACGGACGCCGAGGCGGCCCGCTACGCCGGCTTCGCCCAGGCCGGGGTCAACCGCCTGTCCCTGGGCGTCCAGGCCCTGGATGACGACAGCCTGGGGCGCCTCGGCCGCGACCACGGCGCCGACGAAGCCCGCCGCGCGGCGGCCACGGCGGCGGCGGCCTTCCCGCGCCTGTCCATCGACCTGATCTACGCCCGCCCCGGCCAGACGGCTGAGGCCTGGACCGCCGAACTTGCCGAGGCCATTGCGCTGGGCGCCGAGCACATCTCGCCCTACCAGCTGACCATCGAGGCCGGCACCGCCTTTGACCGCGCGGTGCGGCGCGGAACCCTGGTCCCGCCGCCCGAGGACCTGGCCGCGACGCTGTTCGATGTGACCCAAGAGGTCCTGGAGACCCACGGCTTCCACGCCTACGAGGTCTCCAACCATGCCCGCGGCGAGGCCGCCCGTTCCCGCCACAACCTCGTCTACTGGCGGGGGCTCGACTATGTGGGCGCGGGCCCCGGCGCCCATGGCCGCCTCGCCCTGGACGGCGTGCGCCACGCCACCGAGGCCGCCGCGCGCCCCGCCGACTACATCGCCCGCGTCGCCGAGACCGGCACGAGCTTCATCACCGACGAGCCCTTGAGCCCCCTCGAAGCCGCCGAGGAGCGCCTGCTGAGCGGCCTGCGCATCGAAGACGGCGTCCCCTTCGCCGAGCTCGCCGCCCTTAACCTCACCCCAGCCCACCCGGAAGTCGCCCACCTCACCGACCTCGGCCTGATCGCGCCAGACCCGGTCCGCCTGCGCGCCACCCCCCAAGGCCGCCTGATCCTCGACCACCTGACCGGACGCCTGGCGACGGCCTGACCCGAAGTTGCTCCCCCTCTGGGGGAGGAACAGTTCCCCAAAGGCGGCCACGCTTGCGTTCGGCGGGCGAACCGGCGAAGCCTTGGGGCATGTCGCGTCATCCCCCGCCGCCGGCCTTGTCCGATGCTCCGCTCGCCCCGGGCCTCTACCTGGTGGCGACGCCGATCGGGAACCTGCGCGACATCACCCTGCGCGCCCTGGACGTGCTGGCCGCCGCCGACCTGGTGCTGGCGGAGGACACCCGCGTGGCCGGCAAGCTGCTCAGCGCCTATGGCCTGAACAAGCCCTTAGAGCGCTATGACGAGCATTCCGCCGAGCGCGCGGGACCCAAGGCCCTGGCCCGCCTGCGCGAAGGCGGCCGGGTGGCCCTGGTCTCGGACGCCGGCACGCCCCTGGTCTCCGACCCCGGCTATCGCCTGGCCAGGGAGGCCATCGCAGAGCACCTGCCGGTGTTTCCGATCCCCGGCGCCTCAGCCCTGCTGGCGGGCCTGACCGTCGCCGGCCTGCCCACCGACCGCTTCCTGTTCGCCGGCTTCCCGCCGCCCAAGTCCGCCGCCCGCCGCGCGGCCTTTGAGGAGCTGGCCGGCTATCGCGCCACCCTGGTGTTCTTCGAGGGCGGCAGCCGTGTGGCCGACAGTCTCATCGACATGGCCGCCGTGTTCGGCCCGCGCGAGGCCTGCGTCTGCCGCGAACTGACCAAGCTCTACGAGACCGTCCTGCGCGGCCCCCTGGACGCCTTGGCTGAAGACCCGCGCCTGGAGGAGACCCGTGGCGAGTTCGTCATCCTGGTCGGCCCCGGCCGCGAGGAGGCCGCGACGGCGGAGGACGCTGACCGGGCGCTCACCGACGCGCTCAGCCGCCTGAAGCCCGCCGACGCCGCCGCCGAGGTGGCCAAGGCCCTGGGCCTGCCCCGCCGCGACCTCTACCGCCGGGCCATGGAGCTGAAGGGGGCCAAGGGGTGAGCCGCGCGCCCACCCAGACCCGCACGGAGGCCCGCGCCATCCGCGGCGCTGAAGCCCGCCGCTCCGGCCGCCGCGCCGAGCTGCTCGCCGCCGCCTGGCTGATGCTGAAGGGTTATCGCATCCTCGGCTTTCGGCTGAAGACGCCCCAGGCCGAGATCGATCTCCTGGCTTGGAAGCGCGGCGTGCTGGCCGTGGTCGAGGTCAAGCGCCGCGCCGACCTCGCCGCCGCCCTGGAGACCGTCAGCCTCGATCAACGCGAGCGCCTGCGCCGGGCCGCGATCAGCCTGGCCGCCCGCCGCCCGGACCTGAAGGCCGCCACAGTGCGCCTCGACCTCCTGGCCCTGGCGCCGGGGCGCGCGCCCCGCCACGTCCCCGACGCCTGGAAGGGAGGCTGAGCCATGACCCGCGAGGAGGCAGAGGCCATCCTGACCGCGGCCGGCCAGGCCGGCGACGACAACTTCCCCCTGCTGGAGGCTGCCATCGCCTGCGCCATCCATGACGATCCGGAGCGCGATCCCGAGCTCGCCCGCCAGCTGGCCCGCACCGGGGTCGAGCGCCTCACCGACCGCCTGGTCCGCGAGAGCCCGGAGGAGGCCCTGGCCGAGACCCTGGCCGGCGATCTGCGCCTGTCTGGCGACCTTCTGGACTACGACAATCTCGACAACGCCGACGTCCTGGCGGTGGCGACCCGGCGCAAGGGCCTGCCGGTGGCGCTGGGCGTCTACTACCTGCACGTGGCGGCCAAGTGCGGCCTGACCGTCCAGGGCGTCGACTTCCCCGGCCACTTCCTGCTGCGCATCGAGACCCCGGAGGGCCCGATGGCGCTGGACCCCTTTAGCGAGGGCCGGGTGGTGCTGCCGTCAGAACTCACCCGCCGCGCCCTGCACGCCGGCCTGACCCCCAATGTCGCCGAGCGCCTGGACGTGCTGATGGCGCCGGCGCCCGAGCGGGCCGTGCTCATCCGCCTGCAGAACAATGTCTACGCCCGCGCCGCCGCCGCCCGCGACTGGCCCCGCGCCGAGCGCGCCGCCCTGCGCCGGGCCCTGATCGATCCGGAAGACCACCGCCCCTGGCTGGACGTCGCCGCCGCCCGCGAGGGCCAGGGGGCCCTGGCTGGCGCCCTGGAGGCCCTCGCCCGCGCCTCGCGCCTGGATGGCGGCGCAGCCCTGGCCGCCCGCGCCCAGCGCGAGCGGGTCAGAATGCAGCTGAACTAGAGCCCGGCCCTGTAATCCGCCGTTCATGCGGCCGACCGGCGGGGGTGCCGCCCGCCCCCTAGCTCTTTGTGCGTGCGCC
>CAZXVO010000148.1:6262-10773 GCA_964643835.1 uncultured Phenylobacterium sp. | reverse complement strand
ACAGGGCCCACAGCCTCTCCGCGCTGTCGGGGTTCAGGGCATGCGGCATGACGCCGGTGAAGGGCGACTCCTTGCTCCAGGGCAGGGCCTGGCCGCAGTTCTCCAGATAGAGCCCGCCGACGCCTTCCAGCTCGGGACCGACCGCCGCCCAGACGCTGGTCGAGGCGCCCTGGCTGGGAGTCTTGAAGCCGGCGCGGACATTGCCGTCGGCGTCCATCCAGCCCATGGCGACCATCTCCTCCTGCGGCAGGTGGCGCTGCAGCGGTGTCATGATTCCGCCCGGCATCACCGCATTGGCCGTAACACCCAGGTCGGCGAACCGACGGTGGAAGCCGACCGCGAACAGCGAGTTGGCGGTCTTGGCCTGGCCGTAGGACTCCCACTTGTCGTAGGCGCGCTCGCGATAGTGGATATCCTCGAAGTTCACGCCGGACCGGCGGTGGCCGATGGAGGACAGGGAGACGACGCGCGCCGTGCGCCCCTCCTCCTCGCCGTTCATCAGCGCCCGGGCCAGGCCGACGCCCAGCAGGAAGTGGCCGAAGTGGTTGGTGCCGACCTGCATCTCCAGCCCGTCGGTGGTGTAGGCCAGCGGGCAGGCCATGACCCCGGCGTTGTTGACCAGGATGTTCAGCGGCTGGTCGCCCCAGGCGGTGACGAAGGCCGCCACCGAGGCCAGGTCCGATAGGTCCAGCTTGCCGACGATCACCCGGTCGTCGCCGATCGAGGCGTTGATGTCGGCGGCGGCGGCCTCGCCGGCCTCCAGGTTGCGCACGGCCAGCATGACGTCGGCGCCGGCCAGGGCGAGCGCCCGGGCGGTCTCGATCCCGATGCCGGTGGCGCCGCCGGTGACGATGGCGGTGCGGCCGCCCAGGTCGATATCGGCGACCACATCCTTTGCGTCGGTGAAAGCCCCGTAGGGCGAGCTGATCAGGACCATCTTCACTTCACCTTGGAAAAGTCAGGCGCGCGCTTCTCGTTGAAGGCGGCGAAGGCCTCGCGGGCCTCGGCGGATTTCAGCTGGGCGCCGAAGTGGACGCCTTCCTCGGCCATGCGGGCGGCGATCCCTTCAGGATCCCGCATCAGGGCCTTGGTGATGGCCACGGCGGCCGGGGGGCGCTTGGCGACCGCCTCGGCGGCGGCGCGAGCGCGGGTGCGCAGCTGATCCTTCGGCACCACCTCGTTGGCGATGCCCCAGGCCACCGCCTTCTGGGCGTCGACGGCCTCGCCCAGCACGAACATCGCAAAGGCGCGCGCGTGGCCGATGCGGCTGGGCAGGGTGATGGACGAGGCGGCCTCCGGCACCAGGGCCAGGTTGACGAAGGGCGTCGTCAGCAGCGCGTCCTCGGCCACATAGACCAGGTCACAATGCAGCAGCATGGTGGTGCCGACGCCCACGGCGCGGCCATTCACCGCCGCCACCAGCGGGGTCTTGGCGATGGCCAGGGCCGCCAGCAGCGGGTTGCCCTCGCGACGGGCGTCCGCCGCGGCGGCGTCGCCCGCATTGACCGCGGCGAAGTCGGCCAGGTCGTTGCCGGCGGTGAACATGTCGCCCTCACCCTGGATCAGGACGCAGCGCACCTCGGGATTGGCGTCGGCCGCCAGGATGCCGTCGGCCATCGCCTGGTACATGGCCCGGGTGATGGCGTTCTTCTTCTCCGGCCGATCCATGGTCAGCGTAAGCACGCCGTTGGAAATCTCGGTCTTGATGTAGTCGGTCACGGCGTCCTCCCTTGGAACTTACGCCGTAAGCTTAAGCCCTCGCCTGATACCAGTCGACGCCGTTCTCATCCGTGGTCCGCATCGCCAGCCCGCGGCTCAGCAGACAGTTCAGGTGCGCCAGGCTCTCGCCCGTGGCCATGCCCAGCACGTACTGGTCGATCTTGCGCCGGAACAGGACGCCGAACACATCCACCGCCCGCTTGGGCTCGGCGATCAGCTTCTGCAGGCGGGCAAGACCCCGCTCATGCCCGCCGATCAAGTGGTCGATACGGGCGTGCAGGCCATAGAAGGGGTCGTTGTGCGCGGGCAGCACCAGCACGTCGTCCGGCACGCGCGTCTTGATGTGGGCCAGCGAGGTCAGCCAGTCGGTCAGCGGATCGCCCGCGGGCTCGGTCGGGAAGACCGAGACGTTGGAGGATATCTTCGGCAGCACCTGGTCGCCGGAGATCATGACCTTCAGATCCGGGCAATAGAGGCAGCCGTGCTCCGGCGAATGGCCCGAGCCCACCACGATCTCCCAGTCATGGTCGCCGATCCGGATCCGGTCGCCATCCTCCAGCCGATGGAAGCTGTCCGGCAGGGCGTGCAGCCCCTTACCGAAACCGCCGAACCGGGCGCGGTAGTTCTCCAGCGCCTCGTCGTCCCAGCCGGCCGCCTTGTAGAAATCGAGCGCGTCCTGCGGCGCCTCGCGCCCGGTGTCGGCCGACAGGCTGCGGCACATCAGGAACTCCAGGCGGGTGATCCACAGCCGGCACTGGAACTTGCGGGTCAGCCAACCGGCCATGCCGATATGGTCGGGGTGCATGTGGGTGACAAAGACGCGGGTCACAGTCTTGCCGGCCAGGGGGCCGGCGAAGGCCTTGCGCCAGGCCTGCTGGGTGGCCGAGCCGCCCATACCTGTATCGACAATGGCGATCCCGTCGCCGTCGTCGATGGCCCAGACATTGATGTAGGCCAGCGACCCGCCCAAGGGCATCCGCAGCCACTTCACACCCGGGGCGACCTCCAGCGCTTCGCCCGACCCTGGACCCTGCTCGAAGGGGTAGCGCAGCCGCGTGCGTCCCGGCTCCTGGGCGGCCTCTTCGAACCCGTCGCGCATGATCTTCTCCCTCCCGCCGGGTCTTGCGCCCGGAAACCGAACAATGTTCGCCACCTAGCCCTGCGGAAGCCAACCCGCAGTCCGTGTTTTGCGCCTCAGTTCAGCCCTCGTTCACGGCGAACTTGACCCATAGGGCATGCGGGCGCTTATGTCCGCGCGAAGGAACCATCCAGGAGAGTTTTCCACCATGAGGCCCATTGGAATCGGGTTGGCGGCCGCGCTGGTCATCGCGGCGCTGACCCCGGCCATCGTGAACTCGGCCCCCAAGAAGGGCCCCGATGTCACTGAAGCGGCCCGGAAGCAGGGCATGGCTGAGGCCCCGGCGATCGCCCAGGCGGTCGGCATCAGCTGCCAGGTCACGGACGCCCGCTTTGTCGGCAAGTCCGAGGACAAAAAGGCGAAGACCTCGATCAGCTTCTACGAAATCGACTGCGACCAGGGCGTCGGCTTCATCCTGCAGGCCCCGTCGAACGCCAAGCCCGGCGCGTTCACCTGCATCGAGGCCAACACACCCCAGCCGGACGGCAAGCCGTCTGCCCTGCCCTGCATGCTGCCGGGTAACGCCGATCCTAAGGCTGACCTCGCCCCGCTGCTGGCCAAGGCCGGCGTAACCTGCACGCCTGAAGCCGCTCGCGGCATCGGGCAGAGCGCCACCAACACCTACCTGGAAGTCGCCTGTCAGGGCGGCGTCGGCTACGTGCTGCAAACCAGCGCCCCGGCCGTGTTGACCGGCTCGGCCACCGCGACGGACTGCCTGCTGTACGATTCGTCCGAGAGCAACATCAAGTGCACGCTGAAGGACAAGGCCTCGCGCCTGGCCGTCATCGACGCCTATGTCGCCTCGGCCAATGTCGGCTGCACCGTCAAGGATCGCCGCTTCGTCGGCATGTCCTCCAGCGGCTCGGGCTACTACGAAGCCTCCTGCACCGACGGCAAGGGCTACATCTTCAAGGTCGACAAGGCCCAGGTCTCCCAGACCTATCCTTGCGAAAAGGCTCAGTCGCTGCTCGGCGGCTGCACCCTGACCGACGCCCGTGAAGCCGAAACCGCCCAGGCCGGCCTGTACACCAAGCTGTCCAAGAACGCCGGCTTCGATTGCCAGGTCTCCAAGTACGCCCCGTTCCCGTCTCCGGCGGGCAAGGACGTCGTGGAAATGGCCTGCTCCAACCGCGCTGACGGCGCCGTCGGCGTCTTCGCCGGTCCGAGCGAAAAGTCGGTGGTCTATGACTGCGGCCGCGCCATCCTGGCCGGCTATCGCTGCAGCTTCACCAAGCCGGCCGACTCGATGGGCGCCTTCACGGCGGACCTGAAGAAGCTGGGCAAGGACAGCTGCGTCGTCTCGGCCAACCGCGTGGTCGGCAAGACCGCCAAGGGCACCACCTATGTGGAAGTCGCCTGCGCTGACGGCCTGAAGGGCTATGTCCTCGAGTACACGACCGAACCGCTCAACGCGATCGGCGTCGTGGGCTGCGCCTTCACCAAGGACTGCAAGCTGCCCGGCAACGTCTAAGCCGACGCAAGCGTCGAAAGACGAAGGGCCCGCGGAGCGATCCGCGGGCCCGTTCCTTTTTCGCCGGCCGGCGCGAGACCGGCTCGTTCCCGGCGTCCCTTCGGCGGTACGATTCCCCGATGCCCAACCTCTTCGTCGGCGTCGACGGCGCGCATCAGCGCGTCTATGACGGCGCCTTCCTCA
>CAZXVO010000148.1:0-6252 GCA_964643835.1 uncultured Phenylobacterium sp. | reverse complement strand
GAGGATGGGCCGGCGGTGGGATCGGGGGGCCCTTTTCTATTGCACTCCTCCCCTCCTGGGGGAGCAACTAGCTAGATCGCCGCTTCGATGAACTTCGGGCCGGGCTGGGCCATGGCGTCGGCGAAGGCGGCTTCGAACTGTTCGGCGGTCTCGCAGCGCACGGCCGAGACGCCCATGGCCTTGGCCATGGACACCCAGTCGATGCGCGGATCGCCCAGGTCCAGCAGCTTGCTGGCCGAGGGGCCCGCGTTGCCGGCGCCGGTGCGGCCCATCTCGATGTTCAGGATGCGATAGGAGTGGTTGGCGAACACCACCGTGGTGACGTCCAGGTTCTCGCGCGCCATCGTCCACAGGGCCTGGACCGTGTACATGCCCGAGCCGTCGCCGGACAGGGCCACCACCTTGCGGTCGGGCCTGGCCACCGCCGCGCCGATGGCCAGGGGCAGGCCGATGCCGATGGCGCCGCCGGTCAGGGCCAGCACCTCATGCGGGACCGTGGTCATGCAGGGCACGGCGACGCCGCCGCCGGAGGTGACCGAGTCGTCGCAAAGGATCGCGCCCTCTGGCAGATGCCGGGCGATGGAGACGCCGCAGGCCTGGGGCGTCAGCCCGCCGCTCGGCGCGGCGTCGGGGCGCCTCAGGGGCTGGACCGGGCCAGAGGCCGGCGCGCCGAGCGCCTCGGCCAGGGCCGCCAGCGCGGCGACGGTGTCGGTCTTGCGATCGGCCAGAGTCAGGGTCTCGCAACCTTCCGGGACCAGCACCGAGGGCCGGTCCGGATAGGCGAAGAAGGCCACCGGCATGGTGGTGCCGACATAGACCATCAGGTCCACGCCCGCGAGATCGGCCAGGGCCGCCTCGCCGAAGTACTGCATGCGGTCCGGCGCGAAGACGCCGGCGCCGCGCGGCTGGCGGGCGACAAAGGTGTCCACCATCACCCGCACGCCCGCGGCCTGCAGGCGCGACGCCTGTTCCAGCGAGGGCGCGAGACAGCCCTGGCCGCCCAGCAGGATGACGACCTTCTTGGCCGCCTTGATCGCCTTGGCGACGGCGTCGACCACGTCACCGGCGGGGGCGGCGCGGTCCGGACGATGGGCGGCCACGGTCTCGACCTTGGTCTCGCCCCAGGCCGCGTCAGCCGGCAGGATCAGGCTGACCGGGCCGCCGGGCGGGCCATAGCTGGCGGTGATCGCCTCGGCGGCGATGGCCGCGACATCTTCCGCCCGGTCCGCCGACTTCACCCACACCGAGTTCGGCGAGACGATGGTCGGGATGTCGGAGTTCAGCGGGGCGTCGTACTGGCGGTGATAGGTGGCGTGATCGCCGACCACATTGATGATCGGGGTATAGGCGCGCCGGGCGTTGTGCAGGTTGGCCAGGCCATTGCCGTAGCCCGGCCCCAGGTGCAGCAGGGTGCAGGCCGGCGCATCGGCCATGCGGCCATAGCCGTCGGCGGCGCCGGTGGCCACGCCCTCGAACAGGCACAGGACCGGCCGCATCTTCGGCTGGCGGTCCAGGGCGCTCACGAACTGCATCTCGCTGGTGCCGGGATTGGCGAAACAGGCGGTGACGCCGTTGGCGACGAGGGTTTCGATCAGGGCGTCAGCGCCGTTCATGTGCGGTCCTCTCCCGGGGAACTGTCTTGTCTGTTGCAGGCCGTCTGCCACGGACGGGCGGGCGGCGTCCTTGATCCGTCTTAAAAAACCAGCACCCCGGCCGGGGCCGGCTCGGCGAACAGCCGCTCCACCGCCTCGGCGCGCAGGGTGCGGGCCAGGGCCTGGGCGATATAGCCCTTGTCGGTGATCTCGCCGGCGTTGGCGTCCGGCCCGCTGTCCAGGACGAGCGCCCGAGCCACCCGCCCGCCAGAGCCCTTGGCGGTGGCGTTCAGCTGCTCGATCCCGGCCCGAACGGCGCTGGCGGCGGCCTCAGGCGTGGTCCCCGGCTTCGGATAGAACAGCAGGCCAACGTTCTCGCGCCCCTCACCACAGACCACCGCATCGGTGACCGCGTCGCCGACCGCGCCCACGGCCCGGATGCGCAGGTCGCCGACGGTGACAAAGGTGCCGCTGGCCAGCTTGAAGTTCTCCGACAGCCGCCCATCAAAGGCCAGGCCCTGACTGGGATCTTCGCGGTCGATGAACCGCGCCGCGTCGCCCAGCCGGTAGAAGCCGTCCTCGTCGAAGCTCGCCGCCGACAGCTCGGGCAGGCCCAGATAACCAGAGGTGACCTGCGGGCCCTTGACCCGGAACTCCAGCTTGTCGCCCTCCGGCGCCAGCTTCACCGAAGTGCCCGGTAGGGGCAGGCCCATCAGGCCCATCTTGGTGTTGTGCCAGTGGACATTGGCCGCGGTCGGCCCGGTCTCGGTGGCGCCATAGCCGGAGCCGAAACTGATCTTCTCACCCACCATGCGCACCGCCACGGCCTGGATCCGGTCGCAGAATTCCTGGCTGAGCGCCGCGCCGCCGTACTGCAGGGCGCGCACCCGGGCGAAGAAGGTCCGCGCCAGATCCTCGTCACGCTCCAGCTCGCCAGCGAACAGCATCCAGCCGGCCGGGACCATGTTGTGATAGGTCGGCGAGACCTCCTTGAGGTTCCGCACGGTCTCGCCAAAGCGCCCCGCCACCGGCTGGCCGGCGTCGATATAGACCGTCCCACCCCGGTGGGTGGACATGTGCAGGATGGCGTTAGCGCCCAGGCTGTGGCTCCAGGGCGCGGCGTTGACGATCACCGGCGGCTCCGGATCATCGAAGCAGGAGGCCACCTGGGCCGCGTTCACCGCCATGTTGCGGTGACGGCAGATCACCGCCTTGGGCCGCCCGGTGGAGCCCGAGGTCAGCAGGTACTTGGGGTGGGCGTCCGGCTGGGCCGTGGCCGCGGCGGGCGCGGCCCGCAGCAGGTCGGCGAAGGCGATGTCACCGGGCCGCGCGGCCTTCGAGGCGATCACCGGTAGGCCGGCCAGGAAGGGCGCGGCCAGCGCCTCGCCGAACAGCGCGGCGTCCTCAGTGTAGACGGCGGCCGGGTTCAGGGCTTCGCAGGCGTGCTGCAGCCGGGCCAGGTTGGCGCCCGGCAGGCCGTACTGCGGCGAGACCGGCGCGACGGGCATGCCCTGGCTCATGGCCGCGTACTTGATCAGCGCGTGGTCGATGCCGTTGCGGGCCAGGATCAGCAGCGGCCGCTCGCCCACCACACCCAGACCCCGCAGGCCGCCAGCCAGGGCCGCCACCTGCTCCTGCGCCTCTGCATAGACCAACTCCCGCCAGCCTTCGCCGGATCGCTCGGCCAGCCAGATGCGACCCGGCGCAGCCTTGGCCCAATGGACCATCGGCTCGGCGACGGTGGCGAAGGCCCCCGTCACCGGGGTCGTATTGGTCAGGATCATCACGCCGTCGGCGCGGCGCTCGACGTCGAGACGACGCGGCGCGTAGCGGGCGTCACGGAACGGGGCGGACATCCAGTCGGCGGTGGCGGCGGGGCGAAGATCAGCGTCCATGGACGAAGGCTTAGCCGCCCGATGCGGACGAAGCCAAGGAGACTTTGCCCGAGACCGCTTGACCGGGGCAGTCCTCGAGCAGCCGAGCCTGCAGCCAACGGCCGGCCGGACCAAGCGTATGGGTCTTGCGCCGGGCCAGGGCGACGGGCAGCCGAGGCATGGCGGTCATGCCGCCCCAGCGCACGGGCTTCAGCTCCACCAGCCGGCCCTCGGCCAGGTCGTCCAGCACCATGTGCCGAGGCATGCTGCCCCAGCCCAGGCCCGCCAGCAGCATGGCGTGCTTGGCCCCCAGGTCCGCCAGCCGCCAGGTGCGCAGGCCGATCACCCCACGGTCCTGGCCGCGGGTCAGGCTCGAGCGGTCGCTGAGCACCAGCTGCAGGTGCTCGCGCATCTGGTCCTCGGTGAGCGGGGCGGCCTCGCGGGCCAGGGGATGGGCGGGCGCGGCCACGGCGACCAGCTCGACCTCGGTCAGTTCCACCGTGTCGAGCTCCTCCAGGCGGTCGGCGAAGGTGATGATCAGCCCCAGGTCAGCGCCATCGTCCAGCAGCACCTCGGCGGCGGCGCCCAGGGTCTCGACCCGCACGCGGGTTCGCACCGTCGGAAAGGCGGCCTGGAAATCGGTCAGAGCGCCCAAGAGCCGGTTCATCGGGAACATCGCCTCGATCACCAGCGACAGCTCCGGCTCCAGCCCGCCGGCCATGCCGCGCGCCTCGGAGCGGAAACCTTCCACGTCCTCCAGGATCCGGCGGGCTCGTGCGAGTAGGGCGCGGCCCGCCTCACTTAGCACCGGGCGGTAGGCGGAACGGTCGAACAGCTCGACCCCGGCCTGGGCCTCCAGGCCCTGGATCTGATAGCTCACCGCGGACTGGGCGCGCCCAAGCATCCGCGCGGCGGCAGAGAAGCTGCCGGTCTCGGCGACCGCCACGAAGGTCTCGAGCTGAACGAGGTTGAGCGCCTCCAAATCATCACTTCCTTTGATGGAGATGATCTAATTAATCCCAGTTTCATTGATGATTGGCGAGCCCTATCTCTCCGGGCATGAGCGAACGTCTGCCCACCCTCTACATTCCGCACGGCGGCGGCCCCTGCTTCTTCATGGACCCGCCGCCCCAGCACCCGCAGCTCTGGGACAAGATGGCGGCCTATCTGCGCGGACTGACCGACGATGTCGGCGTCCGGCCCAAGGCCCTTCTGGTGATCTCGGCCCACTGGGAAACGCCCCGGCCAACCCTGAACGTCATGGCCCGGCCGGGCATGCTGTACGACTATTATGGCTTCCCCGAGCATACCTACCGGCTGACCTATCCGGCGCCGGGCGCGCCGGACCTGGCGCCGCGGGTTCAGACCCTGCTGAAGGCGGCGGGCTTTGACAGCGATCTCGACGACGACCGCGGCTACGATCACGGGGTCTTCGTGCCCCTGATGCTGGCCTTCCCGGAAGCCGACATCCCCATCCTGCAGCTGTCCCTGCAGCAGGACCTCGACCCCGCCCAGCACCTGGCCATCGGCAAGGCCCTGGAGCCCCTGCGGGACGAAGGCGTGCTGATCATCGGCTCGGGCATGAGCTTCCACAATCTGCGCACCCTGTTCGGCGGGCGCGATAACGAGGCCTCTGAGGCCTTCGACGCCTGGCTGACCCTGGCGGCGACCGCTTCCGATCCCCAAGTGCGGGACGCCCAGCTCTCGCGCTGGGCTGAGGCTCCCGGCGCCCGCGCCGCCCACCCCAGGGAGGAACACCTCCTGCCGCTCATGGTCGCCGCCGGTGCGGCGGGCGCCGATGCGGGTCGTCGCACCTATGCCGATCAGCTGATGGGCAAGGCCCTTTCTGCTTTCCAGTTCGGGTGAGCCCCCTCACCCCAGTTACATCCAAAGAGGACGCAACATGACCAAGTTCTTCGCCCCGGCCGCCTTCGCCGCCGCTTCCCTGTTCGTCGCGGGCCCTGCCCTGGCCCAGGCTTCCACCGACCCGACCTCGGTCCAGGCCGGGACCTATGCGCTGGAGACCAGCCACGCCCGCGTGGTGTTCTCCGTCTCGCACATGGGCTTCTCGACCTGGTACGGCGACTTCTCGGGCGCCACCGGCAGCCTGACCATCGACCCCAAGAACGTCGCCGCCGCCAAGCTCGACGTCTCCATCCCGGTCGCCAGCGTCACCACCACCAACGCCAAGCTGGACGGCGAACTGAAGAGCGCCGCCTGGTTCGACGCCGAGAAGTTCCCGACCATCACCTTCAAGTCGACCTCGGTGGCCCAGACCTCGCCCAACACCGCCAAGGTGACCGGCGACCTGACCTTCCACGGCGTGACCAAGCCGGTGACCCTGGACGTCAGCTTCAAGGCCTCGGGCGTGAACCCGCTGTCCAAGGCCTTCACCATTGGCTTCGACGCCAAGGGCGCGCTGAAGCGCTCTGACTTCGGCGTGAAGACCTATGTCCCGCTGATCGGCGACGACGTCGACCTGATCATCAGCGCCCCCTTCGAAAAGAAGTAAGCCCTCAGGCCTGGAGCGCCGTCAGTCGGCGCTCCAGGAACCTGCGCTCGGCCGGCGTCTCGATCAGCGCAAGGGCCGCCGTCACGGCCGCGGCCGCCTCGGGCGCCCGACCCAGTTCGGCCAGCAGATGGCCCCGCGCCGCATGCCAGGGCGCAAACCCTTCCAAGCCGTCCAGACACTCCAGGGCCTCAAGCCCGACCTCGGCCCCCTGCGCCTCTCCCAGGGCCACGGCCCGGTTCAGGGCGACCACCGGCGTGGGACGCAGCATCATCAG
>CAZXVO010000147.1:3698-10801 GCA_964643835.1 uncultured Phenylobacterium sp. | reverse complement strand
CGTCATCCAAGGAGACGGACGTGAAGAAGAGCAGGTTCAACGAGGCGCAGATCATTGGCGTGCTGCGGGAGCAGGAGGCCGGGAGTCCGACGGCGGAGGTTTGTCGGCGGCACGGGATCAGCGAGGAGACCTTTCTACCGGTGGAAAGCCAAGTACAGCGGCATGAGCGTGTCGGACGCCACGAAGCTGAAGGCCCTGGAGGACGAGAACCGTCGGCTGAAGAAGCTGCTGGCGGAGTCGATGCTGGACGTCTCGGCGCTGAAGGACCTTCTGGGAAAAAACTGATCGGGCCCGCAGCCCGCCGGGAGGCTGTGCTCCGTCTGATGGCGGAGCGCGGCTTCTCGCAGCGGCGGGCCTGCGGGCTGGTCCAGGTCGATCCGAAGACGGTGCGCCGCGTGGCCCAGCCGGGCGATGCGGACGTGCGCGAGCGGCTGCGGGGGCTGGCGGCGGAGCGACGCCGCTTCGGCTACCGGCGCCTCGGCATCCTGCTGCAGCGTGAAGGCGTCAGCATGAATAAGAAGAAGCTCTTCCGGCTCTACCGGGAGGAGGGCCTGGCGGTGCGCAGGCGCCGCGGCCGCAAGCGCGCCACCGGCACGCGGGCGCGGATGGCGCTGCCGGATGGGCCGAACCAGCGCTGGAGCCTGGACTTCGTCGCCGACACGCTCAGCTGGGGTCGGCGTTTTCCGATCCTGTGCATCGTCGACGACTTCACCCGCGAGGCCCTGGCCCTGGTCGTCGACACCTCGATCGGCGGCGATCGCATGGCCCGCGAGTTGGACGCCCTGATCGCCCGGCGTGGCAACCCACTCACCATCGTCAGCGACAACGGGACCGAGATGACCAGCCGGGCGATGCTGGAATGGACAACCGCATCGGCGTCGACTGGCATTACATCGCGCCCGGCAAGCCGCAGCAGAACGGCTTCGTCGAGAGCTTAAACGGCAAGCTGCGCGACGAGTGTCTGAACGAGGAGGTCTTCGGAAGCCTGGCCGAGGCCCGCGCCGTGATCGAGCGCTGGCGGCTCGACTACAACCACGTGCGCCCGCACTCGGCGCACGGCGGACTGACCCCGGAAGCGGTGTGGCTGAACCCCGCGGGCGCTGGAGATCAACTATCAACCCCCAGGGCTCTCATACTGACCGAGGGACCAGCGGGGGGCAGGTCACGTCGGAATCCGCAGTCCAGCAGGATGATCTGGAAGATGGCGGCGCCGAAGTTGACCGCGGCCTGCCTGGTAGGGATCAAGGCCCCCGGCGAAGGGTCGGGATCCACGTTGTGGTGGATTTCCCTCGTGGCCTTCCAGACCAGGAACAGGCCCCCGGTGATCAGGATCAGGTCGCGCCAAGAGAAGTTCAAGTCGAACGGCGCACGCCCAGAGGCGTCCGGCTGCGGCGAGAAAGGCAAGGAGAAGACCGGCGCCGTCAGCCCGACGATCCAGGCGAGCGTGGCCAGCAGCGCGAGGCGCATGCCGAGCGCCAAACCGATCCCGATGCGTCTCGCCTTGCCCGTTGATCCTCCGGGAGCTTGTTGGTGAGGATCGAGATGAAGATAAGGTTGTCGATCCCAAGCACGACCTCCATCACGATGAGGGTAAGGAGCGCAGCCCAGGCGGCGGGATCCGAGGCGAGGGAAACCAAGCTATCCATGAGCGGTCCGGGTGCGGGGCTTGAGGTTTTCTTTTCCCCAACTCACGGCATGCTGCCATCGTGAAGCCGAGGTCGGGGCGGCGCGGCGATGCGGCTGGCCGTGGGCGGGGTTAATTTGCGGTGCGCTGACACTCGAAATTCGCCGGCTGCGCCTCGCTCGCGAATGCGACAGAACCGGTGCGCACTCACCAAGCACCGGATCATCAAGATGCGTCACGTTCAGGCTTAGCCTCGGTCGCCGGCCGTAAGGCGTAAAAGGCTTCCCGGACCTGCGTCACGCGCTCGCACCGGCCGAGGGTGAACCGTTCGCCATCCAGGATTGCAGGGATGGGATCATCGGAGCTGATCTCCAAGCTTCCAAGGCGGGCGTGGGTGACGGTCTCATCGGCGCGCCAGTCCCGAAAGGCGGACATGACCGCCAGACGGACCGCGTCGCCCGCCCCCTCTATGTCGATCGCCGCAGCCTCCAGCAGCACCTCGATATCGGCCTCTTGCGGCGGCAGCGGACAGAGAACCACCACAGCTTCCGCCTTGGAGGCGGCCTCGCCTTCGAACCGGTAGCCGAGTTCATGGCCCAGCGCCTGCCTTATCGCGGCGACGCCCTGTCCGAGCGCGCCCATAACGTCGCCCTCGCGAACCGATTCACGGGCCTCGGCCAGAAGCGAGGCGCTCCCGAATACGCCCGCGACGAAGAACCGATGGCTTCCGACCTGCCCGGCGTGGACCGGCTGGATGACGGGTGCCTCGAGGGTGTCCGCCAGCGCCTGTCGCCAGGCTCGTGCGCCATAGAGCGCCTTGGGCAGCATGTTCATGGTGCCCCCCGGCAGCGGCATCAAGAGGGGACCATCGCGGCTGCTGCGTTGCGCCGCCGAGCGTATGGTCCCGTCGCCGCCGAGCAGAATGAGGACATCGACCTCGGACTCGGTAGCCGCGTCCAGGGTTCGATCGACCTCACTGCCCGCAACGTCCCAGACCATCGTCGGCTCAATGCCTGCGTCTTGGAGGATCGCAAGTAGCGCTGCGCGAGATGACGCGTCGCAGGCCCCACTTGAGGTGTTCAGGAGAGCGGCGACCCGCATTGATCGCAGGTCCAATTCAGGCGGCATGATGGGCTCACGGATGGGTGGAGCGTCATGGTCCGACGCAACGGTCAGTTACCACAGTTGCACGGGGTTGGCCGTGCTCGGGCATCAGCGTAACGACCAAGCCCGCTACCGGTTGCTCAGCTTGAAGCGCGGCCACGTCGCTCTCCGGCCGCGACGAAGGTGTAGCTCCTGCTCAATAGCCGCGGAAGGTCGGCGAGAGCGCGTAGGTGAACTGGAACGGAAGCAGCCCACGGAGTTGCTGCATCAGTTCCCCGAGCCCGGAGATGCGCGAGCGCGGCACGTAGATGATATCCAGCCGGCGCAACGGGATCGCATCGCCATACGGATCGCGCAGCACCCGCGCCAGATCAACCCGGCGAACCATCGCCACGGTATCGGCCCCACGGCGAATGACGATGGCTTCGCCGCCACGCGCCGAAGGCCGTACTCCACCCGCCATGATCAGCGCTTGCATCGCGGTCATGTCGCCCACCATCTCGTAGACGCCGGGCTTGTCCACCTGGCCGCCGACGAACACGCGAATTGGCGCGGCCTTGACATTCAAACTCACGGCCGGTCGCAGGAGCTGGGCGGCATAGCCTTCGGACAGACGGGCTGCAGCCTCCTGCACCGGGAGGTCAGCGACCATCACCGGACCCAGCAGTGGAGCGGTGATCCGGCCGTCGGGCTGCACGAGCAGGGTCTTGTTCAGCTCTGGCGCGGAGGGGACGGTCAGCTCCAGCTCATCTCCGGGATAGAGCCGATAGGGAGGTTCTGCCTCATCCCAACTGGCGAAGGGAACGTCAGCGAAGGGCGGAGAGCGGGGGGCAGGTCAAAACCTTGTCGCGCTTGATTGTCCAATGACCACTTGAGGCGTCGCCCGACTAGCCAAGGCCACGATAGCGTCCGTCCCGGTCCAGCCAAAGCTTGGCGTTACGTCCATCGCCGTAGGTTGATACGATGGTATTGTCGAACACGGCGGCCAGGCTTGCTGGCTCTTCGGCGGCAGCGGCTGGGGCCGCCACCAGGCTCAGCGCAAACCCTACGCAGCCCATCGCTCGCACCGTCAGAATTTGCCTCATTGCCCAAAGGGCCGGGGCTCGCGCGGGCGGCTGAACGCCATAATGTGGTTTGTGCTCACTGTGCGCCACGGGTTGCCAAAGCGCAAAGCGGGACCTGACGTCTCAATCGAAAAGGTCGCCCAGGAAACCGCGACGGCGACCGCCGTGCCCCCCACCGCCGTGTTTGCTCCAGCCGTGGCCGCCGCCGTGCTCCGCGGAGCGGCCTCCATCCCAAGGTCGGCCGTAGCCTGGCGTCGTTGTGGGGGGCTCGGGAGCCGCTTGGGGCAGGGGTGAGCCGGCCTCATAGGCGGCGCTCCGCTCTATAATCTTGTCGAGCTCGCCGCGATCAAGCCAGACCCCTCGGCACTTTGGGCAATAGTCGATCTCGATGCCCGGACGATCGGTCATCACCAGATCGACCCGGCAGGCTGGGCAAATCAAACCTTGTTCGCGGCGGGCTGAGGAAGAAAGGCCGGTGTCGGTCATCTAAATCTCCTGAGGAGCGCCCCGCTTGGGGGGAGAAGCGAGGCGCCGCCGATTTGCGAGGTGGTCATTCATCCTTAGCGACGAGGATCGCCTATACGTGGGGCGTACATAACGGCGGTGGCGGTCGCGCTGCTTTTCGCGGCGCTGGCCCGGGAACAGCTGGCGCGGTAGGCATCTCTCCGTTCGCCAGCGTGACCGCACGGCCTTGATCCATGATCCAATCGACGAGCCCTTGGGCAAGTTTCATCGCTTCCGACTCACTTTTCGCATATCCGAGAAAGCCGCCGTTGTGCTTGACGGCCCAGCTGCGACCGTGCGGGGCAACGGCGATATCGGTCACGAAGCGGCTCCGGCCGGGCATTCGCCCCCCAAATCGTACGGGAAGAGGAACTGCCGTCGAAGATAGGCGCCTCCACCCGTAGCCCAAGTCAGACCTGGATTTCATGGGAAGGTTCCCGCCAAACTTATGAACAGCGCAAGACTGGGTGCATCACACCCTCACAGAGCGACATCATGGGATCATGGCGCCGACATGAATTCCGCTTCATCGAGCGAGGCGCCAGGTCAGCTGACACCCGGCCGAAACTTGGTCAGGTCAGTTGGCCCGCCTGTTGAAGCTGAGCTCGGCGACCAATCCAGGATGATTGTCGGACAAAGTGAATTGCCCCCGATGCACCCTGGCGACCGTTTGCACGAGGGCCAAGCCGAGCCCGCTGCCCAGCGTCGATCGGCTCTCGTCAAGGCGGCCAAAGCGTCGAAGGGCGAGGCCTCTGTGCTCAGACGGGATGCCGGGGCCATTATCGGCGACCGACAGATGAATTGAGCCGCCTTGGCTATAAGTCGAGACGATGATGCTGCTGCCTGTCGGAGAGTGCTTGATGGCGTTGTCGATTAGATTGGCCGTCATGTGCAGCAATAATGCACGGATACCCTGCATCGGCGCGGCCCTTAGCTCACCGACCAAGCGACAATTCCTGTCCTCAGCCACGGGCGTGTAGAGATCCAGCGCATCTTGGACCACGACGGCTAAGTCGATGGCTTCGAAACTCTGCGCGCTTGCCGCATCGGCGCGCGCCAGCGCCAGCAATCCGTTCATCAACTCTAGGATGCTGTCCAGGTCCGCAGCGGTCTGCGCCAAGACCTCGCTTTCGGATGAAGATTGGCCTGTCAGGGCTGCAAGTTCGATGCGAGCCTTTATGCGGGTCAGAGGCGTCTTCAAGTCGTGCGCCAGCCCGTCGGTGGCTGCCCGCAGCGAGCCGACCATGCATTCGATTTCCTCGAAGCAGGCGTTCACGACCTCAGAGAGGCGGTCAAATTCGTCATCGCGGCCAGAGACCCGAAGGCGCTCATCGAGGTGACCGGCGAGGAACCGGTCGGCTGTCTTGGCGACCTGCGTGATGAAGCTCGGACCCCGACGGCTCACCAACCAGCCGAGCGTCAGACTCAGCCCCGCCGTGATGGCGACCGACAAGATCAAAGAGATCCAGTACTTTCGCCCTAGAGCTATGCGGCTGTCGGCGAGATGCCCCACCAGTAGACGACGGTTCGGCCCGAGCCACCTTGCCTCTCCGGCCACACGTTCAACTCGGGGCCCATTGTCTGTCTTTACTGGAATTTCAAATATTGTAACGACGCCCTCGCGCGCGCCCTTCGGCCAAGCCAAGCCGTTGCCGGCGAGCCGCTGATCGTTGGCGCCAGCCAGCATATAGACCACGCCCCGCCTGGAGCCGGACGTGAGTTGCTGATCAATGTAGGTCGCCAAGCGAGCCGAGCCGTTGTCCCGGTGCCTCGCCGTCAGCGCCTCCAACTCGCCCTCGACCAGGTGCTTGAGCTCCAGATCAAGAAGCTTCGCCGTCTGAAGATGCTGCAGGCTCAGGGCGGCGACCGTGGTGGCGACCGCGATGAGCGTTATCCACAGCGCGCCACGAAACGCTGCAGCATGAGGCTGACGCCGTGTCCGCCAGCTATTGCCCATCAAGTTGGTATCCGGCCCCTCTGACGGTATGGAGCAAGGGGGTTTCGGTCTCCTGCTCAATCTTGGCGCGGAGGCGACTGATATGGACGTCGATGACGTTCGTGCCCGGGTGGAAGCTGTAGTCCCAGGCGGCTTCCAATAGCATCGTGCGCGTCACCACCTGCCCCGCGTGCCGCATGAAGTACTCGAGCAGCTGAAATTCCTTTGTCAGGAGATCTATTCGACGCCCGCCGCGTGTCGCCGTGCGTCTCAGCAGATCCAGTTCCAAGTCGGCGACCCGGAGCACGGTTGTCTCGGCGGCCCCGCCACCGCCCCGCCGCATGATCGCGGCGATCCTGGCCATCAGTTCGTGAAACGAGAACGGCTTGGTCAGATAGTCGTCGCCGCCGGCGTTCAGCCCCTGCACGCGGTCATCGACTTGCCCAAGCGCGCTGAGCACCAGGACTGGGGTCTTGTTGTCCTCTGCCCGCAAGGCTCGCAGGACGGACAGACCATCGAGTTGCGGCAGGTTGCGATCGAGAATGATCGCGTCATAGGTATTGGTCAGTGCGGCCGTCAGACCATCGAGCCCGGTCGCCGCGTGGTCACAGGCATGGCCTAGCTCAGCCAGGCCCCGCTGAACGTAGCCTGCGGTGACGGCGTCATCCTCGATGATCAACAGCTTCATTGGCGACCCCTCTACGGCTGACTGCCAACTGGTTTCGAAGCTTAACGCAGGCGTTGCTTTGGAAATGGTGCGACAAGTTGGCCGCCCCCGGGCCGGGGGGGTAGCCCCCCCCCGGGGTTTACCCCCCCCGGCCAAAATCGGGGCCGCCCCCGGCCTCGAGCGAGATCGCGTGGGAGCCCGCGT
>CAZXVO010000147.1:0-3688 GCA_964643835.1 uncultured Phenylobacterium sp. | reverse complement strand
ACCCGCGGGGGGGGCTTGGGAATGGGGGCGCCACGGGGGCCGCGGGGGGCGGGGGGGGCGCGCCGCGGGCGGGCTTGACCGGCGCGCCAAGGGGATAGCGCGTGCCGGTAAGGGTCGGACGGGCGGGGAAGGCTCGACTCATCGCACAAGGCGACTTCACAATGGATACCGTCCCCGATGGCCAATCACGTGTTCTGAACATGAAATCGGGTTCATGTGCATCAGAATCGCTGAGCACCGTCGTGGGGCCGAGGTGCAAGCGACTCGACTTCGGGCGTCAATCCAGGCTCAAGGCGAGCGAACCGGGAGCAACCGCTCGATAAAAGCCAAAGCTTACGCCGCTCGGCATCGATCGTGCCGCAGGGGGCGAGACCCAACGTCCGCCCCCTGCCGCCGGTCAGAACCGATAGGCCGCGGTCATACGGACCGCCTGGACCTTGAAATGTTCCTGGCTGCGACTGAAGTCGGTGCCGGACGGATTTGCCGCGGTGAACGGTCCGCCAGCTGGCCCGCCGCTCGCCCGAACCCGATAGCCGTCATCCTTCAGGTTGGTGTAAAGATATTCCACCCCCAGGCTTACCTGTTGCGTGAGTCTGCGCTCGACCCCGGCGCCAAGTTGCCAGCCATCGGCGCTCTTGCCGCCACCGCGGGCCGCGAAGGTGTTGGCCGTGTTGGTGGTGCTGAACTGGCGGTCAATCTTGCCCCTGACGTAGCCGCCGGTGACATAAGGCAGGTTGCGTCCCCTGGCGAAACCCACGCGCGCTCGAGCGGCCAACAGGCCGTCCAGTTCACGGGTCATGGTGTAGGCTGCCGGCGTGGTGGAAAAGGCGGTGACGCTATCCTGCACCTGGGTGCGGGTGGCTTCCCCGACCGCGCCGACGACGATGGAGCCGAACTGCCGATCATATCCGACCCGTCCACCGAACTCGAATCCGCCGTCATGCTTGCGGCAGCCGGTGTTGGGGGTGGTGGCTGCGCCGTTGCAGAAGCCAGGCGAAAAGGCGTTAGCGCCTGCGGCGTTATTCACCTGATTGCCCGAGACGCCGTTTAAGTCCGTGTCGAAGCGGATCGATTCCTTGTCCTTGTTACGTTGGAAGCCAGCTCCGGCCTGCGCGCCGATGTAGAGTCCCGACCACTCCTGGGCTTGCGAGGCAGGAGCAGCGGCGAGCGCGAGCACGCTGAGCAAGGCGGCGCTGACGATTGTCTTCATCGGAAAAGTCCATCCATGATCTACTGGGTTCCTCGCTCCTGGAGAGGGAGGAAAGTGACGCCACAGTGAGTATCGTGGCCCCCGGGCGACTCAGGTGTCCTGGACGTGAAATCGAGTTCAGGTTGGCGGTTTAAGGATCTGAAGTGGCCGACCCGCCACAGGGTTGTCAGGCCCCGCGATGCGGCAATCAGGACAGCAGCGTAGGCCCGTCAACGGCGACCACGAACCGCGGCCACGCGCCGGCGAAGGTCCGAATGCGCTAGCTTCAGATCGCCTCCCATCAGGAGCCGTGACGGGCGTGACTCACTTCACCCTCACCTCAGGCCGGACCGGTTTCTCTTTCGGTGGTTGGGTCGGAGCTTTCAGCTACCGCGTTAATTCGCCTGTGACCAGCGGCGCTGGCCGCGCCGCGCCGACGGGTTCCACAGATAGGCTCAAGGTTCGTTCCCGCCCCTGAACGGTCGTCCGGGGCGGACGCACCTGTTGAGTCGGCTTTGACTAGGCTCACCCCGCTGAGCGGTGCGATCCCAGGAATCTTGCCGGCAACCGGCCGCCCGCGCCGGTCCGCTGAGATCCAGGCTCAGGCCCAGCGATCGGCCTGACTGCGCGCCATAGCCGTATCCGCTGTCATAGCCATGGCCATGGCCCCGCCCGAACTGCGTTTCCTGCACGAAGATGCTCAGATTCCCGTCGCGCCCGACGGGAATGTCGCTCTGGACGTAGGCGCTACGGTAACCGCCGGTGCCGACGGCGACTCCAACCTGACCGTGGATCTGCCGCGCTGGCCTGTCCTCCTGCCGATCGAGGGCCTCGGCGTCCTCCCAGGGTGTCGTGGGGGAGGCGCGGAGGTAGGCGTCGATCTGCGCGTTCGCCGTCATCGGGCCCGCGGCGCGTTCGGCCGCGTCGCGGCCGGACGCGGGGTGTTTGGCGACGAAGGGCGTCGGCATGACCGCCGCATTGGTGGACGACGGTTCAATGCGCGCTGTGGCGATGGTCTCTTGTTCGGCGGAGTTCGCCGCGGCCTGCGCCGTGGCCGACAGGCCAAAAGCGAGCAAGAATCCCAAGAGCGCTCTGATAGCGGTTCTCCTTGAATACGAGGCTCTCATTGTCACTCGCTGCGCCCGTTTGCGGCCACGGGCCGATCGGAGCGCGTTAGCCTCTGCTGGCTCTGGCCGGGCGTGAAGGGCTTCGGATCCGCAATCTGCTGAGTCTCCAGCCGGAAGCGGACTTTTTCGCCGGACACGACACCTTCATGCAACGCGGCCTTGGCAACCTGGAACGGCATGGCGCCAGCGGGCCAGTTGACGCCCTCGATGGGCTCGTAGGCGATGGTGACCCGTCCACCGGGGACATCGATGGCTTGGACGACGCCAACGCCGTAGATTTCGCTCATATTGACCGGAGCTTGTCCGGGCGACGGGACAGCTGGTCGAGACCCGGGAGGCGGGCCGCCCGGGCGCGGGAGGCCGGCGGCCTTCCCTGGCCGGGTCGCCCTGACTGTCCGCGACCGTACTGGGCGGGTACCCCTCCGGTGAGGGCCGCCTTGTGGTGGGGCGGACATTGGCGATGCTGAGCTCTTAAGTCCGGTCATATGGCTGGTCGTACGAGCAGGCTTAAGAGCGGCGATGAGCCAGATGACGTTGCTGACGGGGGAGCGCCGTCGGACGTGGAGCGTAGATCAGAAGCTGGCGATCCTTGGTGAGGCGTTTGCCCCTGGAGCGGTGGTTGCGGAGGTAGCCCGGCGCTACGAGATGTCGACCGGGCTGATCTACACCTGGCGTCGCGAGGTGCTGGCGGCTCGAGATGGCGACGGCATCGTTCCGGCGGTTGTGGTTGAGGATACTGGTCGGCCAGGGCTCACCCGAGGCCCGGCCATTGTCGTGGAGCTTGCGCGAGGCGCCCGGGTGACGATCTCTGCGGACACGCCCGCCGTACTGGTCACGGCGACGCTGCGGGCGCTGCGATGATCCCGGTCCCGTCCGGGGTTCGGGTCTGGATCGCCACTGGCCATACGGACATGCGCAAGGGCATGCAGGGCCTGGCCCTGCTGGTCCAGGAGCACCTGAAGCGCGATCCGCACGCCGGCGATCTGTTCGTGTTCCGAGGCCGCGGTGGCGGTCTGATCAAGATCCTCTGGCACGACGGCCTGGGCATGTCGCTCTACGCCAAGCGCCTGGATCGCGGACGGTTCGTCTGGCCAGCCGCGGAGGGGGGCGCGGTGGCTCTAACGTCAGCCCAGCTGGGCTACATGCTGGAGGGGATCGACTGGCGTAACCCCCAGCACACCTGGCGTCCGACCAGCGCCGGATAGGTCCCGCATTTTCTTTGTCGGACCTGCATTTAGGGGCGCCACAAGCCGCCGGATTTGTGATTCCATCGCCATATGGACACCGCTCTGGAAGCCCTGCCGGACGACGTCGAAGCGCTCAAGGCGGCGCTTCTGATCATGCGGCAGGAGCGGGACATGGCCCAGGCCGA
>CAZXVO010000146.1:4008-10847 GCA_964643835.1 uncultured Phenylobacterium sp. | reverse complement strand
AGGACCTGGTCACCTTCGAAGAGGGCAAGGTCGCCTACGACCACCGCGACGCCGCTGGCTTCATCAAGCTCAACGCCCTGCGCCTGCGCGTGGCGGCGAAGCGGGACCGGCGGGGCTAAACCTTCCGGAACCGCGGCCCCTGCCACGCCATCAGCGCCAGGGCCCAGTCGTCCGGGATGAGCTTGGCGAAGGCGGCGATGGCCTTGTTGGGCGCGCCGGGGACGCTGACCGGCCGATTGGCCTCCACCGCCTCGTAGCCGATCGCCGCCACCTCGTCGGCGCCCATCCAGAGCCAGGGCGGGGTCGCAGAGCCGATCTGGCTGCGCGTGCCATTCACGTCGTGGAATTCGGAATAGGTGAAGCCGGGGCAGAGGGCGGTGACGTGCACGCCGGTCGCCTGGTTCTCCAGGTGCAGGCTCTGGGAGGCCTTCACCAGATAGGCCTTCACCGCCCCATAGAGGGTGTGGCCCGCCGAGCCGGGGACCAGGCCGGCCAGGGACGCCACATTGACGATGCGCCCGAAGCGCCGCTCCACCATGCCCGGCAGCACCCGGTGGGCGAGCTCGGTCGGCGCCTCCAGCATCACCCGAAGAAAGGCCTGCTGGTCGGCGAGCCTGGTCTCGGCGAAGGTTCCGGGCAGGCCGTAGCCGGCGTTGTTGACCAGGGCGTCGACCACCCGGCCGTGGGCTTCCAGATGATCCAGGATCGCCGCCGGCGCCTCAGGCTCGGCCAGGTCGGCGGCGATGGTCAGCACCTCGACCCCGTGACGCAGGCCGATCTCCTCGGCCAGCCGCTCCAGCCGGTCGGCGCGCCGGGCGGTGAGCGCCAGGTCATAACCATGGCTGGCGTAGATGCGCGCGAAGGCCGCGCCGATGCCGGCCGAAGCCCCCGTCACCAGCGCCAGTCTGCGGTCCATGCCGTGTCCTCAAAGCTCGAGCGTGTCAGGGCGTAAGGGTGGCCCTGACTGCGCCCGGCTTCAAGCCGCTCAGCCCCAGAAGCCGACGATCTGCTTCACCTGCGCCAGGATCGGGGCCGAGACCTCGCGGGCCCGGGCGGCGCCGGCGTCGAGGATACGGTCGATCTCGGCCGGATCGGACATGTAGCCGCGCATGGCCTCGCCCACCGAGCCGAGCTTGGCGACCGCGAGATCGGCCAGCTTGGGCTTGAAGGAGCCGAAGCCCTGGCCCGCGAATTCCGCCAGCACGGCTTCCGCGGTCCGGCCATCCAGGGCGGCGTAGATGCCGACCAGGTTGTTGGCCTCTGGCCGGGCCTTCAGCTCGTCCATGGTTTCCGGCAGCGGTTCCGGATCGGTCCGCGCCTTCTTGATCTTCTGGACGATGGCGTCGGCGTCATCGGTCAGGTTGATCCGCGAATAGTCGGACGGGTCCGACTTCGACATCTTCGCCGAGCCGTCACGCAGGGACATGATCCGCGCGCCGGGCCCCTGGGTCAGGGCTTCGGGCAGCGGGAAAAAGCCCGGAACCTCGTAGTCGTGATTGAACTTGGCGGCGATGTCGCGGGTCAGCTCCAGGTGCTGGCGCTGGTCCTCGCCGACCGGCACCTGGGTCGCCTTATAGAGCAGGATGTCGGCGGCCTGCAGCACCGGATAGGTGTAGAGGCCGACGCTGGCGCGCTCCTTGTGCTTGCCCGACTTCTCCTTGAACTGGGTCATCCGGTCGAGCCAGCCGAGGCGGGCGACGCAGTTGAAGATCCAGGCCAGTTCGGCGTGCGCCGTCACAGCGGACTGCGGGAAGATGGTCGCCACCTTCGGGTCCAGGCCCGAGGCCAGATAGGCCGCCGCGATCTCGCGCACCTGGCTCTTCAGCTGCTTGGGATCCTGCCATTGGGTGATGGCGTGCATGTCTGCGACGAAGATGAAGGTCTCAGTCTCGTGCTGCATCCGGGTGAACTTCACCAGGGCGCCCAGATAGTTGCCCAGGTGCAGGGCGCCGGTGGGCTGGACGCCGGACAGCACGCGGGCGGGACCCGCGTAGGCGACAGGAGCTTGGTCGGTCATGGGAAAACCTTGAGGGTAAATCGGGTCGTCAGAAGGCGCGCGCCAAGGCGCGCCGCGGAAAGCGGATCAGGCGCTGCGCCATCGCCAAGTGTTGTGTCCGGGACGAGCCATGGCAGGCTGATAGTCGGCCACGCGGCCTATCGCAAGCCTCAGCCTGCGGGGCCTCAGTCCGTCACGGGGCCGTCCGTCGCCGCTGGCGCGCCGCCGCGACGACGCAGGGCGGCCTTCAGCTCGGCGGGGGTCAGGCCGCCAAAGGCGAACAGCAGGGCCACATAGACGAAGGCGCCGGCGACACAGACCAGGAGCACGGTGATCTCCTTGGCGTGCAGGCCGCCGAAGCTGAACCCGGCCAGGGGCGCCTCAAGCATCGGCCGGAAGTGCGAGGCCGCGAACATCGCCAGGCCCATGCCCAGGCTGGCCGCCGCCACTCGGGCCATCTTGAACCAGGCCCGGCCCGAGGGGTGATAGGCGGCCCGCGAGCGCAGGGTCAGGGCCATCTGGGCGACAGTGATCCAGGTGGCGATGCTGGTCGCCGCGGCGATGCCGACAAAGCCCACGGTGTAGAACAGGGCCACGCCCGCCGCGATATTGACCACCACCGAGATCAGCGAGAACCGCATCGGGGTCTTGGTGTCCTGGCGGGCGAAGAAGGCCGGCTGCAGGATCTTGACCAGCACGAAGGCCGGCAGGCCCCAGCCGTACTGGAACAGGATCGCGCCCGAGGCGGCGGCGTCGGCGTGGACGAAGGCGCCACGGGTGAACAGGCCGTCCACCAGATAGACCGGCATGGCCATCAGGGCGGCGGCGGCGGGCAGGCACAGGGCCAGGGCGAAGACCAGGGCCTGGTCCATGGCGGCCTGGGCGTCATCCTCGTCCCCGGCCCCGAAGGCCTGGGACAGGCGGGGCAGAAGCGCGACCCCGATAGCGGTGCCGACCAGGGACAGGGGCAGCTGGTAGAAGCGGTCGGCGACGCTCATCCACACCCGCATGCCCGAGACCTGGGAGGCGAGCATGGTGGAGATGAAGATGTTCACCTGCACCGCGCTGGAGGCGAGCGCGCCCGGAATGGTCAGCTTGATCAGCGCCTTGACCTCGGGGTTCAGGCGCGGAACCACCAGCCGGACCCTGGCGCCGGACTTCCAGGCCCCCCACCAGCACAGGGCGGCCTGGCCGATCCCGGCGACGATGGTGGCCCAGGAGGCGGCGTAGGCGGCCTGGACCGGATCGGTCTGCGGCCAGACGGCGGCCAGCATCACCAGGTTCAGGATGGTCGGGTAAAGCCCATAGACGATGAACCGGCCCCGGGCGGTGAGCACCCCGGCCAGCAGCGAGGCCACCACCATGCAGGGCAGGTAGGGCATGGTGATCTGGGTCAGCACCACGGCCAGCCGGAACTTCTCCGGATTGGACACATAGCCCGGTGAATAGACCAGCATGATCCAGGGCATGGCCAGCTGGGCCACGATGGTCAGGACGATGGTGGCCGCGGCCATGGTGGCCAGGGCGTCGGTGGCCAGCTTGTCGGCCGGGGCGTCGCCCTCAGCGGCCAGCTTGCGCGAATAGGAGGGCACGAAGGCGGCCGCGAAGGCGCCCTCGGCGAAGATGCGCCGGAACAGGTTGGAGAACGCCTGGGCGGTGAAATAGGCGTCGGCGGCGGCGGTTAGGCTGGCGCCCATCCGCGCGGTGATCACCAGGTCCCGCGCCAGGCCCATGAACCGACTGACCAGGGTCAGGCCGGAATAGATCATGGAGGACTTGATCACGCCGGGCGCCTTGCGCGGCGCGGGGGCGGAACTCTCAGCGGGGGCGGGCTCGGCGGTCACGCCGGGCTCCATGCGCCCGCCAAGCGGGGACGGTCAAGCGTCCTCAGCGTGCGACGCTGGCGCGGGCCTTCTGCAGGTTGGCGCGCGGCTTCACCCCAGGCGGGGTCTCGGCGGCTTCCAGGGCCTGCATCAGACCTGCCTTGAGGCCCGACATCTGCTTGGTGTCCGTGACCTTCCGGCCCTCAGCATCCACCACATAGAAGGCGTCCACGGCGCGCTCGCCATAGCCGTCGATATGGGCCGACAGGATCGACAGGCCGGCGTCGGAGATCGGCTTGGCCAGGGCGGCCAGCAGGCCGGGCCGGTCACGGCCGGAGGCCTCCACCACCGTCGAGACCTCGGAGGCGTCGTTGTCCAGCATCACCGTCGGGGTGATGGCGAAGGCGGCGGCGCGGCCCAGGTCGCTGATCTTCTTGGCCTCGACCTTGACCGGCTCGCCACGGCCGGCGGCCTCCAGGCTGGCGGCCAGCCGCTCCAGGGTGCGGGGACTGTCGGCGCCAAAGGCCGCGCCGGTGACGTCCTGCACATAGAAGACGTCCAGGGCCTGGCCCTTGCGCGAGGTGAAGACCCTGGCCCCCACCACATTGGCGCCGGCCCCGGTGATGGCGGCGGCCAGGTCCACGAACAGGCGCGGCCGGTCGATGGCGGCGACCACCAGCTCCGAGGCGTTCAAGTCGGGCCGCACCCGGCCCAGCGCCGCGGCGCCCTCCTTGGCGGCGCGCTTGGCGAGGGCGGCGTGGCCCAGCACCTCGGCGTCGTTGAATGAGGTGAAATAGGCGTCTTCCATCGCCTGGAACCAGGCGGTGGAAGCCTTGTCCTGCGCCGACAGCCGGACGCGGGCGTCATAGGCCGCGTTCTCGTGGTGCCGACGCACGGCGGCGGCGGCGTCCGAGCCCCGGCCACCGCGGAACACGGCCTCGGTGGCGGCGTAGAGCTCGCGCAGCAGCTGGCCCTTCCAGCCGTTCCACACCCCCGGCCCCAC
The DNA here is from genome assembly GCA_964643835.1 of uncultured Phenylobacterium sp. Taxonomy (GTDB): domain Bacteria; phylum Pseudomonadota; class Alphaproteobacteria; order Caulobacterales; family Caulobacteraceae; genus Phenylobacterium. Next base: position 6,025 of record CAZXVO010000146.1, on the reverse strand, counting down.
GGCCCGGATGTCGGCCACGGTCAACACCAGCAGCAGGCGCAGACGCTCCGGCGTCTCCACGATGCGGGCGAAGTCGGCCACGGTGCGCGGGTCGGAGACGTCGCGCTTCTGGGCGTAGTCGCTCATCACCAGGTGATGCTCCACCAGCCAGGCGACCAGCTCGATGCGCTTGCGGTCCTGGCCCAGGCGTTCGCAGGCCTGGCGCGCGGCCCGCGCCCCGGCCTTTTCCTGGCCCCCTGCCCCGCCCTTGCCGGTGTCGTGCAGCAGCATGGCCAGGAACAGGGCCTCGCGGTCATCGATCAGGGGCATGATCTGGCTGGCGAGGGGGTGGTCGTCCTTCAGCCGCCCGGCGGCGATCTCGGCGATTACGCCCACGGCCCGCAGGGTGTGCTCATCCACCGTGTACGAGTGGTACATGTTGAACTGCATCTGGGCGACGATGCGGCCCCACTCCGGCACAAACCGGCCGAGCACGTCGGCCTCGTTCATCAGGGTCAGGGTCCGCTGCGGATTGCGTCCGTGGGCCAGGATGTCCAGGAACACCTGGGCCGCCACCGGATCGCGCCGCACCTTCGGCCCGATCAGGGCCGCGTGCCGGTTGGCGTAGGTGAAGGCGTCCGGGTGCAGGTCCAGGTCCCGCTGGTCGGCCAGCTTGAACAGCCGCAAGAGGTTGATCGGATCGGCCTCGAAGACCTTGGGTCCGTCCACGTTCAGGCGCCCGCCCTCCTCGTGGAAGCCGGCGTCCAGCGCCTTCTTGCGCGGCGCGGCGCGGCCCGTCAGCAGGCGCGAAATGCCCTTGGGCTGCTGCTTGACCCGCTCGGCCTCCAGCTTGGCGGCGAACACCCGGGTGAGCGAGCCCACCTCCTTGGCGATCAGGAAGTACCGGCGCATGAACCGCTCCACCGCCGGGGCGTCGCCGCGGTCGCCATAGCCCATCCGCCGGGCGATCTCCGGCTGCAGGTCGAAGGTCAGCCGCTCCTCGGGCCGGCCGGTGGCGAAATGCAGGTGACAGCGCACCGCCCACAGGAAGTCGATGGCCCGGATGAAGGCGGCGACCTCCTTGCGGTCGAACATCTCCAGCGGCACGAAGCCGTCCACCTGGGCGACCGGGTGCAAGTACTGGGCGATCCAGAACAGGGTGTTCAGGTCGCGCAGGCCGCCCTTGCCCTCCTTGACGTTGGGCTCGACCATGTAGCGGCTGGCGCCGGCCCGGTCCTGGCGCTCGTCCCGCTCCTTCAGCTTGGCGGCGACGAACTGGGCGGCGGTGCCCTTGACCACTTCGGCCCGGAACCGGCGGGTCAGCTCCTCGGCCAGGTTCTCGTCGCCGGTGAGGCGGCGCGCCTCCAGGATTGAGGTGCGAATAGTGTAGTCCTCGCGGGAGAGCTTGACGCACTCCTCCACCGTTCGCGAGGCGTGGCCGACCTTGAAGCCCAGGTCCCACAGGGCATAGAGCATGAATTCGATCACGCTCTCGGTATGGGCGGTCTGCTTGTAGGGCCGCAGGAACAGCAGATCGAGGTCCGAGAAGGGCGCAAGCGTCCCCCGGCCATAGCCCCCGACCGCCATCAGACCCAGGCGCTCGCCCTCGGTGGGGTTGCGGGCCCGGAACATGTGCACGGTGGTGAAATCATAGAGCGCGGTGACCACCTCGTCGGTGACCCCGGAGATGAGCCGCGCCGTCTCGATGCCGCCCGCGCCGTTCTCCAGGCGCTCCTTGGCGATCATCCGGCCGCGGAACAGGGCCTGTTTGAGGATCTCCAGCGCGCGTCTGCGCTGCTCGGCGGGATCGCCGGCGGCGTCCAGGGCGGCGGCGGACAGGTGAGCCCGCAGGCGCACCCCATCAACGACATATTCCAGGCGGGTCGGGCGCAGGCGTGGCGGCATGGTCCAGATATAGGCCAAGGATTCGGAATAGTCAGGCCGCGCCGCGCAACCCCAGGCCCCATGCGAAAAGGGCCCGGCCAAAAAGTACCGGCCCGTCCCCCAGGTCAGGATATGTTAGGCGATCAGTTCGCCC
>CAZXVO010000146.1:0-3998 GCA_964643835.1 uncultured Phenylobacterium sp. | reverse complement strand
GGCGGGCTCCATCATCGCCCGCGCGAGATAGAGCTGGAAGCCGACGGCGGTGCGGGACACCGGATCGCGGATCGGTTCATAGACCCCGGCGATGCCGCCGCCGGCCATCTCGTGGGCGGGGGCCCGCGGCCGCGCGGCCAAACCCCCGGCCCCAGGCCAAACGGGGGGTGACTTTATGGCCCGGCCCTTCCGCGAGTTCAGGATAGGTTAGGCGATCAGTTCGCCGCGACCTGCATGCCCGAAGCCTGGGCGTACTGGCGCAGCTGGCTCTTGGCGTCGGCCAGGGAGGCGCGATAGCAGGACTTGAAGGCGCCGGCGAAGACCACCGAGCCGGAGACTTCACGCTTGCACACCGTGCGGGCCGCGGCGTCGATCTCGGCGTTCAGCTGCGCGGCGGACTTGCCGGCGACCGAGACGCGGATTTCAGAGGCGCTGGCCGGGGCGGCGATGGCGAGAACGGCAGCGGCGGCGGCGAGGGTGACGAGCTTCTTCAATCGAGTTCTCCGACGGGCGCCATTGCATTGGGATTATTCCCTGGCGCTTGGTGACGCCGTTCTACCGCCCACGGATTAAGGCTCAATTTCTATTCACGGTTTACCTGAAATGACCAAAATCTATTCAAAGTATGAACTCGGATTGGGGAGTCACAGGCCGGCCAGGACCTCCGACAGGGTCTGAGTTCCATCCCACAGCACGGCAAACCAGCCACAGGCCCGGGCCGACTCCACATTGCGCGCGCTGTCGTCAATCAGGATCAGGTCCGCCGCCGCAAACCCCGTGCGCTCCTCCACAGCCCGGAAGAAGGCAGGGTCCGGTTTTCCCACGCCATAGTCGGCGGCGTAGTGGATGGCTTCGAAGCGATCCTTGAGCCCCAGGGTCTCCCACAGATATCGCGCCCGGTGGTGTTCCTGCACCGTCGCCAGATGGAGTCTCGCGCCGTTCGCCCTCAGCCGGGCGAGATCGTCCAGCAGCGCCAGGTCCAGATGGGCGTCCTGGGCGAACCAGTAGTCGGCCAGCGCCTGGCTCGTCAGGTGCGGCGCGATCTCGGCCAGGACCGGGGCCAGGCGATCATGAAGATCCGCCCGGCCGGAGATGATGTCGCGGAAGTGGGCGGCGAAGAACCGCTGCTGCAGCAGGTCTGGATCCAGACCCAGGTCGGCCTGCATCGCATGGTCCCAGCGCAGGCCCGCGGGATGCCGCACCACCACCCCGTCGACGTCCACCATCAGCACGCGCCGGGTCATGTTTCCGTTCCTTCGCCGAACACGGTTCGGGGCGCCGGGGCTCGGACACCGCTGTCAGTGACCTTGAAGCAGGCAATCTAGGGCGGCAATCGCTGACGGCCCGAGGGAAAGCTTAACTTTAACGCCCCATTCACAGGTTGTGCAGACAACCCCTGGGCGTAACGCCTGAGTGAGTAAGGGTTTATGTCCGACATCGCTTCTCGTCTCACCTTCATGAAGGTGACCGATTCCACCCGCGCGGCGCTCAGGAAGGCTCGGGATATGATCGCCCGGCGGCTGCCCGAAGCCCTGGATGTTTTCTACGACCAGATCCGGGCCACGCCTCAGACCCGAAAGCACTTCCGGGACGACAGCCACGTCCATTCCGCCAAGTCGGCCCAGCTCCGCCATTGGGACCGGATCGCCGCAGCGGACATGTCCGACGACTACGCCCGGTCGGTCCAGCGGATCGGCGAGGTGCACGCCCGGATCGGGGTCGAGCCGCGCTGGTACATCGGCGGCTATGCGCTGCTGCTGGACGCCCTGGTGACCGGGGCCCTGAAGGAGATGTGGCCCAAGGGTCTGGTGGGACCAAAGCCCGGCGCCGACGCGGCGGCCGAGACTCTCTCCGCCATGATCAAGGCGACCCTGCTCGACATGGACCTGGTGCTGGACGTCTATTTCCAGGCGTCGGAAGCCGAGCGGGAAGCCCACGCCCGCGAACGGGCGCAGACCGCCGAGGTCCAGACCGAGGCCGTCAGCCGCCTGGCCTCAGCCCTGCACAACCTGGCGCGCGGCGACCTGACTGTGCGGATGAGCGGTCTGCCCGGCGCCTATGCCGGCCTGGGCCAGGACTTCAACCTCGCCCTGGAGCGGCTGGAAGCCACCATGGGCCAGGTCGCTGACGCCGCCGCCGCCATGTCGTCCACGGTCGGGCGGCTGGAGCGGGCGGGCGCCGAGCTGGCGGATCGCACCGAGCACCAGGCCGCCTCGGTGGAGGAGACCGCCGCAGCGGTGGAGCAGATCACCAACACCGTCCGCGCCAGCGCCGAGCACGCGCGCGGCGCCGCCCACACCGTGGCCGAGGCCCGGCGCGAGGCGGAGGCCAGCGGGCCGGTGGTGAAACAGGCCATCGCCGCCATGGGCGGGATCGACGCGTCCTCGCGTCAGATCGGACAGATCATCGGGGTGATCGACGAAATCGCCTTCCAGACCAACCTCCTGGCCCTGAACGCCGGGGTCGAGGCGGCGCGGGCCGGCGAGGCCGGCAAGGGCTTCGCGGTCGTGGCCTCCGAGGTCCGGGCTTTGGCTCAGCGGGCCGCCGGCGCGGCCAAGGAGATCAAGAGCCTGATCGACCAGTCCGCCCGCCAGGTCAGCGGCGGGGTCGAGCTGGTCGGCCGCACGGGCGAGGCCCTGGCGGTCATCGTGGGCCGGGTGTCGGAGGTCCATGGCCAGGTCACCGGCATCACCGGCTCCATCGAGGAGCAGGCGTCGGGACTGTCCCAGGTCAATGGCGCGGTGGCGGAGATCGACAAGGTGATCCACCAGAACGCCCGCATGGTCCAGGAGACCGCCAGCGCCAGCGCCGAGCTGTCCCGCGAGGCGGAGCGCCTGGCCGGCCTGCTGGGCAGCTTCCGCCTGTCAGGGGGCCAGGTGGCCCGCCGAGCGGCCTGAGCCTCAGCTCATCAGGCCCTTGAGGCGGTAGAGAGCGTCCATCGCCTCGCGCGGGCTCATGCTGTCGGGGTCGAGCTCGGATAGGGCCGCCTCCACGACGCTCGGCCCGAAGCTCGGCTGGGCCGCCTCGGCCACCGCCGCGAACAGGGGCAGGTCGTCCAGGTGCGCCGGAGCCCCGGCCTCGCGCTCCAGCCGCTCCAGCACCTCGCGGGCGCGCGACACCACCGCGGGCGGCACGCCGGCCAGCTTGGCCACCTGCACGCCATAGGACCGGTCGGCGGGGCCAGGGCCAGCCTCGTGCAGGAAGATCAGGTCGCCGTTCCACTCCTTGGCCTTCAGGGACAGGTTGGCGACAAAGGCCAGCCGGTCCTCGAGCACCGCCAGCTCGTGATAGTGGGTGGCGAACAGGCCCCGGCAGCGGTTCACCTCGTGCAGGGCCTCGGCGCAGGCCCAGGCGATGGCCAGGCCGTCATAGGTCGCCGTTCCACGGCCGATCTCGTCCAGGATCACCAGGGAGCGCGGCGTCGCCTGGGTCAGGATGGCGGCGGTCTCCACCATCTCGGCCATGAAGGTCGACCGGCCCCGGGCCAGGTCGTCGCCGGCGCCGCCGCGACTGAACAGCCGGTCCACGACCCCCAGCCGCAGGCGGCGGGCGGGCACATAGCAGCCGGCCTGGGCCAGCACGGCCAGCAGGGCGTTCTGGCGCAGGAAGGTCGACTTACCGGCCATGTTCGGGCCGGTGACCAGGGCCAGCCGCGCACCGGCCACCCCCGCCCCATCCAGACGGCAGTCGTTGGGGGTGAAGGCGTCCCCCGAACGGCGCACCGCGGCCTCGACCACGGGATGGCGGGCGCCCTCGGCCTCGAAGGCGGTGGAGCGGTCGAGGATCGGCCGGGTCGCCCCAGCGTCTTCCGCCCACTCGGCCTGGCCGGCGGCGACGTCCAGGCGCGCGGCGCCCTCGGCGGCGGCCTGAATCTCGGCGGCGGTCTCCCGCGCCACCTCGCGCCAGGCCTCGAAGGTGGCGAGCTCGATGGCCAGGGCCCGCTCGGCGGCCTGGGCGATGCGGGCGTCCAGCTCAGCCAACTCCACCGTGGTGAAGCG
>CAZXVO010000145.1:464-11090 GCA_964643835.1 uncultured Phenylobacterium sp. | reverse complement strand
AGGACATGCTGATCCGTGGCGGCGAGAACATCTACTGCATCGAGGTCGAGAACGTTCTCTACGACCACCCGGCGGTCATGGACGCGGCCCTGGTCGGCGTTCCGCACAAGACCCTGGGCGAGGAGCCGGCGGCCGTCGTGACCCTGAAGCCGGGCGCGGAAGCCACCGAGGCCGAACTTCGGGCGCACGTGGCCGAGCACCTCGCGGCGTTCAAGGTGCCGATCAAGGTCAAGTTCTGGCACGAGACCCTGCCGCGCAACGCCAACGGCAAGATCCTGAAGAACGAACTCAAGAAGCTGTTCGAGGGCGAGCAGGCCTAGTTGGCCAAAGCGCGGGCCGACCTGCTGCTGGTCTCGCGCGGGCTGTTTGACAGCCGCGCGAAGGCCAGGGCGGCCATTGAGGCCGGCGGCGTCACCGCCGACGGCCGACCGGTGGCCAAGGCCTCGGACCTGCTGGACGAGGCCTGCGACCTGCAGGCCGTCGCCGCCCATCCTTATGTGGGGCGCGGCGCCCTGAAGCTGGTTCGCGCCCTGGAGCTCTGGCCGATCCCCGTCGAAGGACGGGTAGTGCTGGATGTGGGCGCCTCCACCGGCGGCTTCACGGAAGTCTGCCTCCAGCACGGGGCGGCGCGGGTCTATGCGGTGGATGTGGGCCGGGGGCAGCTGCATCCCAGCTTGTCGCGCGATCCGCGGGTGGTCTCGCTTGAGGCCACCGATGCCCGGGAATTGACCCAGGCCCTGATCCCCGAGGCGCCGGACCTGGTGGTCTGTGACGCCAGCTTCATCAGCCTGACAAAGGTCCTGCCGGCGGCGCTCGCCCTGGCCCGGGTGGAGGCTGACCTGATCGCGCTGGTGAAGCCGCAGTTCGAGGTCGGACCGAAGGCGGTGGGCAAGGGCGGGCTGGTCAAGGACCCGGCCGACCGGCTGCGGGCCCTGGCAGAGGCCAAGGCCTTCCTGGAGGCCGAGGGCTGGGGCGTGTTGGGCGAGGCGGACAGCCCGATCAGCGGCGGCGATGGAAACCTGGAATTCCTGGTCCACGCGCGAAAACGCCGCCCGGACTGAGCCCGGGCGGCGCTGTCTGAGCCCGAAAGGGTCAGAGCTTAGTCGACGACCTGATAGCGGCCTTTGGAGTCCGGGCAGACACGGACGAAGCGCTTCTGGACCCGGCCGTCCGGCAGGTAGATCGGGCTTTCAGCCAGGGTGCAGCCGTTGGTGTCGGCCTGTTGCGACTGACCGACCGTATAGCTGTTGCCGTAGCGGTCGTAGGCGTAACCGTCGTTCTGGTAGCCGCCGTTGTAGTAGCCACCCTGATAGCCGTAGTTCTGATTGCCGTAGTACCCGTTGTTATAGCCGTTGTTGTAGCCATAGTTCTGGGACCGGCCGTAATAGCCCTGGCGGGTCTGGGGCGCGCAGGCCGCCGAGTTCTTGCCGACCCCGGCGCCGACCGCCGCACCCAGGGCGCCGCCCAGGAGCGCGCCTTCGGTGCGGGCGTTGCGGGCCGCTGCGTTCGAGCCGATGACCGCGCCCAGCGCGCCGCCGATCAGGGCGCCGGTGGTGCCGCGGTTGGTCGAGTCCCGCCGGCAGGGGTCATAATTGTAGTTCCCCTGGCCGTAATAGCCCGACTGGGCCTGGGCGAAGCTGGGGACCGACAGGGCGGCGGTCAGGGCCATGACGCCCGCGACCCCGGTCAGGCCGGCCTTTGCAAAGGTGGAACGCTTGGTCATCGGAATTCTCCCAAAAGGGGTTGGATGGGGGGAATGCTCTAGCTGCGGCCGCTGGGGCGCCAGACCCCGTCATTGCCGCGGCAAACTTCGAACGAGTGGTCCTTGCCGCCGTAGTACTCCTGCACCCACTGGCAGTTGGCGCGGCTGTACTTGGTCTGCTTGACCCGGGTCGGGTAGGATTCGCACTTCACCCGGCGCTTGCCGATCTCGTGGCCGGCGACGGCGCCCACCACACCGCCCAGCACGGCGCCTTCGGTCTTGTTGCCCTTCCCGGCGACGGCGCTGCCCAACAGCGCGCCGGCGACGCCGCCGATCACGGTGCCTTTGTTGGCCGAGGACTTCTGCTCTTCCTTGCAGATGTCGCCGGAGCCGTAGTCGCGAGAGGCCTGGGCGGAAGCAAACTGGGGAACGGCCAGGCTGGACGCGGCGGTCATCGCGGCGGCCAGGCAGAGAATGGTCTTGCGGGTCATGGTCTGGTCCTTCGTCCCCGAAGCGGCGCCGATAAGCGTCGCTGTCGGATATGGGTTTGACTGAACGAACCTGAACGGGTCTTGAACGAAACCCGGCGGCGGTTCAGACGGCGTCCGGCTGGGCGCCGTCGCTGCGGCCAAGCTATCAAGACCTTCACCACCGAAGAAATGAGTTCCGTCATGCGCAACCCTCGCCGGCCGTCCCGCGGCCCCCAGCGCCCCCAGGCGCCGGCCGGTCCGCCGGTGGAGCTGACCATCACCGGCATAGGCGGGGAGGGGGATGGCGTAGCGCCCGGCCCCATCTATGCGCCCTTTACCCTGCCGGGAGAACGGGTGCGGGTGACCGGCGGCGGCGACCGGCGCGAACTGGACGCCGTGCTGGAGCCCTCGCCTGAACGGGTCGAGGCGCCCTGTCCGCACTTCGGCGTCTGCGGCGGCTGCGCCCTGCAGCACTGGCGGCACGACGCCTATCTGACCTGGAAGGTCTCGCGGCTGGTCCACACCCTGTCCCTGCAGCGAATCGAAACCGAGATGCTGGCCCCTTTCGCCGCCCAGCCAGGGACGCGCCGGCGCGTGGCCCTGCATGCGCGCAAGGGCAGCCGCGACGCCGCGCGGATCGGCTTCAAGGCCCGCAAGTCCTGGGACCTGGTGTCGGTCGCGACCTGTCCCATCGCCGACCCGGCCATCGAGGCGGCCCTGCCCATGCTGGCGAAGATGGCCGCGCCGCTGTTCGAGCATCCGAAGTCTGCGCCCACCCTGCACGTGACCCTGACCCCGTCCGGTCTCGACATTGAGATCACCGGGGTGGAACGTAAGTCCGGCGGCCTGTCGGCGGACGCGCGCATGACCGTGGCCGAGGTGGCGGCTGAGGCCAACTTCGCCCGCGTCACCCTGGATGGCGAGCCGGCCTACATGTCGCGCCAGCCGACGGTGCGGCTGGGCCAGGCTGTGGTGGCCCTGCCGCCCGGCGCCTTCCTGCAAGCCACGCCCCAGACCGAGGCGGCGATGGTCGGTTTCGTGGCCGAGCAGGCGGCGGGCGCGGCCCGGATTGCTGACCTCTATTGCGGGGTCGGCACCTTCACTTTCCGCCTGGCCGAGATCGCGCCGGTCTATGCGGCCGAGGGCTCGGCCCTGGCGGTGAAGGCCCTGACGGCTGCCCTGGCCACGGCGCCGGGCCTGAAGGGCGTCACGGCCGAGGCCCGTGACCTGGTGCGCCGGCCCGTCCTGGCCGAGGAGCTGAAGAAGACCGACCTGGTGGTGTTCGACCCGCCCAGGGCCGGCGCCGCCGAACAGACCGCTGAACTGGCGCGGTCCGGCGTGGCCCGGGTGATCGGCGTGTCGTGCAACCCGGCGACCTTCGCCCGCGACGCCCGGGTCCTGATCGACGCTGGGTTCAGCCTCGACCGCGTCCTGCCTGTCGACCAGTTCCTGTGGAGCCCGCATATCGAGCTGGTGGGTGTGTTCAGCCGCTAGCTGAACAGGTCAGGCTGGCCGCCGGTCTTCAGCGGAACCTTGAACAGGCCGAGGTTCAGGGCGGGCAGGGGCTTGTCCAGGCCATAGCGGCGCTTGGCGGCGCGAAAGCGTTGGGACATCAGGTCGGCGACGGGCCCCTGGCCCTTCATCCGCTGACGCCAGTCGGAATCGTAGTCCTTGCCGCCGCGCATCTGGCGCACCAGGGACATGACCCGCTGGGCGCGGTCCGGATGGTCGGTCATCAGCCACTGCTGGAACAGGTCCTTGATCTCCAAGGGCAGGCGCAGCGCCACATAGCCGGCCCCGATGGCGCCGGCCTGTGCGGCGCGCTCCAGCACCGCCTCCATCTCGTGGTCGTTCAGGCTGGGGATGGCTGGGGCGAACATGACGACAGTGGGCACACCGGCCTCAGTCAGGGCGCGGATCGCGGCGATCCTGCGCTCGGGCGTCGCGGCGCGGGGCTCCATGCTGCGGGCCAGGGCGCGGTCGAGGGTGGTGACCGAGATCGCCACCCGCACCAGGGTCTTCTCGGCCAGGGGCGCAAGCACGTCGAGGTCACGCAGGATCAGGGCCGACTTGGTGATGATCGAGAACGGGTGGTTGAAGCGCCCCAACACCTCGATCACCTGCCGGGTCAGGCCAGTGGTTCGCTCCTGCGGCTGGTAGGGATCGGTGTTGCCGCCGATATGGATGTAGCCCGGCTTATAGCGCGGCTTGGAAAGCTCGGCCTCCAGCAGCCGGGCGGCGTCAGGCTTGAAGAACAGCTTGCTCTCGAAATCCAGGCCCGGCGACAGGCCCATATAGGCGTGGGCTGGCCGCGCGTAGCAGTAGATGCAGCCGTGCTCGCAGCCCCGATAAGGATTGATCGAGCGGTCGAAGCCGACATCGGGGCTGTCATTGCGGGTGATGATGGTGCGCGCCGCCTCGGGCGACAGGGTGGTGCGCAGCTTCGGCGCCTCGTCGTCGCCGTCGCCCCAGCCGTCATCGAAGGCCTCGCGCTGGAAGGCCTCGTAGCGTCCCACCTCATTGGAGCGGGCGCCGCGTCCCCGGACGATGGTCGTCATCCGCCTTGTATGTGGTTGATGAGAGAACAAAGCAAGAACTTCTTGACCCGAAGGGCGGGCGCCGGTTTCTGCCTGACATGCTTTCGGCCCTGATCCCCACCGCCAACGCCCAGGACGACCTGGCCCTGCTGCTCGCTGCCCTGGTGCCGGCGGCGGTTGAGGGTCTGGTGCGCGAGGTGATCTGCGCCGATGCGGGCTCCACCGACGCCACGGCGGCGCTGTGCGAGGACGCCGGCGCGAAGCTGATCCAGGGCGGACTGGTGGCGGCGGCGCAAGCCGCGCGCAGCGACTGGCTGTTGATCCTGCCCGTTGATCTGCGCCTGGCGGGCGGCTGGGACGATGCGGTGGCCCAACGCCTCGCCCAGCGCCCCGAGCCTCTGAAGGTCTCCGGGCTGAAGCCGCATGGGCTGGTGGCTAGCCTCATCGATGCGCCCTGCGGCCTGGTGGTGCAGAAGGCGAGGGTGACGTCGCGGCCGGAGACCCGGGACGTCAAGGCCCTGATCGTCGCCCTGGGGCGAGGCGCGGCCCGCCTCTAGACGTTGGCGAAGGCGGCGATGTCGGCGTTGAGCCGGCGGGTGTGCGTGAACATCAGCCCGTGCGGTGCACCCTCATAGACCACCAGACGGGCCGCGGGGTTGAGGGTGGCGTAGCGCCGGCCGCTGACCTCCAGCGGCGTCGAGGCGTCCTTATCGCCCTGGATGATCAGGATCGGCGCCTTGATATCCGGAATTTCGGCCCGCAGGTCAGCCTCGGTGGCGGTGCGGTTGCAGGCCACGACCGCCTGTAAGCTCGTCGTCAGCATCAGGCCCTTGATCCAGGCGATCATGCCGGGCGACGTCATCGGCGTCACAAAGGGGCCGGCGTTGTCATCCAGCCATTTGGGGAAGTCGGTGAGGAAGTAGGCCTGGCGAAACTGCTCGAAGGCCTCCGCCGGCAGGCCGCCTGGATTGTCTGGGCGCTTGGCCGGACAGGGATTCATGGGGGCCAGGAGCATCACCTTGGACACCCGGGCGCCGCCGTGGCGGCTGAAGTAGCGGACGATCTCGCCCCCGGCCATGGAATGGCCCACCAGCACCACGTCGCGCAGGTCGAGTTGGTCCAGCAGGCTGGCCAGGTCATCGGCCAGGGTGTCGTAGTCATAGCCGCCTGAGGGGGCGTCGGAACGGCCATGGCCGCGGCGGTCATAGGCGATGCAGCGCAGGCCCTGGGCAGCCAGCGCGGCGCGCTGCAGGTCCCAGGCTTCCAGCGGCAGCGCCCAGCCGGCGAGAAATACCACGGCGCGGCCCTCGCCCCAGTCCTGGTGCCGCAGATAGGTCCCGTCGGCGGCTGTGACGCGGACACTCGTGCGGCGTCTGGGCGCGGCGTCTGCGACCGCGGGGGCGGCGAGGGCGGCGCTCATGACGGTCATGGCCTTGAGGGCGTCGCGGCGGTGGGTGGCGGTCATCTGGTCGCTCCTTGTGAGGTGGGCTCCAGGGTTCCGCGACTAGCGCGGGGCGTCGATTACGCGACAGGTAATGGCGCGGCCTCCGTCCCCCGCCTAGGGTCCCTGCATGAGCACGGCCAAGACCGCCGAGGGTGTCGGCGCGCGACTTAGAGAATGGCGTCAGCGTCGGCGCCTGAGCCAGCTGGACCTGGCGCTGGACGCGGAGGTGTCGACGCGTCACCTCTCCTTTGTCGAGACCGGGCGGGCGGCGCCCAGCCGGGAGATGGTGCTGCGGCTGACGGAGCGGCTTGGGGTTCCGTTGAGAGACCGGAACGCCCTGTTGCTGGCGGCCGGGTTCGCGCCGGTCTTCCCCGAGCGGGATTTCACCGATGCCGGTCTGTCAGACCTGAGGCGGACGGTGCAGGCGGTGCTCGACGCTCACATGCCGCATCCGGCCTTGGCCATCGACCGGCGCTGGACCTTGCTGGCCTCCAACGCCGGCCTCGCGCCATTGTTGGCCGGGGCGGCGGCGCCCCTGCTGGAGGGAGAGGTGAACGTCCTACGCCTGTCCCTGCACCCGGACGGGCTTGCCCCCAGGATCGCCAACCTGGCCGAATGGCGCGGGCATGTGCTGTCGCGGCTGCGGCGGCAGGTGGCGGACAGCGGCGATGGCGCGTTGTCGGGCCTGATTCAGGAACTGGCCGCCTATCCGGGTGGTGAGCGACATACGCGGGCCGAGGAGGGGCTCATCGCGCCGCTGCTACGCCTGAGGACGGAGCATGGCGAGCTGTCGTTCCTGAGCGCCACGATGACCTTCGGCTCGCCGCTGGACGTGCTGGTCTCGGAGCTGGCGATCGAGGTGTTCCTGCCGGCCGACGCTGACACGGCCAGGGCGCTGGCGGGTTAGCCCTTGCGGGACTTCTTCTTCGCCGGCTTAGCCGGGGCCTCGGCGACCGGCGGAGGCTCGGCGTCCCAGCGGATGTCGACATAGCGCTGGCCGGTGGCGATGGCGTCAAGGGTCAGGCTGTCCTGGCCGAACTTCTTGCGATAGTTCCAGTAGGCCGCCATGACCTTTTCGACGTAGTTGCGGGTCTCGAGCGCCGGCATGCACTCGATCACCATCAGGCTCTCGTCGTCCTCGCCCAGCATCTGGGCGGTCTTCTGCAGGGTGGCGGGGCCGCCGTTATAGGCCGCGACGGTGCGCAGGATGTCGTAGCCGACCCCCTGGCTCATCAGCCACGACAGGTAGTCCTGGCCGACCTTCAGATTGTAGCTGGGGTCGAACAGCGGGCTCATGTCGTCGCGCAGGTTGGCGTTGCCGGTGGCGTGGGCGGCGGCGTCGGGCATCAGCTGCATCAGGCCCACGGCGCCGGCCGGGGAGACCACGGCGGGGTTGAAGCGGCTTTCCTGGCGCACGATGGCGTAGACCAGGGCCTTGTTGACCTTGAAACCCTCGCGCGGCTTGAGCGAGGGGATCGGATAATCGGCGTCGGCGCGGCGGCGAGAGGTCGGCCCGCCGACCTTCATGTCATCGGCCAGGCCGGCGTTGATCAGGGCCGCGAGGCGGGCCCAGCGGTCCCGCTCCTGGCTGGTGGTGGCCAAGGCCATGCCGGCGCGGAGTTCGTCAGCGGATTCGGTCACCCGGCCGATCTGGGCCAGGGCGGCGGCCCGGTGGGCGCGCGGGTTGTCCTGCATGAACCGGGTCAGGTCGGCCGAGGGGCCGGTGAAGGAGGCCTTGATCAATCCCACCGCGCGGCCGGTGGGCACGGAGGCCTCGACCATAGGGATCGGATCGCCCAGGCCGGCGAGTTCGACCTGACGGGCGGCGATCATGCCGTAGAAGGTTTGCGAGGCGCCGGCGGCCTTGCGCATGTGCCAGGCGGCGGCGTCATCGTCGCCCTGGGCGGCGGCGGCCCGGCCGGCCCAATAGGCGGCGCCGGCCCGGATCCAGAGGTCTTCGGACTGGTCGTCGGCCAAGGTCGACAGGGCGATCTCGGCCTGGTCGAAGCGGCGCAGGCGATAACCCGCCATGCCCATGATCCAGCGATCCCCGATGGCCTTGGCCAGGTCGAAGGCGCGCCTGTAGTCGCCGGAATAGAAGGCCTGGCGCGCGAGGCGGGCGTTGTCGAGGTCGAAGGGCCCCCCGGAGCCGGGCGAGACCAGCTCCACCTGCGCCCAGGGCACGCCGGCCAGGCGGGCGGGCTCGGCGGGCGGAGCCTCCAGCGGTTTGCGTTTGGCGGCCAGGGCGGCGATGCGCTCGGCCATGGGCAGGTCGCTATTGCGCGATAGCCAGCCAGACAGCTCGTCGAAGTTCGACTTGTGCGCCGTCGGGTGCATCAGCTGGCGGTAGTTCAGGTAGCCGCTGAGGGTCGGGTCGGTGATTTCGACGCTGCGCATGGTGGCGTCGATGAAGTCGCCACGGCCCGCGGCCTCGAAGGCGGCGGCGTAGAGTTGGGCGTCAGCGGGAGTCAGGACCTGGGGCGGCGCAGCGTGGGCCGCGCCTGCGATCGTCGTGCAGAGAACGGCCAAGGCCGCGATCCGCATGCGCCAGGTCTTCAACATACCCCTTCCACGCCCGCCGCTTCTGCGGTTCGGGGCGTGGCCCTCATTTCCGACAACAGCGGAGGCTAATGTCTTGTTTGAGTTAATGGAACCCGAATTCTCGTGAGGCGGGGGGAGATATGGATCAATTCTCCTGGGGCGGGCTGCGGGGCGAGGCGCTATGCCTCCCCCCGCTGCGGCCGATCCAGCCGCTCGGTGAGGGTGAGCAGGTCGGCCCAGGCCTTCTTCTTCGCCGCCGGCTGGCGCAGCAGGAAGGCGGGGTGAAGGGTCGGCAGGGCGGGAAGCTCCATGGCCCCGTCGGCGGAGCGCCATTCGAACCAGCGGCCCCGCAAGGAGAGGATGCCTTCCTCTTTTTTCAACAGCGACTTGGCCGAAGGTCCTCCGACCAGCAGCAGCATCTTCGGCCTGACCAGCTGGATGGCGCGTTCCAGGAACGGCGCGCAGACCGCTTGCTCCGCCGGCGTCGGGGTGCGGTTGCCCGGCGGGCGCCAGAAGACCGTGTTGGTGATGAACACCCGGTCGGTGAGGCCGGCCGCGGCCAGCATGCGGTCGAGCAATTGCCCCGCGCGCCCAACGAAGGGCTCGCCGCGGGCGTCTTCTTCGGCGCCGGGACCTTCACCGATCACCACCAGGGGCGCGTCGGCCGCGCCGCGAGCGAAGACAGCCTGGCGCGCGGCGCCTTCAAACTTCAGCGGGCAGCCGTCGAAAGCGGAGATCGCGGCCTTCAAGGCCTCCAGATCCTGGCAGGCGGCGGCGAGCGCCTGGGCCTGGGCGATGGCGGCAGAGACGTCAGGGCCTGCGGCGGCGGCGGGCGCCCGCTGGGGCGCGACGGCCAGCGGCTTTTTCTCGACAGGCTTGGGCGCGACGAACTTGCCGGCCTCGATCCGGTCGATGGGGGCGTCCAGCAGCATGGCGTCAACACCCGCCTCGGCCCAGAAGGCGAGCAGGCTTTCGACGGCGGCGGCGCTCTGCGGTGTCATAAACGGGGTTCCGAAATCGTCCTGCGGCGGAGTTCGCCCTTGACCGCACTCGCACAAGCTAACGATAAGCGGGCCAAAGGATCAACGCCGCTTCCTTCGCGTCCTCTGGCGCGCGGGAGCCAACGGGAGCTTGAGGGGATATGAGCGAAGTCGTCGAACGCGAAGCGATGGAATACGACGTCGTCATCGTGGGCGCCGGGCCCTCGGGCTTGTCGGCCGCCATCCGCCTGAAACAACTGGCCGAAGCCGCGGGGACCGAGATCTCTGTGGCGGTGCTGGAAAAGGGCTCCGAAGTCGGCGCTCACATCCTGTCGGGCGCGGTGATCGACCCCAAGGGTATCTCCGAGCTGCTGCCGAACTGGAAGGAACTGGGCGTTCCGCTGGAGACGGCGGTCACCCGCGACAAGTTCCTGATGCTGGGCCCGCAGGGCGAGCTGGACATCAGCTGGGCGCCGTTCCCCAAGTGGATGCTGAACCACGGCAACTACATCGCCAGCCTGGGCAATGTCTGCCGTTGGCTCGGTCAGCACGCCGAGGCCCTGGGCGTCGAGATCTATCCCGGCATGGCCGCCTCCGAGGTCGTCTATAACGAGGACGGTTCGGTGAAGGGCGTCGTGGCCGGCGTGTTCGGCATCGGCAAGGATGGTGAGCCCACCGCCGACTATCAGCCGGGCATCGAGCTGCACGCCAAGTACACCTTCATCGGCGAGGGCGTGCGCGGGTCGCTGTCCAAGCAACTGCAGGCCAAGTTCAACCTGCAGGACGGCAAGGACGCCCAGAAGTTCGGTATCGGGATCAAGGAGCTGTGGCAAGTTCCTGACGCGAACTTCGAGTCCGGCCTGACCCAGCACACCTTCGGCTGGCCGCTGGACAACCAGACCGGCGGCGGCAGCTTCATGTACCACTTCGGGGATAACTACGTGGCCATCGG
>CAZXVO010000145.1:0-420 GCA_964643835.1 uncultured Phenylobacterium sp. | reverse complement strand
TCTCGCCCTTCGACGAGTTCCAGCGCTTCAAGCAGCACCCCTCGATCCGCCCCTACCTGGAAGGCGGCAAGCGCATCGCCTATGGCGCGCGCGCCATCACCGAGGGCGGCTATCAGTCGATGCCGCAGCTGTACTTCCCCGGCGGCGTGCTGCTCGGCTGCTCGGCGGGCATGGTCAACGTGCCGCGCATCAAGGGCAGCCATAACGCTGTGAAGTCCGGCATGCTGGCCGCTGAAGCCGCCTTCGAGGCCATCCAGGGTGGGCGCAGCGGCGATGAGCTGAAGTCCTACGAAGAGGCCTACGACGGCTCCTGGATCGCCAAGGAGCTGAAGGCCGTCCGCAACTTCAAGCCGCTGTGGTCGAAGTTCGGCACCGTGCCGGGCCTCGTGCTCGGCGGCATCGACGCCATCATGGCCAACT
>CAZXVO010000144.1:0-11235 GCA_964643835.1 uncultured Phenylobacterium sp. | reverse complement strand
CATGCCCGAGACCGGCATCGGCCTGTTCCCGGACGTCGGCGGCGGCTGGTTCCTGTCACGCATGCCCGGTCATATCGGGCTGTGGCTGGCTCTGACCGGCGCGCGGGTGAAAGCGGCCGACTGCGAGCTGATCGGCATGGCCACCGACTTTATCGAGAGCGCCAGGATCGCCGACTTCAAGGCCGCGCTCATCGCCGATCCGGCGGCGGTCGAGACCCTGCTGACGCAGTTCGAGGGCGACGCCGGCCGTCCGCCCCTGGCCCAGCATCAGGACGAGATCGACCGGCTGTTCGGCGGCGATAGCGTCGAGGCGATTCTGTCCGCGCTGCAGGCGGCCGACACCGACTGGGCGCGCGACCAGCTGAAGGTCATGGCCACCAAGTCACCCCAAACCCTGAAGGTCGCCTATCGCCAACTGAAGCTCGGGGCCCAGGCCAAGTCCTTCGCCGAGAACATGGCGATGGAGTACCGGATCGGCGCGCGGGTGGTTCGCAAGCACGACTTCATCGAAGGCGTCCGCGCGGTGATCGTCGACAAGGACAATGCGCCCAAGTGGAGCCCGGCTGCGGTTTCGGACGTCTCGGACGCCCTGCTGGACGAGATCTTCGCACCCCTGCCTTCCGAACAGGAATGGTCGCCCCTAACTGGAGTGTAATGGGACTTGGGCCGCCGGCGGGTGGTATCCAGGCCAAAATCCTTTGGGAGGACCTGATGAAACGCACTCTGATGCTGGCCGCGGTAGCGGCCTTCGCCCTGGGCTCGGCGACCGCCGCGACCGCCAAACCCTCTGCCGCCATCACGGCGGCCGTGGCCGACAAGGGCCGTCCCACCGAGGACACCGGCCGCGACGCTGACCGCAAGCCGGCCGAGATGCTGGAGTTCGCCGGCGTGAAGCCCGGCCAAACCGTGGCCGACTTCCTGCCGGGCGGCGGCTATTTCACCCGCATCTTCTCCAAGGCCGTGGGCCCCAAGGGTGCGGTCTATGCGGTGATCTCCGAGGCCCAGGCCGCGAACAAGGACAAGCCGCCGGCCGTTGCGGCTCTGGCCGCCGACGCGAACTACGGAAACATCAAGGTCGTCGCCGCCAACTTCCAGACCCTGGCCCTGCCGACCCCGGCGGACGTGATCTGGACCTCGCAGAACTATCATGACCTGCATCTGTCGCGCCTGAACCTGGACGTGGCGGCGGTGAACAAGGCGGTGTTCAACGCCCTGAAGCCGGGCGGCTATTACATCGTGCTCGATCACGCCGCCCCGGCCGGCACGCCCATCGATTCGGTCAACACCGCCCACCGGATCGACCCGGCCATCGTGAAGTCGGAGCTGGAGGCCGCGGGCTTCAAGCTCGTCGGCGAAAGCAAGGTCCTGCGCAATCCGAAGGACGACTACACCAAGAACGTGTTCGATCCGGCCGTCCGCGGCCACACCGACCAGTTCATCTACAAGTTCCAGAAACCCAAGACCTAGGGACCAGAGCCTCATGACCCGCATCGCCTTCATCGGCCTCGGCAATATGGGCGGCGGTATGGCCGCCAATCAGGCCAAGGCGGGTCATGAGGTCTCCGCCTTCGACCTGTCCGCCGCCGCGCTTCAGCGGGCTGTGGCGGCAGGGTGCAAGGCCGCCGCAACCGCTGGCGAGACGGTCGAGGGGGCTGATGTCGTCATCACCATGCTTCCGGCCGGCGCCCATGTCCGCGCCGTCTATGCGAACGACGTGCTGCCGCGGGCCAAGGCCGGCGCGCTGCTGATCGACTGCTCAACCATCGACGTGGAGAGCGCCCGCGCCGTCGCGGCCCAGGCGGTGGCGGCGGGCTTCCGCTTTGCTGATGCGCCCGTGTCCGGCGGGGCGGCCGGCGCCGAGGCCGGGACCCTGGCCTTCATGGTTGGCTGTGTCGAGGCGGACTTCGCCGATATCGAACCCGTGCTTCAGCCCATGGCCCGCGCCGTCATCCGGGCGGGGGACCACGGGGCGGGGCAGGCGGCCAAGATCTGTAACAACATGGTGCTCGGCGTTTCTATGATCGCCGTCTCCGAGGCCTTCGCCCTGGCCGAGAAGCTGGGTCTGGCGCCGGACAAGTTCTTCGAGATCGCGTCCAAGTCCTCAGGCCAGTGCTGGTCGCTCACCAGCTACTCGCCCTGGCCGGGCTTGGTGGAGACCGCGCCGTCCAATCGCGACTATGAGGGCGGATTCGCCACCGCGATGATGCTGAAGGATCTCAAGCTGGCGCAGGACGCCGCCGCCAAGGCCGGGGCCTCTACGCCGATGGGCGCGCAGGCCGAGGCGCTCTATGCGTTGTTCGACCGCCTGGGCGCCGGCGGGAAGGACTTTTCGGCGATCCTTCAATTGCTTAGGGGGGAAGCCCCCTAAGAATGACTCGCAAGTCACTTTTCTTGACCGCGATCAAGCCGGCGCGACCTCCCGACTTGTAGACAAGGCCGAGACTGGGTGCGAAAAGCCCAGCACAACAAGGGGACCGGCCGTGGCGCGAGATCGTCGAACGCGCGACCGGTATTCAAGTCGTATGAATTACCAGGACGCCTTCCGCACCGCCCTCGACCGAGTTCGTCAGGAGGGCCGCTACCGGGTCTTTGCAGACCTCAAGCGACACCGGGGGGAGTTCCCCAGGGCGACCTGGACCCAGGCGGACGGCAGCCAGTCGGACGTCATTGTCTGGTGTTCGAACGACTATCTCGGCCAGGGCCAGAACCCCGTCGTGCTGGACGCCATGCACCAGGCGATCGAAGAAGCCGGCGCCGGCTCCGGCGGCACCCGCAACATTTCCGGCACGACCCACTATCACGTGGAGCTTGAGGCCGAGCTCGCCGACCTGCACGGCAAGGAAGCCGCCCTGCTGTTCACCTCGGGCTACGTGTCCAACGAGGCGTCGCTGTCGACCCTCTACAAGATCCTGCCTGGGCTGATCATCTTCTCGGACGCCCTGAACCATAACTCGATGATCAGCGGCATTCGCGCTGGTCGCGGTCCGCGTCACGTCTATCGCCACAACGATCTGGCCCATCTCGAAGAACTGCTGGCCGCCGCCGATCCGGCCGCGCCGAAGCTGATCGCCTTCGAGAGCGTCTATTCGATGGACGGCGATATCGCCGACATCGCCGGCACCATCGCCCTGGCCCGGAAGTACAACGCCCTGACCTACATCGACGAGGTCCACGCGGTCGGCATGTACGGCCCGCGCGGCGCCGGCGTCGCCGAGCGCGACGGCGTGATGGCCGAGATCGACATCATCGAAGGCACCCTGGGCAAGGCGTTTGGCGTCATGGGCGGCTACATCGCCGCCGACGCCGTGATCGTCGATGCGATCCGTTCCTACGCCGACGGCTTCATCTTCACGACCTCGCTGCCGCCGGCCCTGGCCGCGGGCGCCGTGGCCTCAATCCGCTACCTGAAGGACCACAACGAGGTCCGCGAGGCCCATCAGGAACGCGCCGCCACCCTGAAGGCGATGATGCGCAAGGCCGGCTTGCCGGTCATGCCGTCGGTCAGCCACATCGTGCCGGTCGAGGTGGGCGACCCCGTCCACTGCAAGCTGATCTCCGACATCCTGCTCAGCGACTATGGGATCTACGTCCAGCCGATCAACTATCCCACCGTCCCGCGCGGCACCGAGCGTCTTCGGTTCACCCCGTCGCCGGCCCACACCGACGAGATGATGGGCGACCTGGTCAAGGCGCTCGAGAACCTCTGGACCCGCTGCAACATCAAGCGCGTCGGCGGCGTCGCCGCCTGACCCCATATTGCCTGAAGGGCGGACTGGGCGCATAAGCCTGCCCAGTCGCCCAGGAGACGCCCGGCTTCAGCCACTTCCTCGTTCCGCGCTCACTTCCGTCGCCTGACCCCCAGGCCCAGCCCGATCTGACGGGCGAAGTCCGAGCGCCGCGCCGCATAGGCCGGCGCCACCATCGGATAGTCGGGCGGCAGGCCCCAGCGGCGACGATAGTCGTCGGGGCTCATGTCGTAGCGCGAGCGCAGATAGCGCTTCAGCATCTTCAGCTTTTTCCCGTCTTCCAGGCAGACGATGAAGTCGTGCTGGATGGACTTGCTGATCGGCACGGCCGGCTTGGGCCGCTCATCGGCCGTGGCCGGCGCATCCGTCAGCCCGCGCAGGGCCCCGTGAACGGTGCGCAACAGATCAGGCACCGCCTCGGGCGCCACGGAATTGCGTCCCACATAGGCTGCGACAATTTCGACGCCCAGCCGAAGCAGATCCTGCTCCGAAGTCATGTTGGCTTCGGCTTCATTCGCCATAAGACGCCCCTGTTTTCACCACCAAAGGCCGGCGTGGATCGCCGCGGTTCCGCTCGCGCCCCTCCGGTTCGAGCAGAACGTTTCCACGTCTGAACCGGTTCCGAAGTTTGTTCCACGCGCCGATGGCGCTAAAGAGCGCCCGCAAAGGGCTCATCCCCGAATCCCGAAAGGCCCCCCATGACCGTCCACGCCGCCAACTCCGTCGACGCCTTCTTCACCAGCCCGGTCGGTGAAAGCGATCCGCAGATCGCGAAGATCCTGGGTGGGGAGCTGCGCCGTCAGCAGGACCAGATCGAACTGATCGCCTCCGAGAACATCGTCTCCAAGGCGGTGCTGGAGACGCAAGGCTCGGTCCTGACCAACAAGTACGCCGAGGGCTATCCGGGCAAGCGCTACTACGGCGGCTGCGAGGTCGTGGATGAGGCCGAGCTGCTGGCCATCGAACGCGCCAAGGCCCTGTTCGGCTGCGAGTTCGCCAACGTCCAGCCGCACTCCGGCAGCCAGGCGAACCAGGCGGTGTTCATGGTCACCATGAAGCCGGGCGACACCTTCATGGGGATGAACCTGGACCACGGCGGTCACCTGACCCACGGCAAGAGCGTCAACCAGTCCGGCAAGTGGTTCTCGCCCGTGGCCTATGGCGTGCGCGCCCAGGACCACCTGATCGACTATGACGAGGCCTATGAGGTCGCCAAGGCCAACAATCCGAAGGTGATCATCGCCGGCGGCTCAGCCTATTCGCGTCACATCGACTTTAAGAAATTCCGCGAGATCGCCGATGAAGTCGGCGCGATCCTGATGTGCGACGTGGCCCACTATGCCGGCCTGATCGTGGCGGGCGAGTATCCGAACCCGTTCCCGCACGCCCACATCGTCACCACCACGACCCACAAGACCCTGCGCGGTCCACGCGGCGGCATGATCCTGACCAACGACAAGAAGCTGGCCAAGAAGATCGACTCCGCCGTGTTCCCCGGCCTGCAGGGCGGGCCGCTGATGCACGTGATCGCCGCCAAGGCCGTGGCCTTCGGCGAGGCCCTGCGTCCGGAGTTCAAGGCCTACGCCAAGCAGGTGGTCGAGAACGCCCGCGCCCTGGCTGATAGCCTGCAGAGCGTCGGCTTCAAGATCGTCTCGAATGGCACCGACAGCCACCTGATGCTGGTGGACCTGACGCCCAAGGGCGTGTCGGGCGCCGACGCCGAGATCGCCCTGGAGCGCGCCGGCATCACCACCAACAAGAACTCGATCCCCGGTGACCCGCTGCCGGCCATGCAGACGTCTGGCCTGCGCGTCGGCACCCCGGCGGCCACCACCCGTGGCTTCGGGACCGAAGAGTTCCGCCAGGTCGGCAAGTGGATCGGCGAGGTGCTGGATGGCGTCGCCACCGGCGGCGACAATTCCGCCGTCGAAGCCAAGGTCCGCGCGGAAGTGGTGGCGCTGACCAAGCGCTTCCCCATCTACGCCTAAAGCCGCTATCTAGCGGCCTGCCAGGCCGGGAGGGGCCACATCATGCGCTGCCCATTCTGCGGCCACGCCGAAAGCCAGGTGAAGGACTCGCGTCCGTCGGAAGACGGCGCCGCGATCCGCCGCCGCCGCCTCTGCCCGGAGTGCGGCGGCCGCTTCACCACCTTCGAACGCGTGCAGCTGCGCGAACTTACCATCCTGAAGCGGTCGGGACGGCGCACGCCCTTCGACCGCGACAAGCTGGCGCGCTCCATCGCCATCGCGATCCGCAAGCGGCCTATCGAGCCCGAGCGGGTGGAGCGAATGATCTCGTCCATCGTCCGCCAGCTGGAAAGCGTCGGCGAGACCGAGCTGCCGTCCTCGGCGGTCGGCGAGATGGTGATGAAGCAGCTCAAGGCCCTCGATGACGTGGCCTATGTCCGCTACGCCTCGGTCTATCGCGACTTCCGGGAGGCGGGCGAATTCGCCACCTTCCTTGGCGAAGAGGGGCTGGGCGAGGAAGGCCTGAGCGAAGGCGGCGAGGATGAGCGCTAGCTTCGTCACCCTGAAGCTGGCCACCTCCCTCGACGGACGCATCGCCACGGCGAGCGGGGAAAGCCGCTGGATCACCGGCCCTGAAGCCCGGCAGGCCGTCCATAGGCTCCGTGCTGAACATGACGCGGTCCTTGTGGGCGTCGAGACGGCGCTGGCCGATGATCCGGAGCTGACGGTTCGGCTGGGCGGCTTTGCGGGCGCTCAGCCCGCTCGCGTGGTGCTGGACAGCCGCCAACGCTTGCCCGTCACATCGAAGCTTGCGCGCACAGCCAGGGACATTGCGACCTATGTCGTCTGCGGCTCGGCGCCGCGCGCGGACCTTCTAGGGCTGGGCGTCGGCATTTTGCAGGCGGCGGACCAGGGGCGTCCGTCGCCTCGTGCAGCCCTGGACGCCCTGGCGGGCGCGGGCATGAACCGCATCTTCATCGAGGGCGGCGGGCAGGTGGCGGCGAGCTTTCTGAGGGCCGGGCTCGTTGACGCGCTGGAGTGGTTCCGCGCGCCGATGGTCATTGGCGCCGAGGGGCGGCCGGGTATCGGCGACCTGGCCCTGTCCGCGCTTTCCGATGCGCCCCGCCTGAAACGGGTTGACGGCCGCCAGGTCGGCTCCGACCTGTGGGAACGTTACGAGAGGATCTGAATGTTCACCGGCATTGTCACCGATGTGGGCCGCGTCCGCGCCGTCCGCGACACCAACCGCGACCGCAGGTTCGAGATCGAGACCAAGTTCGATCTCTCCACCGTCGATATCGGCGCCTCCATCTCCCACGCCGGCTGCTGCCTGACCGTGGTGGAGAAGGGGGAGGGCTGGTTCGCCGTCGAGGTCTCCGGCGAGACCCTCGGCCTGACCACCCTGTCCGACTGGACCGAAGGCCGGCCGGTCAATCTGGAGCGCGCCGCGCGGGTCGGTGACGAACTGGGCGGCCACATCGTCTCCGGTCACGTGGACGGCGTCGGCGAGGTGCTGTCCATCGAGAGCGAGGGCGGCTCGCACCGGGTGCGGGTCCGCGTTCCCCGCCCGCTGCACCGCTTCATCGCCCCCAAGGGCTCGATCACCGTGGAGGGCGTGTCCCTGACCGTGAACGAGGTCGAGGACGACGTCTTCGGCGTCAACCTGATCCCTCATACCTGGGACGTGACCACGCTCGGGACGCTGAAGCCCGGGGCGCGGGTCAATCTGGAGATCGACATGCTGGCGCGGTATCTCGCCCGCTGGCGCGAAACGGCCTAAAGGGTCCGCTCGAACAGGAACCTTACGATGCAAGACGACAAGATCCGCATCCTCGTGGTCGAGGCGCGCTTCTATTCCGACCTGGCCGACGAGCTGTTGAAGGCCGCCACCGACGTCATTACCGCCCATGGCGCGTCCTATGATGTGGTCAGCGTTCCCGGCGCGCTGGAGATCCCAGGCGCTATCGCCATGGCGGACGAGGCCGGCAACGGCCCGGCTGGCGTCGCCTATGACGGCTATGTGGCCCTGGGTACGGTGATCCGTGGCGAGACCTATCACTTCGAGATCGTCTCCAACGAGAGCGCTCGCGGCCTGATGGAGCTGTCCGTCGGCAAGCGCCTGCCGATCGGCAACGGCATCCTGACTGTCGAGGACGAAGACCAGGCCTGGGCCCGTGCGCGAGCCAGCCAGGGCGACAAGGGCGGTGGCGCGGCCCGCGCGGCCCTGGAAATGATCGCGCTGAAGCGCCAGTTCGCCGGTCAGGGCCGATGAGCGGTCGTCCGAAGCAGGCCCGCTCCGTCGCCCGGCTGGCCGCGGTTCAGGCCCTGTACCAGATGGAAGTCTCCGGGGTCGGCGTCGAGGCGGTGATCCGGGAGTTCTCCGAGCACCGTTTTGATCGCGGCCTTGAGGGCGAAGAGAGCGCGCCTCTGGCGTCCGCCGATGAGGCGTTCTTCGCTGACCTGGTGCGCGGCGTCGTGTCCACCCAGCGCGAGATCGACAGCGCTATCGTCAAGCGCCTGGCCACCGGCTGGCGCCTGGAACGTCTGGACTCCACCGTCCGCGCCATCCTGCGCGCCGGCGCCTTCGAACTGGCCCGCCGGGACGATGTGCCGGTCGAGGTGGTGATCGACGAGTACGTGGAGCTGGCCAAGTCGTTCTTTGAAGGGCCCGAGCCCGGCTTCGTGAACGGCGCCCTGGACGGCGTCGCCCAGGATGTCCGGAGCTGAATCCCCGCCGGATGAGTTCGGGCAGATCGCCCGGCTCTTCCGCCCCCTGACCCGCGGCGCGCCGGAGGCCTTGGACCTGCTGGACGACGCCGCGGTCATCCCGTCGCGGCCGGGCTTCGACCTTGTGGTCACCAAGGACGCCCTGGTGGCGGGGGTCCACTTCCATTCGGACGAGCCGCCTGGGCGCACCGCCCAGCGGCTGTTGCGGGCAAATCTCTCGGACCTCGCGGCCAAGGGGGCGGAGCCCTACGGCTATTTCCTGATGACCGCCTGGCCAGCGGACTTCGGCTGGGAGGCCCGGCAGGCCTTCGCCGAGGGGCTGCGGGCTGATGGCGAGACCTTTGGGGTGGTCCTGCTAGGCGGTGACACCGTCTCGACCCCTGGGCCGCTGACGGTCTCCATGACCCTTTTGGGCTGGACGCCCTCCGGAGCCATGGTCCGCCGTGCGGGCGCTCAGGTCGGGGACCTGGTCATGGTCAGCGGCCCGATCGGCGACGGCTGGCTCGACTGGGGCGTCGGCGCCGGCCATCTGGACCAGCGCTGGCTGGCGGCCGATCACCGGTTGCCGAACCCGCGGCTGGACCTGCGCGAGCCCTTGCAGCGCCTCGCGACCAGTGCGGCTGATGTCTCAGATGGCCTGATCGCCGATGCGGGCCACGTCGCCCGCGCCAGCAAGGTCGGGCTGCGCCTGGACCTGGATGGCATGCCGATCTCGGACGCCGCCGCCGCATGGCTGGCCACCCAGCCGGACCCTGCCGCGGCGCGGATCAAGCTGGCCACCGGGGGGGACGACTACGAGCTGGTGCTGACCGCCCCGCCGGCCGCCGCCCAGGCGCTGGGCCTGCCGGTCATCGGGGAGGTCGTGGCCGGGGAGGGCGTCGAGGTCCGCTTTGCAGGTGTCCGACTCGATCCCGGTCCTGGGGGCTGGCGGCACGCCTGAGGACGGGAATTCCGTGGACAGGGCGTCGCAGCGGCCGGGGCTTAACGAAACGCTCACCACGATCCGAGAGGCTACGAATCAAAGCCTCTCTGGATCGGAACCATGTCGGACGAAACTCTGCTCGAAATGATCTCGTTCCTCGTGAACGGCCAGGCCTTCTGCCTGGACGTTTCGGTGATCCGCGAGATCCGCGGCTGGACCCCGGCGACACCCCTGCCGATGTCACCGCCTGAAGTGCGCGGCGTGATCAATCTGCGCGGCGTCATCATGCCAGTCGTCGACCTGAAGGCCCGCTTGGACCAGGGGCTCACCGAGCCCTCGAGCCGCCACGTCATCATCGTCATGCAACTAGGCGACCGGCAGGCTGGCCTGTTGGTCGAGGCCGTGCAGGAGACTTTCAAGATCTCGCGCTCGGAACTCCAGGCGCCGCCCTCGCTCAGCGATCCGGCGGTCATCGGCCTGGTCAGCTCGATCCTGTCCCTGGGCGGCCGGCTCGTCAGCGTGGTTGACCCCTACGCCCTCTTGCCGGACGCGGCTCTGGCCGTCGCGGCGGCCTAGGGCCTTGGATCGGCGTCTTCTGCTCGCCGGCGCCCTGGCGCTCGGCCTGTCGGCCTTGTCGCCGGCCAGCGCCATCGCCGCTGAGGGTGGCGAAAAGGACAGGGCGCCTCAGGATTTCGTCGATCTGTTGCCGGTTGGCCTGCCGGTCGTCGTCAACGGGCGGCTGGTGAACTATGTGTTCCTGACCATTCGCATCCGGCTGTCGCCCAAGGCCGACGTGATGAAGCTGCGGACCAAGGAACCGTTCTTCCGCGACGCCCTGGTCAAGCTCGGCCACCGCACGCCGTTCACCAATCCAACCAACTATACGACCCTGGACCTGCCGCGCCTGCAGCAGGCCTTCGCCCGGGAAGCGGCCGTGGTGGCGGGGGCCGGGGCGATCCGCGCCATCGAGATCGTCAGCGAAACGCCGCAAAAACGATACGGGCTGCCCAAGCCGGGCGCATCGACGGCGAAGGCGATCCAGCCCTGATGGGGCAAGGCCCGCCTTTGGCGCGAGAAGTGTTGCTTCCGCGCATCGGTTTTGGCACGCTCCCCAGTCTTAAATAAGGGACGCGCCAAATTGCGTCCCACTTAGGGGAAACAAACAGGGGCAGGGAACATACGGCCGCAGTGCGTCTTCGCTGCGACCATCCTCGCCCTCCGCGCAATCGCAAAGGGGCGCTTAAATCATGAGTCTTTCGCTTACGCTGGTGATCGTCGCCGGTGCGCTAGCGGTTCTGTATGGGATCGTCCAGACAGCATCGCTGATGCGCGCGTCCGCCGGCAACGCTCGAATGCAGGAAATCGCCGCCGCCATCCAGGAAGGCGCGCAGGCCTATCTTCAGAAGCAATACACCGCCATCGGTATCGTCGGCGCGGTCATCCTCGTCGCCGTCTTCATGCTGATCGGTCAGCTGGCGGCGATCGGCTTCGCCATCGGCTCGGTGCTCTCGGGCCTGGCCGGCTTCGCGGGCATGCTGATCTCCGTGCGCGCCAACGTCCGTACCGCCCAGGCGGCCTCTGAAGGCCTGGCCAAGGGCCTGTCCCTCGCGTTCCGTTCGGGCGCCATCACCGGGATGCTGGTCGCCGGCTTCGCCCTGCTGGGCGTCGCGGGCTACTACTACATCCTGACCGATGTCATGGGCCTGGAGCGCACCAGCCGTGAAGTGGTCGACGCGCTCGTCTGCCTCGGCTTCGGCGCCTCGCTGATCTCCATCTTCGCCCGTCTCGGCGGCGGCATCTTCACCAAGGGTGCCGATGTCGGCGGCGACATGGTGGGCAAGGTCGAGGACTTATTCTGAGAGGTCGACCCCCG
>CAZXVO010000143.1:0-11255 GCA_964643835.1 uncultured Phenylobacterium sp. | reverse complement strand
CACCCGCCGGCGCGTCCGACAAGCCCCCGGCGCCGCCTGCCCCACCCGCGCCTGGCGCCGCCGCCGAAGCCGCGAAGGTTGCCGAAGACGCCGCTCGTGACGCCAAGGTCGATATGCGCGACGGCGAGACGAGCGCCAAGGTCACGGCCAGCGCCGGCGATCATAAGATTGAGATCCAGGGCGACAGCGACAAGGACGAGGCCCACATCAACCTGCCGGGCATTCATATCGACGCCCAGGGGGACTCGGCCAACGTCCAGGTTGGCCCGATCCACATCAACGCCAACGATGAGAGCGCGACCATCCGCATGCGCAAGGATGTGCGGCTGCGCGGCGAAGCCCTGTCGCGGGAACGTCGGGGGGTCCGGGCGACCTTCATCTCCGTCGATCACGACAAGAACGGGGCCTACAGCTTTGTGGGCTATGAGGCCTCCGGCCGCCGCACCGGCCCTATCGTCGTCGCCCTGGTCAAGGCCAAGGGCGAAAAGGATAAGGGCGGCAACGACATGTACGACGACGTCAAGCGCCTGGTGCGCAAGAACGGCGGGGCCTGATCACCCCGCTGGCTGGACCTCGACCACCTTGTAGGTCAGGGGCCGGCCATCCTCATCATTGACGGTGACGTACTCGCCGACAGCGAAGCGGTGCTGGCCCAGCTTGTGGACCGGCTCGTCGTCGGCGCTGTCCGAGGCGTCATAGTCGAAGAACCAGTTCTGGCCGCGGCGGGTAAGCCGCCCCTCCACCGGAGCCTCGTCCGGCGCAAACCGGCGCACGACGCATTCCGCCTTGGCCTTGGCATAGGTCGCCTCGTCCAGATGGCCGTCGGCGGTGAGCGGCGCGGTCAGGGCATAGCCGCGATGGTCGTCGCCGCCAGCGAACTCGGTGCCAGGATTGCGGGCAAGCCGCATGACGATGCGCGACAGGGTCATGACGCTATCTCTCTTGTGAACGCTTAGTGGGACAGGAACAGGGTGGGCTGGTCAGAGGCCAGCAGGGTCCGGGTGGTGCCGCCGAAGATGAACTCCTGCAGCCGCGGGTGGCCAAAGGCCCCGGCGACCAGGACCCCGGCATTGGCCTTCTTGGCCGCATAGAGCAGCACGGGGGCGGCGTCCCCGGAGTCCGGCAACAGGTCGATATCGGCCGCCACGCCGCGGGCGGCGTAGTAGGCCTGGAGCTTGGAGGGGTCGAAACTGCGCGAGGTGGCCTTGGGCGCAGCCAGGATCACCACCCGCTCCGCCTTTTCCAAGAGCGGCAGGGCCAGGCGCGCGGCGCGGCTGGCTTCCTTGCCGCCGTCCCAAGCCACGGCGACCACACCGCCAACCTTGAAACCCTCCCGGGCGATCAGCACCGGCCGCTGTTCGTCGGCGACCATCTGCTGGAAGGCTTCGGCCAAGGGCCCGCGGCCCCGTGGCGGATCGGAGGTGAAGACCACGACGTCGGACAGGCGGCTTTCGGTCGACAGGCCGGCCCAGACGGGGGTCTGCAGGGAGATGAACTGCTTCTTGGCGTAGTCGCACGCCTGCATGGCGGCGATGGCGTTCTTCTCGCCGGCCTGAGCGGCCTCTTTAAGGGATTCCAGCGCCGTGCTCTGCACCCCGCCCAGAAAGCCCTCGCCCATCCAGGGCATAACGTCGGCGACGTCGGCGGGCGTATAGACCCCGGCCAGCTCCGCGCCAAAGGGGCGGGCCAGTTCGGCGCCGGCAAGGATCGCGGCCTTGTCGCCCTGCCCGCCCGAAAGCGGCGCCATGATTCTCGCCCAGCTCATCGTCTCTCCCTCAGTCTTGTTGATGGTGCGCAGAACGCCCCTGCGCCTACATTGATCTCTCTCAACCTCTGGTCCAAGTCTCAACCTCGACTTTGAAAGGAACGCTTCGGTGAAGAAAGGGCTGCGTAAGGGTGCGTCGGCGCCCAGGGCCTGGCAGAGGATGCTGTCGGGGCGGAGGCTCGACCTGCTCGATCCCTCTCCCATGGACATCGAGATCGAGGATATCGCCCATGGGCTGGCGCGGGTCGCGCGCTGGAATGGCCAGACGACCGGCGAGCACGCCTTTTCCGTCGCCCAGCATTCCGTGGTGGTCGAGGAGATCTGCGCCCACATCCAGCCGGACCTGGAGCCGCGCTGGCGGCTGGCCGCACTGCTGCACGACGCCTCCGAGTACGTGATCGGCGACATGATCAGCCCGTTCAAGGCGGCGCTCGGCTATGACTACAAACTGTTCGAGGAGAAGCTGGAGACGGCGATCCATATCCGCTTCGGCCTGCCCGCCAAGACGCCGCTGGCGATCAAGAAGCTGATTAAGCAAGCCGACCACGCCTGCGCCTTCTTTGAGGCCACCCAGCTGGCGGGCTTCTCGCTTAAGGAAGGTTTGGAGCTGTTCGGCGCCCCACCTGAGGGCTACGAGCTGCATGTTGACCCCTTGCCGCCGTCCCAGGCGCAAATCCGTTACGTGCAGCGCTACAGTATCCTCTCCGAGGCGGCCGGATTCGCCGCCGCCGGCGACGTCGCCTTCGATACGGAGTGAGCGTGACCCTCATCGTCAGCGGCCTGGCCGAGGCGCCCGCCATCATCGCCCGGCGCCGGCCGTCGCACATGGTGACCCTGCTGGACCCCGCCAGCATGATCGACACCCCGGACGGCATAGACCCGGGCCGGCACCTGCGGCTGGCGGTGAATGACATTGACGCGCCGATGGACGGGCTGGTCCTGCCGCAGGAGACCCTGGTCCATAATCTGCTGGCCTTCGCCGCCGGCTGGGACGAGGCCGAGCCCATGCTGATCCACTGCTGGGCAGGGGTCAGCCGCTCCACCGCCAGCGCCTTCGTCATCGCCTGCGAGCGCAGCCCGGACGCCGATGAGCGAGCGATCGCTCTGGCGATGCGCGAGGCCGCGGCCCATGCCAGCCCAAACCGGCGCATCGTCGCCCTGGCCGACGACGTGATGGGCCGGCGCGGCCGGATGGTCGATGCGGTCGCCGCCATGGGGGACTACGACTACACCCAGGCCCGGCCCTTTGAATTCCAGGCGCGGCACGGGCGATGAGCCAAGACGTCGTCATCGGCCTGTCCGCCGTGGTCGCGGCCATCCGCGACGGCCAAGCCGTGGTGCTGACCGTGCGCCCGAAGGGCCAGCCGGTCGGCCTGCCTTTCGGCCCCTTCGATCCTGAGGCTGATCGGACCTTCGAGCTCGCCCTGCGCGCCTTCGTGACGGCGCAGACGCGGTTCGAACTGGGCTATGTCGAACAGCTCTACACCTTCGGTGACAAGGGCCGCGACGCACCGGTCGCCAATCTGGGGCCTGGCCCCGCGGGCGCCGCGCGGCGGGTCATCTCTGTGGGCTATCTGGGCCTGACGCCCCAGGCGGTGGA
Source organism: uncultured Phenylobacterium sp. (assembly GCA_964643835.1). Classification (GTDB taxonomy): domain Bacteria; phylum Pseudomonadota; class Alphaproteobacteria; order Caulobacterales; family Caulobacteraceae; genus Phenylobacterium. The sequence goes on along the minus strand of CAZXVO010000143.1, from coordinate 7,890 downwards.
CACCGCGGCGCCGGACACCGCCTGGGCAGACTGGTTTCGGTTCTTTCCCTGGGAAGACTGGCGCGACGGCCGACCACCGGCCCTCACCTCCATCGAGCCCGCCCTGATGAAATGGGCCGGCGCCCATCCGGCCCGGCTTTCGCGCCTGCGGCTGCTGTTCGCCCAGGACGGCGCGCCGTGGAACGAGGAGCGGGTGCTCGAGCGCTATGAGCTGCTCTATGAGGCGGGCCTGGCCCCCGAGGCCGCCCGCGACCGCGGTGAGGCCCCGCGCGCCGAACTGGCCGACCTTGGGCCGGCGCTGGGCGAGCCGATGATCAGCGACCACCGCCGGATCCTCGCTACCGCCCTGTCGCGGCTGCGCGGCAAGCTCAAGTACCGCCCGGTGATCTTTGAGGTGATGCCCGACGCCTTCACCCTGTCGGCCCTGCAAAGGGCGGTCGAGGCCGTCGCAGGCGTACCCCTGCACAAGCAGAACTTCCGCCGCGCCCTGGAGCGCGCTGAGATGGTGGAGGGCCTGGGCCGGCTGGACTCCGAGACCGGCGGCCGGCCGGCGGAGCTGTTCCGCTTCCGCCGCGAGATTCTCGGCGCCCGGCCAGTGTCAGGCCTCTCCCTGCCCCTGCTTCGGGATTAAGCCACCAGCATCAGGGTCTCGAGCCCGCGGAAGAAGGGCAGCATGCGCCATTCCATCTGGGCGTCAGGCTCGGCCAGTCGAAGGTTCGGGAAACGCGCGAACAGCCTGGGCAGGGCCACCTGGGCCTCAAGCCTGGCCAACGGCGCGCCGATGCAGATGTGCGCCCCGCCGCCGAAGGCCACATGCGGCTTGTGCTTGCGGCTAATGTTGAAGCTGTGCGGGTCCTCGAAGACCTCAGGGTCGTGGTTGGCGGCGCGCAGGAAGGTGGTGATCGACTGCTTGGCCGCCACCGGGCATCCGCCAATCTCAAGCGCGCTAGAGGCGATGCGGCCGGTGATGTCCACCGGACCTTCCACCCGCAGGATTTCCTCGACAGTCGCGTTGATCAGTCCGGGGTCGGCCTTCAGCTTGGCCAGTTCGCCAGGGTTCTTCAGCAGCAGGTAGACCCCGTTGCCGATCAGGTCGGTGGTGGTCAGGTTGCCGCCCACCAGCAGGGCGCCCAGGTTGATCCGCAGCTCCTCGTCGGACAGGGGCGCACCCTCCCCCTGCAGCTTGACCATGTCGGAGATCAGGTCGTCGCCTGGCGCCACCCGACGCTCAGCGATGGTTTTGAGGAAATAGACCGACAGCTGCGCGCTGGCCCATTCCATCTGGGCGGTCTGCTCGTCAGTGCGGAAGGGATTGAGCCCCAGGATCGAGCCTTCCGACCAGGCGCGGAACTCCACCAGTCGGTCGTGATCCACGCCCAAGATCGAGGCGATCACGTCGATGGGGATCGGCACGCAGAACAGGTTCATCAGGTCGAAGGGCTCGCCCTCGGGAATGCGGTCCAGGGCTTCGTCGACGATGCGCTCCACCTCGCCGCGGAACTTGGCTACCCGAGCGTAAAGCGCCTGAGACAGGGGCTGGCGGATACGGGCGTGGTCGGGGTCGTCCAGGTGCAGGATCGAGATGGTCTCGGCCCGCGGCAGGTCCGTCTGCAGGTTGGCAGTGCCCCGCTGCAGCATCGCGCCTTCCTCGGCATTGATCGGGTCGCGCCACAGGCTGCGGTCGGAGACGACAGCTCGGACGTCGGCGTAGCGGCTGAGCACCATGCTGCCCGACACCGGGTCCTTGCGCACCGGGCACTGGGCGCGCAGCGGATCGAGCAGCTTGTGCGGATCGGCCTGGTAGTCGGGATTGAGCGGGGTGAGCTGCAGGATGCTCGGCAGTTCGGCTTCGGACATGACGCTTCCTCCGTCGCTCTAATGGCGACTGAACAGCGATCAGTCTGACTTGGAAACCCGCAGGGCGCTACCCAGAACGGTCAGTCACCGCCCCTTTGGGCCCGCCATTCGGCCTTGAGCATCTCGCTGGTCTGCCGCGAGCCGTCGGGGCTCCAGCCCGGCGGGCCAAACAGGTAGCCGCCGACCTCACGCAGGCTGCGGGATCCCGCCAGATCCTTGCCGATGGCCATCCACTCATGGAAGGCGACGCGCAGCAGGTTGAAGCCTGACAGGTTCTTGACGATCCCGTAGCGCGGCCGCTCCTCATCAAGCTCTGGCGTGAAGGTCCCGAACATCTTGTCCCAGATGATCAGGATGCCAGCGTAGTTGCTGTCAAGGTAGCGCGGGTTGCGGGCGTGATGCACCCGGTGGTGCGAGGGCGTGTTGAACACCGCCTCGAACCAGGCCGGCAGCTTCTTGATCGCTTCGGTGTGGATCCAGAACTGATAGACGAGGCTTATCCCCTGCTGGATCGCGATCTGGGCGGGCGAGAAGCCCAGCCAGGCCAGGGGCAACCAGAGGATCCAGGTCCCCGACAGGCCGCCGGTCCAGGTCTGCCGCAGGGCGGTCGACAGATTGTAGTGTTGCGAGGAGTGGTGGTTGACGTGCGCCGCCCACCAGAAGCGCCGCTCGTGGCTGAGCCGATGGAACCAGTAGTAGGTCAGGTCCTCCAGGAAGAAGATCGCCACCCAGCCCCACCAGGCGTCGAAGGGCACGGTGAAGGCGCGGTGGTTCCAAACCCAGACCGTGGCGGCGAACACCGCGCCGGCGGTGATCAGGGCGAACAGGCCGCGCCCGAGGCCCATGCCCAGGGATGAGAAGGTGTCCCAGCCCTCATAGGTCGCCTCCGCCAGGCGCGCCTTGGCCAGCAGGATCTCCAGCAGGATGGCGAGGACGAAGAACGGGACCGCCAGGGCGACCGGATCAAACGGCGCGTGCAGCATCAGCCGGCTCCCAGGCCGGCGGGCGGCCAGTTGTCAAAGGCCAGCCGGGCCCGCGGCGCGGCGACGTCGCCCAGGTCGAGCTTCAGCACGCCGTCCCGGAAGGTCGAGGACAGGGCCTGCGCCCAGGGAATATGGCGCGCCACATAGCCGTCGCCCACCTCGCATAGGATAAGGGCCGAAGCCCCCGAGCGGGCCAAGGCGCCGCGGCCGTCGTTGGCGACCCAGAGCCGGTCGACCTGGCGGCCGGGAAACTCGTCCTGCAACAGGGCGCGGGCCCGCGCTTCATTGAGCGGCGGCGGCGGCTTGGCGATCTTCGCCCAAGCCGCGATGGCGATGAGCACCCCCACCGCAGCGGCCGAGCCGGCGGTCTGGATCAGATAGGCTTTGTCGAGCACTGGGTCCCTCCGAACCCGGAGGTTCGGCCCCAGGAAGCACACCCGTCAAGCGGCGACTCGCCGAATCTGACGCGGGCGTCATTTAGACGACGCCGATAGAAGACGCCCGCCTACGGTGAAATTACGCAGGCAAAGACGCCAGAAAGTCGCAGTATTTTTGACGCCAACATCAAATGTGCGGCCAAAATCCCACCCTTCGGTCAATTTACCTTGGGACATTGCAGCCGTCGCTTTTCCTGAAACGGAACCACCCCTAAAGCGCCACCGGCTCGGGTTCGCAGTCCTCCCCGTCTATGCGGACCAACGAGCATTTTAGGGAGATTTCTCATGTCCAAGGCTCGGCTTATCGCGAGCGCAGCGCCCGTGGCGCTGGTTTCCATTCTGTGGGCCGCCGCCGCCCAGGCGCAGGAGGCTCCGGCCACCGTCGACGAAATCGTCGTCACCGCCCAGAAGCGCACCCAGAACCTGCAGGATGTTCCGATCGTGGTCACCACGGTCAGCGGCTCCACGCTGCGCGCCGCTGGCGTGCGCGACATCAAGGATCTGACGATCCTGACCCCCGGCCTGACCGTCACCTCGACCACCAGCTCGACCTCGACCACCGCCCGCGTCCGCGGCGTCGGCACCGTGGGCGACAACATCGGCCTGGAAAGCTCGGTCGGCGTCGTGATCGACGGCGTGTACCGTCCCCGCAACGGCGTTGGCTTCGGTGACCTGGGCGAACTGGAACGCGTCGAAGTCCTGAAGGGCCCGCAAGGCACCCTGTTCGGCAAGAACGCCACCGCCGGCGTCATCAACGTCATCACCAAGAAGCCTGACTTCGAATTCGGCGCCGACGGCGCTCTGGAAGTCGGCAACTACGGCCTGAAGGCCCTGTCCGCTGGCGTCACCGGCGCCCTGGTCGACGACAAGGTCGCCGGCCGCCTGTTCATCACCCGTCGCGAGCGTGACGGCTTCATCGACGTCGTGACCGGCGCGGGTCCCCGCACCCAGACCGACGACAACGACCAGAACTACTGGAGCGCCCGCGCCCAGGTGCTGGTGAAGCCGACCGAAGACCTCAGCATCAATTTCTCGGCCGACTACACCAAGCGCGACGAGAACTGCTGCCTGGCCGAACAGGTCCTGAACGGCGGCGTGACCAAGATCATGGCTGTCGCCTTCCCGGGTTCGGTGGCCAATCCGGCCAACTTCGATGGCTACAAGGCCTACGCCAACCGCAGCACCAGCAAGAAGATCACCGACAAGGGCGTCTCCGCCGAAGTCGAGTATGATCTGGGCTCCCTGCAGCTGACCTCGATCTCCGCCTACCGTGAGTTCGAGACCCATTCGGCCGCCGAATCCGATCTGTCGACCGCCGACATCATCTGGAGCTCGCCGAGCTGGACCGGCACCGCTTTCAAGACCTTCAGCCAGGAACTGCGCCTGACCGGGTCGACCGAGAAGCTGAACTGGACCGTCGGTTCGTTCTTCACCAAGGAAGACCTGACCTCGAAGGTCGACACCCTGTACGGCGCTGATTTCGAAAAGTTCGTCGGCCTTCTGCTGTCCAGCGGCACCAACGGCGCGCTGGTCTCCCAGCTGACCGGCAACGCCGCGGGCACGACCTTCGCCAACGGCCAAGGCCAGCGTGACCAGTACAACCAAAGCGAACAGTCCTTCGCTCTGTTCGGTAACGCCTCCTACAAGGTCACCGACCAGCTCGAAGTGACCGGCGGCATCCGCTACACCTGGGAAAACAAGGGTGTGGACGCGTTCTACGGCAACACCGACGGCGGCAAGGGCTGCGCCACGCTGGCGGCCAAGCCGCTGCCGGCGAGCCTGATCAACGCGGTCTGCCAGACCTATCAGAACCCGAACTTCACCAACCTGACCGCCAGCCAGGACCTGTCTGAAGGCGCCCTGACCGGCACCATCAAGGCCGCCTACCGCTTCAGCCCGGAACTGATGACCTACGTGTCGTACGCCCGCGGTTACAAGGCCGGTGGCTTCAACCTGGACCGTCTGGCCTACACCTACGCCGCTGGCTCGGCTACCTCGCTGAAGCCGATCACCAAGACCGACTTCGCCAAGGAATCGGCCGACTCGTACGAAGTGGGCGTGAAGTCCACCCTGTTCGACCGTCGCCTGCTGCTGAACGGCACCGTGTTCTATCAAAAGTACACGGACTTCCAGCTGAACGCCTATAACGGCCTGGTCTTCACCGTCATCTCGGTGCCGGAAGTGATCTCGCAGGGCGTGGACGCCGACTTCATGTTCTTCCCGATCCAGGGCCTGACCCTGCAGGGCGGCGTGACCTACTCCGAAACCAGCTACACCGAGAAGGACCGTGCGGTCCTGGGCGCCACCTCGCGCCTGCCGGGCTCGCGCCTGTCCTTCGCGCCGCTGTGGTCGGGTTCGCTGGCGGTCGCCTACCAGCACGACATCGGCGAGAACCTGGTCGGCAAGGCCAGCCTGTCGGCCAAGTACACCTCGGCCTACAACACCGGTTCGGACCTGAACCCGCTGAAGACCCAGGAAGCTTTCACCCTGTGGAACGCCCGCCTGAGCCTCGGCCAGCAGGACGACAAGTGGAGCGTCGAGCTGTGGGGTCAGAACCTCACCGACGAGCACTATTACCAAGTGGCCTACGACGCGACCTACCAGTCGGGTTCGATCGGCGCCTTCCCGTCCGCCCCGCGGACCTACGGCATGACCCTGCGTCTGAAGTACTAAGACCCAGTTCCGTCACCTCGACGGACAAGGCCCCCCGCCGGCGACGGCGGGGGGTTTTTGTTTGTGGGCTCAGCAAAGAATAGGCCCCTGTCCCGGACAGGGAACAGGGGCCGGACCGAAGGGCGAGGACGCGGCTGGGGGGAGGACCGGCCTCGTTGGGTGGGCGCTGGAGAGCGGCCCGCAGCCCGGGCCCTCGGTCGGGGCCCGGACCGTATGCCGAAGGTCTAGAACTTGCGGACGTAGGACACCGACCAGGTGTTGGCGTCGGTGCTGGAGTCCTTGAAGTCGTGGCGAGTGTAGTCCGCGCGCACGCCGTTCTTGTCGTCGAAGAAGTACTGCCCGCCGACGCCATAGTTCCAGGACTCGCCATCGTCGCTGGCCGAGGTCCCGGATGCGGAGGCCTTGAGCTTGGTCGTCCCGTAACCGGCGCGGACGAACAGGTCGGCGTTGGGGGCGACGGGCAGGTAGCCCACGCCATAGGCGGCCACCTGGTGCTTTTCCTCAACGGTCACAGGCACGCCGGCCACATAGGTCTTGTCGTCATCCACGCCAAAGGCGGCCTCGCCCTCGACGCCGAGATATTGTCCGAAGCGGGCGCCCAGGCGGCCCTGGATGGCGCCGAGGTTGACGCCGTCGGCGCTGGAGGCGGCATAGCCCAGCGTGCCGTAGCCGGTGGGGGTCATGTCCTGGGCCGAAGCCATGGCGGGAGCGAGAGTCGCGGCGAGAGCGCCGGCCGCGGCGGTGGCGATGAGAGTTTTCATTTTATTGTACTCCGTACTCTTGGGTCAGCACCCCAGCGACCTCTGGATCGTCCTCAAACGCGGCGCGGCAAGGGCGGTTCGACGACAGCTCAAGGTCATTTTGTGGCGCCCGGCGCGGGTTGTTTCGGCGTCACAAGGCGGCTGACTGTGACCGCAGCCGTGGTATCAACGCCGCTTCGAAGTCCCCGCCGCGTCGGGGCCAAGCGCTGGAGCCTTCGCCTTGCATCATGCCGTCATCGCCGCCACCGGCCTCTACACCCCGCCGGAAAGCGTCTCCAACGCCGAGCTGGTGGAAGCCTTCAACGCCTATGTGGAGCGCTTCAACGCTGCCAACGCCCAGGCGATCGAAGCCGGCGAGGTCGCCGCCCTGACCCCGTCCTCCGTCGAGTTCATCGTGAAGGCCTCGGGCATCAAGTCGCGCCACGTCGTGAACAAGTCCGGCATCATCGACCCCGAGATCATGCGCCCGGTGATCGCCGAGCGCCCGAACGAGGAGATCTCCATCCTGGCCGAGATCGGCGTGGCCGCCGCCCGCGACGCCATCGCCCGCTGGGGCAAGGATGTCAGCCAGATCGACGCCGTGATCTGCGCCGCCTCCAACATGCAGCGCGCCTATCCGGCCATGGCGATCGAGATCCAACAGGCCCTGGGGATCGACGGCTTCGGCTATGACATGAACGTGGCCTGCTCCTCGGCGACCTTCGGCATCAAGACCGCCGCCGACTACATCGCCACCGGCTCGGCCCGCGCGGTGCTGATGGTCAATCCGGAGATCACCTCCGGCCACCTGAACTTCCGCGACCGCGACAGCCACTTCATCTTCGGCGACGTGGCCACCGCCGTGATCGTCGAGCGGGCCGAGGACGCCTCGCCCGGACAGGGCTGGGACATCCTGGGGACCCGGCTGAAGACCGTGTTCTCCAACAACATCCGCAACAACTTCGGCTTCCTGAACCGCACGGCTCCGGAAGGCATCGGCGCGCCGGACAAGCTGTTTATCCAGGAAGGCCGCAAGGTGTTCCGCGAGGTGGTGCCGATGGTCTCGGAGATGATCGTCGATCACGCCGGCGACCTGGGCCTCGATCCCAAGGCCCTGAAGCGGCTGTGGCTGCACCAGGCCAATATCAACATGAACGACATGATCGGCCGCAAGGTGCTGGGCCGCGACCCGAGCCCGGA
>CAZXVO010000142.1:0-11297 GCA_964643835.1 uncultured Phenylobacterium sp. | reverse complement strand
TCATCGGCCATGCGGAGGGCTCGCTGTTCACCGGCGTGCTGATGGTGGCGGGCCTGGTGGTGGCGCTCACCTCGATCTGCCTGTGGATGTTCGAGACGGGCTACAAGATTAAGACCTAAGGCCTGTCGCGGCCGCGCTGAGATCGTTGCTTCACAAAGCTTTTATTGACATCGCGGCCAATCACCCGGAAAACGCCAAGCCTTCATGTCCCCGTCGCCCCGCGGCGGGGACGATCTCTTTTGAGGAGGCTTCTACCGTGACTGAAAAGACGGCGACGCAAAGCCCGCCCGTTCCCAGCGACCACATCATGGGCGTGTACAACCGCACCCCGCTGGCGTTCGAGCGAGGCGAGGGCGCCCGACTTTTCACCACCGACGGTGAGGCCTACCTGGACTGCATGGCCGGCATCGCGGTGAACGCGCTGGGCCACTCCAATCCCAAGCTCGTGCAGGCGGTGAAGGACCAGGCTGAGAAGCTCTGGCACGTCTCCAACATCTTCACGATCCCGAACCAGGAAAAGCTCGCCAAGGTCCTGACCGACGCGACCTTCGCCGACGTGGTGTTTTTCACCAACTCCGGGACCGAAGCTGTGGAGTGCGCGATCAAGACCGCGCGCAAGTACCACTGGGCCAAGGGCCATCCTGAGAAGATCGACATCATCGGCTTCGAGGGCTCGTTCCACGGCCGCACGCTCGCGGCCGTCAACGCCAGCGGCAACGCCAGCTACCTGGAAGGCTTTGGCCCGCGCATGCCGGGCTTCGTGCAACTGCCCTATGGCGACCACGAGGCGCTGAAGGCCGCCATCGGCCCGACCACCGCGGCGATCATCATCGAGCCGGTCCAGGGCGAAGGCGGGGCGCGCGCCCTGCCGGACGTCTGCCTGCGCGGCCTGCGTGAGCTCTGCGACGAACACGGCATCCTGCTGATCCTGGACGAGATCCAGTGCGGCCTGGGCCGGACCGGCAAGCTGTTCGCCTATGAATGGGCCGGCGCCGAGCCGGACATCATGTGCGTGGCCAAGGCCTTGGGCGGCGGCTTCCCGGTCGGCGCCTGCCTGGCCACCGTCGAGGCGGCGCAAGGCATGACCGTGGGCAGCCACGGCTCGACCTATGGCGGCAACCCGCTGGCCATGGCCGTGGGTCTCGCGGCCATGGAAGAGCTGAACTCGCCCAAGCTGCTCGCCCACGTGACCGAAGTGGCCGGCTACTTCACCCAGCAGTTCGAGGGGCTGAAGTCGCGCTTCCCGGACGTGGTGGCCGATATCCGCGGCAAGGGCCTGCTGATCGGTCTCAAGCTGGTCACGCCGAACCGCGAGTTCATGCAGCATTGCCGCGACCAGCACCTGCTGGTGGCCGGCGGCGGGGACAACTGCGTGCGCCTGTTGCCGCCGCTGACCCTGACCCTGGACGAGGCCCGCGAGGCGGTCGAGAAGATCGAAGCCGCCTGCGAAGCCGCCCGCGCCACGGCCAAGACCGCCGCCTGACCCTATCCGCTCATTCCCGCGAAGGCGGGAATCCATTTCCTCAGGCCCGCCCATTCGACAGTCAGAATGGATCCCCGCCTCCGCGGGGATGAGCGGGCATTGGAGACGAGGTAGCTTCGATGACCCAAGCGCCTAGACACTTCATCGACCTGTGGCGGATGGAAGCCGCAGACATCCGCGCCATTCTGGACGACGCCCACGCCCGCAAGGCGGCCCGCGCCGGCTGGCCCAAGGGCCGCGTCGACCCCGACGCCCCGGCCCGCGACCGCGTGCTGGCGATGATCTTCGAGAAGAACTCCACCCGCACCCGCTTCTCCTTCGACGCGGCCATGCGCCAGCTGGGCGGCGACGTGCTGATCTCGACGGCCAATGACATGCAGCTCGGCCGCGGCGAGACCATCGAGGACACGGCCCGCGTCCTGTCGCGCATGGTCGACGCCGTGATGATCCGCGCCAATAGCCACGAGGACGTGGAGCGCTTCGCCCATTCCTCCAGCGTGCCGGTGATCAACGGCCTGACGGACAAGAGCCATCCCTGCCAGATCCTGGCCGATATCCTGACCATCGAGGAACATCGGGGTCCGATCGCCGGCAAGACGCTGGCCTGGGTCGGCGACGGCAACAATGTCTGCTCCAGCTTCATCCACGTGGCTCCCAAGCTGGGCTTCAAGCTGAACATCGCCTGCCCGGCGCTCTACCACCCGGACCTGATGGACCTGGCTCGCGCCGAGGAAGCCCAGGGGCGTATCGAGATCACCCGTGACCCGCGCGAAGCTGTGCTCGGCGCTGACGTGGTGATCGCCGACACCTGGGTCTCCATGGGCGACGTCGACCATGACGAGCGCATCGAGGCGCTCGAGCCCTACCAGGTCGATGACAGCCTGCTGGATCTGTCGGCCAAGGACGGTGTCTTCCTGCACTGCCTGCCGGCCCACCGCGGTGAAGAGGTCACCGACGAGGTGCTCGACGGTCCGCGCAGCCTGGTCTGGGACGAGGCGGAAAACCGCATCCACGCCCAGAAGTCCATCCTGGCCTGGTGCTTCCGCGCCATCTGAGGCGCATAGCTCCAAGGGGCCGGCGGATCGACCGCGCTCGCAAAAGCCGATCCGCCCCCCTATATGGCCGCTCCATGAGCCAGAGCCCCAGCATGTCCATCCCCGACAACCTCGTCGCCCCCTTCCAGATCGAGGACGAGCCCGTGCGCGGCCGTCTCGTGAGGCTGGGCGAGGCGGTGGACACCATCCTGCAAGCCCACGCCTATCCGGAGCCGGTGGCCAACCTGCTGGGTGAGGTCTGCGCCCTGGCCGCCCTGGTCGGCTCCAACCTGAAGTTCGACGGCCGGCTGATCGTCCAGGCCCAGGGCGACGGGCCGGTGGCCTATGTCGTGGCCGACTACGACAGCGACGGCGGCCTGCGCGGCTATTGCCGCTACGACGCCGCCGAGGTGGCGGCCGCCACCCAAGGCTTCGCCCGGCCGGGCGCCCGGTCGCTGCTGGGCGACGGGGTGTTCATCATGACCGTGGACCAGGGCCCGGACATGGATCGCTACCAGGGCGTCACCGCCATCGAGGGCGAGACCTTGGCCCTGAGCGCCGAACAGTACTTCGCTCAGTCCGAACAGACCCCCACCCGCATCCGCCTGGCCGTCGGTCAGGTCGACACCGGCGACGGCCCGGTCTGGCGCGCCGGGGGCATGCTGATCCAGGCCATCGCCGAGGATGACGCCCGCGGCTCGACCGCGGAGGCCTGGACCCGCACCCAGGCCTTCTTCGAGACCATCGGCGAGGACGAACTGGTCGATCCCACCATCTCGGCCGAGACCCTGCTGTTCCGCCTGTTCCACGAGGACGGCGCCCGGGTGTTTGAGCCCAAGCCGATCCAGGCCTTCTGCCGCTGCTCTATGGACCGCATCGCCACGGTGCTGGCCTCGTTCTCCGAGGACGAGCGGGCCGACATGGTCGAGGACGACGGCCAGATCCGGGTGACCTGCGAGTACTGCTCCAAGGTCTATGCGCTGACGCCCGACAGCCTCGCCGCCATCGACCAGGCCAGCTGATGTCGGCGCCCAAGCCAGGCAGCTGGGCTGATGTCCTGGCGCAGGGGCGGGCGACGCGTTTCGGCCTGATCTGCCTCGGCGTCTGGCTGAGCGCCGCGGACTCCCTCGTCACCGCCACTATCATGCCCAGTGTCGGCGCCGACCTGGGCGGTTACGCCTATTTCGGCTGGGCCACCGCCGGCTTCCTGCTGGGCTCGGTGATGGCCGGGGCCAGTTCGGGGCTGCTGGCGGCCCGTTTCGGCCTGCGCCGCGCCACCGCCGCCTCGGCCCTGCTCTACGCCGTGGGCTGCCTGATGAGCGCGGCGGGGCCGGACATCTGGACCTTCCTGGCCGGCCGCGTGCTGCAGGGGATCGGCGGCGGCTGGGTCGCCGGGCTCTGTTCTGTGGCCATCGGCGTCATGTTCCCCGACCGCACCCTGCCCAAGGTCTATGCCGCCATCACCGCGGTCTGGGGCGTGGCCAGCCTGCTCGGCCCCATGATCGGCGGCCTGTTCGCCGACGCCGGGGTCTGGCGCTGGGCCTTCTGGTCCTTCGCCATCCAGGGCGTGGCCGTGGCCCTGACCTCCCTGGTCATGCTGCCTAAGGGCGAGGACGGGGAGGCGGGGACCGGCGTCGCCTGGACCCAGCTTGGCCTGATCGCCGTGGGCGTCACCGCCATCGGCCTGGCGGACCTGGCCGGAAACGCCCTGCGGTCCGGCGTCCTGACCCTGGCCGGCGTCGCGATCCTGGCCGCAACGGTCTGGATCGACGGACGGATGACGACGCGCCTGTTGCCGCGCGGCTCCAGCAATCTGCGCACCGTCCCCGGCGCGGCCTATGCGGCCATGTTCCTGCTCACCGCCGCCTCCATGGGCTTCAGCGTCTATGGCCCGGCCATCCTGCAGACCCTTGCGGGCCTGAAGGCCCTGTCCGCCGGCTATGTGATCGCCGCGGAGTCCCTGGCCTGGACCCTGGCGGGCCTGGCGGTCTCCGGCCTGACTGGACGCTGGCCGACCTGGATGATCCGGCTGGGCGCGGTCTCCGCGACCCTGGGCGTGGCCTTGAGCATCTGGGCCTTCCCGTCGGGCCAGGTCTGGCCAGTGATCGTGGCGGGCTGCGCGCTGGGCGCGGGCTTTGGCCTGTCCTGGGCCTTCATGGCCCAACAGCTGCTGGGCGGCCTGGACGAGACCGAGCGCGGCATCGGGGCGGCCGGCATCTCCGCCGTGCGCCTCACCGGCTCGGCGGCGGGCGCGGCGGCGGCGGGCGTGGTCGCCAACCTGACCGGGCTTTCGAAGGGGCTGGACGTCACCAGCGCCCAGGCCGCCGGCGTCTGGGTGTTCGCCTCGGTCGTTCCGGTCAGCCTGCTGGGCGTCTGGGCGGCCTGGCGCATGGGCCAGGCGCGTTCAGCCTAGGCGGCGCGGCCCAGGTTCTGGACCATGGTCTGCAGCTGTACCGCGGCGCGGGCTGACAGGTGCGCGGTGGTGTCGGGGTGCGCGGCCAGCCGCTTGGCCTCCTGGCGGGCCCGCTCAGCGGCGGGACCCAAGGGCGCGGCCTCGCCGGTCGCCATGCGGATCAGGGCCTGGACCTTCTCCACCGGGCTGTGGGCCGCCTTGCGGATGCCCTGGATGATCTTGGCTTCCGCCTCCAGCTTGCCGCCCATCTCGCCGATCAGGGTCAGCAGGGCTTCGATGCCCGCCTCCTGGCCACCGGCCCGGGCCACGCGCCGGTAAAGGTTCGCCAGTTGGCCCAGGCGGATCGCCGCCGGCGCCTTGCCGCTCATCGCCTCGGTGTCGAACTTCAGCGAGGTGACGCAGGACTGGATCCAGCGCACCGCCTGACGCTTGTGGGTTCCACCGACGACGCTTTCCATCAGCCGGACCAGGGCCATGGCCTCGTCGATCGGGTTGCGGGCCACCTTCAGATAGGCGGTGACGAATTCGGTGCCGACCAGGGTGTGCGACCGGGAGACAAAAGCCTCGTGCACGGCCTCCGCCCCGCCCATCGGCTCGGCGGCGGTCATCAGGGTGATGGCCAGGGCGCGGCAGATCTCGACCTCGCCCTCGGGGCTGGTGGGACGCAGGCGGCGCGGACTGGCGACCTCGGCCAGGACCTTGCGGCCCAGGGCCTGGCGAAGGCCGGCGACCCGCGGCTCGGCCAGGAAGCGCGCTAGACGCTCGCCGATGTCGGTGGGCTTGGGCAACAGGGCGGCCGCGGCGGGATCGATGGCCGCCACCGCCTTGGGCACCTCCGGCGCCACCAGTTGGGCCAGGGCGCCCAGGTGGCTGGCCGGATCAAGCTCTGCGCCCAGCATCTCGGTCATGGCGGGGCCCAGATTCAGGATCTCGGCCATGGGCTGGGCCAGGACGTGGAAGGCCAGGTCTCGGCCGATCCCAGTCTCGGGCGCCGCATCGGCCAGGTTCAGAATGCGTTCGACCTTGGACGGCCAATCCTCGGCCGAGCCCAGATAGCCCGCCACCGAGCCGCCCATCAGGAACAGCCGCTCGTCGGCTTCGGCCAGGGCTTCGCAGGTCTCCGTGAAGCCGGAGACGGAAATGGTCGGGAACGCCTTGGCCTGGGTCGCCTGGCGCAGGCGGGCCGCGGCCTGGTCGATCACCGGGTGCAGGCTGCGGATCACCTCGTGCACTGTCGAATGCCGCAACAGGGCCTCGGGCACCGAGAACTTCTGGATCGCGTGCTGGAACTCGCCGCCGGCGTTGCGCAGGGTGTCGACCAGGTCCAGGCGATGGATCAGCTCGAAGGCGGTCGCCTTGCGCCGCGCCAGCCAGCCTTCCAGCACCTCGGCGATGCGGGCGCGGGCCATGGGGCCATAGAGGTCGCTTCCCGCCTGGCAGCGGGGCGGGGGCAGATCGCCGGAGCGCAGCTTGCGGGTGACGGGGGAGGTGAAGTCGCCCTCGCGGCGGATGCAGAGCGGGCTGAACTTGCCGGACTTCGGATCACGGGTCTCGCGGATCACCATCACAGCGATGAACTCGCCGCTGCCGATCATCTCGTTGGCGACCTGAATCGCGCGGTGCTGGTCTTCCAGCCACGCCTCAAGGTGCACCGCCGAACCGGGGCGCCGCGCCAGGACTTCGTAGTGAACCTGCTCCTCCATGTGCCCAGTATGAGCAACGGGGGTTTACGCGCTGTGAAGCCCCAGCGTCTTCGCACCCCTGCGGCGAGCCGCCGCAGGGCGCGGCGACCTAGAGTTGGTCCAGGCCGTAGGCGGCGTGCAGGGCGCGAACCGCCAGCTCGGTATAGGCGGCGTCGATCAGCACGCTGATCTTGATCTCGCTGGTGGAGATCACCTGGATGTTCACACCCTTGTCGGCCAGGGCGCTGAACATCGACTTGGCCACGCCGGCGTGGCTGCGCATGCCGACCCCGATCACCGAGACCTTGGCTACGTCCTCGTTCACCTGGACGTCCTCGAAGCCCACCTTGCCCTTGAGGCCGCGGACGATCTCCACGGCGCGCTGGGCGTCTCGCTTGCCGACCGTGAACTCCATGTTCGCGGTGTCCTGGGTGCGCGCATGGCTCTGGACGATCATGTCCACATTGACGTTGGCGTCGGCCAGCGCCCCGAAGATCTCCGAAGAAACGCCCGGATGGTCCGGCAGGCCGAACAGGCTGATCTTCGCTTCGTCGCGGCTGTAGGCGACGCCGCTCACGATCCGCTTTTCCATGATCTCTTCCTCGTCGCACACGATGGTGCCCTGGCCCGGCGCTTCGCCCGGCTCGACAAAACTCGACAGCACCCGCACGGGCACATTCTGGGCCATGGCCAGCTCGACCGAACGGGTCTGCAGCACCTTGGCGCCCAGGGAGGCCATTTCCAGCATCTCCTCATAGGAGATCTTGGCCAGCTTGCGGGCCTTGGATTCGATCCGCGGGTCGGTGGTGTAGACCCCGTCCACGTCGGTGTAGATGTCGCAGCAGCTGGCCTTCACCGCCGCGGCGATGGCCACCGCGCTGGTGTCCGAGCCGCCCCGGCCCAGCGTTGCGATGCGGCCGTCGCGGGTCACCCCTTGGAAGCCGGCGATGACGGCGATCTCGCCCTTGTCCATCGCCTCGACCAGCTTGTCGGCCTGCACGTCGTCGATGCGGGCGCGGCCATGGGCGTCGTCGGCGATGATCGGGATCTGCCAGCCCATCCAGGACCGGGCGGGCAGGCCCATATTGCGCAGGACCATGGCCAGCAGGCCCGCGGTCACCTGTTCGCCAGAGGCCACCACCACGTCGTATTCGTCGTCCGACGCGGGCAGGCCGGCGGCGGCGGGGCCGGCGTTGTCGGTCCAGGCCACCAGCTCGTTGGTCTTGCCGGCCATGGCCGAGACCACCACGGCGACCTTGTGTCCGGCGGCGACTTCCGCCGCCACCAGGCGGCCGACGCGCCGGATGCGCTCCAGATCGGCCACCGAGGTGCCGCCGAATTTCATCACAAGCCGGGACAGGGTGATCGCTCCCCTAAAGCAAAAGGCGGGACCTTCTAGCGACGCGGATCGCAGGGGGCAACGCCGTGCTTCGACTTCCGCGGCGTTGCGCGCTAATAAGCACCCCATGACCGCGACCTCCAGCATCGACCCCGCCGAAGTCGAACGCTTCTCCCGCATCGCCGCCGAATGGTGGGACCCGAAGGGCAAGTTCGCGCCGCTGCACAAGTTCAACCCGGTCCGCCTGGCCTTCATCCGCGACGAGGCCGCGATGCGCTTCGGCCGCGACACCCGCCAGCCCCGGCCGTTCGAGGGGCTCAAGCTGCTGGACATCGGCTGCGGCGGCGGCCTGCTCTCCGAGCCCATGAGCCGCCTGGGCTTCCAGGTCACCGCCGTCGACGCCTCGGAGCGCAACATCGGCGCGGCCAGCGCCCACGCCGCCGAGTGTGGCCTGACCATCGACTTCCGCGCCTCCACCGCCGAGGCGCTTGAGGCCGAGGGCGCCGGCCCCTTCGACGTGATCCTCAACATGGAGGTGATCGAGCACGTCAATGATCCGGGCGAGTTCCTGCGCACCTGCGGCCGGCTGCTGGCCCCCGGCGGCCTGATGATCGTCGCCACCCTCAATCGCACCCTGAAGGCCTTCGCCCTGGCCAAGGTCGGCGCTGAGTACATCCTGCGCTGGCTGCCCCCCGGCATTCACGACTGGAACAAGTTCCTGCGCCCGGACGAACTGCGCGACTTCCTGCGCAACGAACCCCTGGCCATGCAGGGCCCGTTCGGGGTCAGTTTCGACCCCTTGAGCGGCCGCTGGTCGCGTTCCAGCGACTGCGACGTCAACTACATGATGACGGTCACTAGGGACGCACGTTAGAGAGCGGACAAAGGATCTTATCCATGGCTTCTCTCCGCGTGCTCGGTCACGCCTTCCGCGCCTGGCGGCGCAACATGCGCTGGGCCAAGCATGAGCCCGAGACCCCCTATCTGGCCGACCTGCTGTCGGGCTCGCCGGTGTGCCTGCACGTGGGCGCCAGCGACGGCCGCCACTCCTATGTGATGACCCAGGTCGCGCCGGACGCGCGCATCTACGCCTTCGAGCCTTCGGCCTTCACCTTCGAGGTGCTGAAGACCTGCCTGGCCTGGCACGGGATCGGCCGCCAGGTCACCCCGATCCACGCCGCCGTCTCGGACGAGGCGGGCGAGCTCCTGCTGGTCACGCCGAAAAAGACCTCCGGCCGCATGGGCCGCGCCTATGCTTACGTCGCCGCCGAAGCCCCCGAGGGCAAGGTGCGCCCGGACCTGGAAGACGTGGGCGTCGAGGTCCAGCCGACCCCGGTGGTCACCCTGGACGACTACTGCGCCAAGCATGGCGTTGACCGCGTCGACTTCATCCGCATGGACATCGAAGGCGCCGAGCAGAAGGCGCTGAAGGGCGCCGAGGCGATCATCGACCGCGACCGTCCCCACGTGCTGATCGAGATCCACCCGGTCATGCTCGCCGACCGCTTCGGCGGTTCCGCCGAGGCCGTGGTCGACCTGTTCCGCTCCCGTGGCTACCGCATGTTCGCCCTCAACGGCGACCGCCTGGAGGAACGCACCACGGTCTGCCCGGACGTCCCCTGGAAAGACTACTTCTTCATCCACCCCACCCGCGCGGCGAAACTGCCCGACGGCGTGTTCAAGGCCCGCATGGCGGCCTGAGGCGGCGGGGCGATCGCATCTGCTGGGGACCTGTGACGAAGGCGGCTACCGCTCCCATCGTCACCCCAAGACTTGTTCTTGGGGTCCCTGTTTCAGTCGCCTCTGAGGTCGAAGGGGCGTCAAAGGCTCGCGCAACGCCCGCCTAATCAATGCCAGCTGCACGAGGGACCCCAAGAACAAGTCTTGGGGTGACGAAGCTCTCGGCTGCAGGCTTATGCGCCATAGCCCAGGGGTGACCGGGCAGAGCGGCGACAGCGCCGCCCGCTTGCTGACAATGAGAAGGACCGTGAGGCCCAGAGGGTCTCACGAGGGGCGCGAATTCGACGACCGAATTCGTGCGGGGAGGTTTGACGTCAACATGGACGAAGGGGGTTGGGGCAAGCGGCAAGGCTTGGATCAGGCCTGCGCGCCCAATATCCCCTCCAATTGCCCGAACTGCTCCCCCGCCATGGCCTGCTGGCCCGCGAGCGCGTCCTCAGGAACCGGGCCCGGATAGACCTCGCTCATCGTGAGCAGGGTGCGCTCGCCGTCTGCCTCGAACGTCACCGTCGTGACCGGGCCGTCCTCGCCTTCCTCGTTGGTCCAGACCAGGCGGTGGGGCGGCGAGACCTCGACGTAACGGCCAAAGAAGCTCATCGCCGCGTCTCCCTCGCCGAAGGTGATGCGGTAGCCGCCGCCGGTGCGGGCGTCGATCTCGCAGGCGGTGATGACCGCGCCCATGGACTTGGGCGCCCACCACTGGCGGAACAGCTCGGCGTTGGCCCAGGCGTCAAACACGGCCTGGACGGGGGCGTCGATGAGGCGGGTGACGACCACCTCGCGCTCGCCGCGGCGGGCGACTGTGGTCGGGTTGGAGGTCGGTGAGTTGGTCTGGTCCATGGGTCCCTCTCGGTTGAAGCCTCACCCGCAGGACGGACGAAGGCCAGCAAATCCGACACGCCCGAAAGCCGTCCCAGTCTCGGGTCAGGCGCCCGCCGCCCGCCTACTCGCCCTTCGGACAGGGATCCGGATCGCTGGCGTATTCGATGGCGATCATCTCGATGGCCGCGCCAGGCTTGCCGACGGCGATCAGTTCATACCGCGTCTTGACGCCTGCCCAGCTCCAGTTGGTTCCGGCCAGGGCCATCTCCTGGACCGAGGAACCATGGGTGATCATCGTCTGGCCGAAGCCCTGCCGCGAGGCTTCAGCCTCCACCAGGGCCGCATAGGTCATGAAGTCCCCGGGACGGGTGATGCGCATCCCCGAAACTTGGCCATGACACACGATCACAGACAGGCTGTCGCCCAAGTAGGACGCCGCGCCGGGCCGGCCTTTGATCGGCTTGGGTTCGACGCCCGGCCCCACCGCCGCTGCCGCGGCGATCTCCGGGTCGCCCAGGTGCAGGCCGCCCAAGGTCTGGCCATGGGCCGCTGTCGCCGCCGCCAGCGCGATCCCCAATCCAACACCTGCGCCGAGTTTCATGTCCGCCGACTCCCTGTCCCGAGGAGGTCAGATATACAGGTGCGGGCGCGATTGGGCGCCTTGCAGAGCTCCAGCCGGCCTTCCCTTCGGGGCTGGCCTTCTTCGCGCCCGCACGCTAGCAGGCCGCGCATGATCCGCCTCGACAACATCTCCAAGCAGAACGGCCACCAGATCCTGTTCATC
>CAZXVO010000141.1:0-11417 GCA_964643835.1 uncultured Phenylobacterium sp. | reverse complement strand
TGACCGCCGCCGGCAGGGCCTGGCCCTGGGGCGCGGGCAGCGGGGCGGCGGCCTGGACCTCGATCCGCCGCGCGGGCGCCGCCTGGAAGGGGCTCAGGGTTCCCGCCTGGGCCACAGGGGCCGGGACCGCCTTGGCGAGGGCTGCAAGCCGAGGATCGCCCGGCCGGGCGGCGGCCAGCTTGCCGGTCCAGATGGCCGCGCCCATGGCGTCGCCCTTGGCGCGGGACAGGTCGGCCAGCTGGTAGAGCACCTCCGGCGCGTCCGGTGACAGGGCGAGCGCCCGCTTGAGAGTGGCCTCGGCCTGGTCATTGCGGCCCTGGCGGCGCCAAGTCTGGGCCTGGCGGACGAGGGCTTCAACCGGCGAGACCACCTGGGGCGCGGCGCGGGGGTCGGCAGCCTCCGGCGGGGCCGTGCGGATCGGCAGGTCGCCGAGGGTCACCGGCGCCTGGTCTGGCAGGCGGACGATGGGCTGGGCTTGCGCC
Source organism: uncultured Phenylobacterium sp. (assembly GCA_964643835.1). Lineage (GTDB taxonomy): Bacteria > Pseudomonadota > Alphaproteobacteria > Caulobacterales > Caulobacteraceae > Phenylobacterium. The sequence continues at coordinate 10,935 of CAZXVO010000141.1, read as the reverse complement.
TGGCTGGCCAGGGCGGTGGCGAGGGCGGCGACCGCGGTCGCCGGGATGAGGGTGCGCGGGGACATCAGAAGTCTCCCAGATCAGGGTTCAGGTGAGGGTTCACGCGGCGGCGCGCGTGGGCGTTCATGGCGCGCGACACCAGGAGGGCGAGGGCCAGGGCCAGGATCAGGGCGCCGGCGGTCAGGGCCATGGGGTGCAGGTGCATCCACCACAGGGCGGCCAGGTGCGGCGGCAGCTCGCCGATCCAGGCGGTCCGGCCCACCTGGAAGGCGCTGACGCCCGCCGGGGTGGAGACCGCCAGGTCGCCGTGGGTGGCCGCCGCCCGCTTGGGATCGTCCAGGTCGTAGACGAGGCCGGGCAGGTCCTGGGGATTGGCGGCCAGGACCGCGACCACGACCCGGTCGGCGCTGACCGGGGACAGCCAGCTGGCCAGGCCGGTGAAGCGGGGGCTGGCGGCTGTGACACCTTGGGCGTCGCGGGCCTGGGCCGAGCGGTCCTCGCCGCCCAGCAGCCAGCGCACGGCGGGCGCCGCGGGGCCGAAGCGGTTGAAGGCGCGCAGGCCGTCCTCGCTGGCGGCCGTGACCGCGAGCTCGCCGCCTTTCAGCGAGACCGGAGCCCCGCGGAACAGGTCCGTGCGGACTTGCGAGAGGCTTAGAGGGCCGACGACCAGGACGTCCCGGTCGGCGAGCGGGGTTCCGTCTGTCGCCCGGGCGAGACGGACCGACAGCACCGGCGCGCCGGTGGACGCGCCCGCCCGGGCCATCACCGCGAACAGGGCCTCGATCTCCGGGGCGGTGATGTCGGGCGACACCAGGACCAGGGTCTCGGAGAGATCCGCGCGACGGGTGAACGGGAAGCCGGCGCTGACGAAGCTGGCCAGTTCAGGGAAGCGGGCGAAGTGGTGCGCGCCGGTCAGGTCGATGCGGCTGTCTGGGTCGATATTGGCGTGGACGTCGCCGGGGATTTCGCCCGCGCAGGCGCCGCGCTTGTCGACCCGCAGGTCGTAGTAGAAGCCCAGCCGGTTGCGAGCGAAGAGGTCATAGGCCGGCAGGTCGACGTGGGTCTTGCGCCGCATCAGGCCCGGCCCGACCAGATCCTCCGCCTTCTCGGCCAGGGCCGAGGGCTTGAGGGGCAGGGACCCGAGATAGCGGTCGTTCAGGGACACATCGAGGCGCGAGGTCCGGTAGTCGACCCAGTCGCCGCGGGGATAGCGGTAGTCCAGGTCAAGGCGCGCGGCGCTGCGCGGCCACAGGAACAGGTCCGGGGCGACGCGCAGGTCGGCGGTGAGCACGCCGGGGCGCAGGCCCGCGCCCTGCAGGGTCAGGGGATCGGTGATCTCGCCCAGGCGCACGCTGCGGCCTGAGGGCGCCCAGCGGGGGGCGTCATAGGCCAGGCGCTGGGACGGCGCGGTCAGGCTGATCCGCGCCGAGGCGCCGCTGAGCGCCTTGGGCGCGGCGGCCAGGCCGCGGGCGGCGGTCAGCACCTCGGCGTCGTCGCGGCCGGAGACCAGCAGGATCACACCGAAGGGATCCGACGGATTGCGGGCCAGGGTGACCCGCGGGCCATCGACGTCAGGCAGGCGCACGCCGCCCACCATCTCGCCGGCCCGGCCGATGATCACCGTGTCGCCGGTAGGGATCGCGCCCAGGGTCACGGCGAACTTCAGCGGACGCAGGTTGGCCTGGACCCCAAAGAACGAGGCGACGGCGGCGCCGGCCTGCAGCTGGCGATTGGTCGGCGGACCGGCATAGACCATCTGCACCTTGGCCGGCCGCGGGTCGGTGAGGTTGAGGAAGGGGGCGGGCAGGCGGTTCAGGTCCGGCTGGCCGGGCGTCCGCTGCAGGGTCAGGTCCAGGCTGGAGCGGACGTTGCTGACGTCGGCCCACAGGGACGAGTGCAGCGGGTCCTCGCAGTCGCGGGTGTAGTGGCCGACGAAGCGCACGTTCAGCCGGTTGGTGGCGCGGAACAGGCCCGGATCGATGGGCAGGTCCACCACCACCCCGCCAGAGCGGTCCGGGGTGAGCTGGATGTTGGCGATGATCTCGCCGTTCAGGCTGACCACCATGTGGCTGAGGTCGGTGAGCAGCTGGGGCGAATAGGCCATGCGCAGCCGCAGGTTCGCGCCCACCACGACCTCGTCGGGGCGGATCTCGAAGGGCACGCCGGCCTCACCGTCCACGCCGCGCAGGCGCAACGGATAGTCGGCGCCCAGGTCCTTGAGGCTGAGCGAGACCTTGTAGGTCCCAGCCGACACGGCGGCGGGCGCCAGGTCTTGCGCCACGGCCGGGTTGGGCGCGCTGAGCGCCAGGGCGGCGAGGCTGAGGCCCGCGACGCCCGCGGCGGCCAGGCGGCGGCCAGTGGGCTTGGTCCGGAGCTTGCGCCGCACACCCGGGCGGGCGTTTCGCCACAGGAGCACGGACAGGCTGGCGCGGCACAGGTCCAGGAAGGACTGGGCGGCGGTCCAACGGGGCTGGTCGGCGGGAACCGGCCAGGCGTCGGCGCGGCCGAGCACCACCCGCACCAGCTCGCGGCGCTGGTCCAGGGCCATGGGCCGGAACTTCAGCCGGGTGCGCAGGTCCTCGCGGCCGCAGAGCTGGACCGGGAAGCGCACGGTCCGCTCGCCGCTGGGCAGTTCGACGGCGACGACGGCGCCGGGGCGGGCCCGCTCGCGGGTCAGGACCGCCAGCCCGCCCATGGAGATGTCGCGGGTGCAGCCCATGACGATGGATCCGTCCTCGTAGATCAGCTTGGCGGCCAGCTTGGCCTCGACCCGCACGGCGCCGCGGACCTGGCGGCTTTCGCGGCCCACCGAGATGGCGGTGAAGACGATCAGCAGGTTGAAGAGGGACCAGGTGATGTTCAGGGCGATGGTCTGGACTTCCGACGCGGACGCATGGCCGAAGGTGGCGCGCCACAGGCCGTAGGCGACGCCGGCCAGCAGCAGGGCGGCGGTGATCAGGAGCGGCGTCAGGATGCGGACGTCGAAGTAGCCCTCGCGCAGCAGGCCGCCCTTATCGGTGACGTTGAACTTGCCCCGCTTGGGATCGAGCAGCGGCAGGAGGCTGGGCAGGACCAGGTGGAAGGAGAGCAGGGTCTCATAGACCTCGCCCCAGAAGGCGCGGCGGTCGCGGCCGTGCAGCCGCTCGTTGACCAGGAGCGAGATCATCAGGTGCGGCACGGCGTAGGCCGCGATGGTCAGGGCCGAGGCGCCCACGATCTGCTGGCCGAACAGCAGGAAGGCCAGGGGCGCGGTCAGGAACACGATCCTGGGCAGCGGGAACTGGAAGTGGGTCATGGCGGCCAGGTAGCAAAGCCGCTGGGCCAGGCTCAGGCGGCCGCCGATCAGCGGGTTGTCCACCCGGAAGATCTGGGTCATGCCGCGGGCCCAGCGGGCGCGCTGGCCCACATGGATGGAGAGGCGCTCGGTGGCCAGGCCCGCCGCCAGGCGCAGGTTCAGATAGGCGGTGTTCCAGCCCTTCTTCTGCATTTTCAGAGCGGTGTGGGCGTCTTCTGTGACGGTCTCGCCGGCGAAGCCGCCGACCGAAGTAATGGCCGAGCGCCGGATCACCGCGCAGGAGCCGCAGAAGAAGGCCGCGTTCCAGAAGTCGTTGCCGGGCTGGACGACGCTGTAGAACAGGTCCCCCTCGCCGGGGATGTCCTTCACGGCGAACACGTTCCGCTGGATGGGGTCGGGGGAGTAGAAGAAGTGCGGGGTCTGCAGGAGGGCCAGGCGCGGATCGGCCTGGAACCAGCCGGCGGTCATCTGCAGGAAGGCCCGGGTGGCCACGTGGTCGGCGTCGAAGATGCAGACCAGCTCGCCGTTGGTGAGCTTCAGCGCGTTGTTGAGATTGCCGGCCTTGGCGTGGAGGTTGTCCGCGCGGGTGATGTAGTTGACGCCGACCTGTTCGGCGAAGGCCTTGAACTGGGGCCGGCGGCCGTCGTCCAGGAGGTGAATGCGCCGGCGGTCCGGCGGGTAGTCGATGGTCAGGGCCGCCAGGACGGTGTCCTGAACAATCTCGAGGCTTTCATTGTAGGTGGGGATGAAGATGTCGACGGTGGGCCAGGTTTCGGGGGCGCCCGCCAACGGCCGAACCGGCCGCTCCAGCGGGCGCACGGTTTGGAGGAAGCCCAGGATCATGACGAACCAGGCGTAGACTTCGGCGAGATAGAGGCCGGGCCCCAGCACCAGGGACAATGGCCCTGAGAACTGCAGGGTCTCGGTGGTCCGCCACCACAGGTAACGGGTGCCCATGGCGGTGGCGATGAAGGCCAGGGTCATGGTGATCAGCGGCGAGGCGCTGCGGGACAGGGCCAGGCAGGCCAGGAAGGCGGCCGAGCCGAAGATCAGCTGGCCGCGCAGGTCCAGGCTGACCATGGCGGTCAGGGCCAGGAGGGCGACGCCCAAGAGGATGGCCGGGCCGGTGAGGATGGGCGGCAGCACGCGCTTGGCGCGGTAGAAGCTGTCGGTGGCGAAGGTGGCGACGCTCATCAGCGTTCGAGCCTCTTAAAGAGATCGGTAAGGAGGACGTCGTCGGCCTTGGCCGGCGGCGGGGCGTAGCGGGCGAAGGCGTCCGCGGGCTTGGGCTGAGCCTGGAGCGGTGGCGCGCCCGGCGGCGCGGGGGGCTTGATCGCTTTGGGCGGCTTGGCGGGCGGCTCCATCGCCGGCTCGGTGGGCGCTGGCGGCGGCTGGAGGATCGGGGCCGGAGCCAGTTCGTCGATGCCGAACTCCCGGTAGTCGATCTTCACGCCGGTCTGGCGCTTGAAACTCTCAACGTCGGTCATGTCCCGTCGTCCTCGACGGCCGCCCGGAATGGACGGCCTGTGGCGGACCGGGGAAGCGGCGCTAGCGCAGCCTTGAGATGTCGGAAGACCGTTCCCCCAGTCCGCTGATGGGGTTAACGGCGACGCTCTGACCCAACCCTGTTGGGGTTGTTCATCTGGCGGACAGGAAGGGATTGCGGGGTCAGGGGCCGGCCTGGAGGCGGCTCAAGGGGCGCCCGCTCAGGTGGCGTTGGTCAATTGTAAAATAAGGTGAAAAGGTGGCGAGCGGTGGCCGCGCCCCCGCCTTTGCGGCGCGGGCGCGCGCCCGAAACAGCTCAGCTGTCCGTGACCCGATATGGGTATCGGGTCGGAATTCCGTTCATCTTTAGGGGCGGAGCGCCCGCTCAAGCCCGGCGCAGAGGGGGCAGGGGATAGGCGCCGCTGGTCAGCTCCGGCCGCGGGAGATAGGCCCGCAGATTCAGCAGCATCGGCCGGCCGCTGGTGGGGGCCGGCAGCCAGTTGGCCTTGAGCGCGCCCTTGGGCGGCTTGGGCGAGATGATGACTTCAAGCCGTCCGTCCGGCCCGCGCAACAGGCCCGGTGTCCGGTCGCCGATGGCGTAGCGGTCGATGGGGTTGTCGATCAGGAAGGCCTGCCCCTGGGGTGTGACCTCATAGACAGTGAGCGACCAGAAGGCGTCGACCGGCAGGGGCTTGACCGGAAGGGCGAGCTTCCAGGCCTTGGTGCTGTCCAGCTCGGCGCGGCCATCGGGACCTAAGGGACGCAGATAGAGCGCCTCGTCGAGGGGCAGGCCAGCCAGGCCCGACAGGGCGATCTGGGCGCGATAGAGATAGTCCTGGCCGAAGTCACCGAGATTGGGGCGCGGATAGATCCAGCCCCCGCGGACGATCGCGCTGTCGTCGCCGCCCTTGGCGTCCTCGAGCGCCTTGGACAGGCCGGCGGTGATCTCCTGGCCCTCGGCGGCGGTGAAGCGCGCAGGATCAAAGCCCCCGGCCAGGCTGACGCCCAGGGCCTTGGTCTCAGCGAACAGCCGGGCGTCGGTGGCCGGCGGCGGGCTCTCCAGCACCAGGGCCTGGATCGTGCGGAACACGTCGGGCCATGCGGCGTTGCGGCCGGGTATGGGCTGGGCTTTGCGGCCAACTGGCCCGCTGATCTTCAGCCCGTCCTGGACCGCATGGGCGCCGGCCAGGTCGGCCGGGCCATCCACCAGGGTCCGGGCCAGGATCCAGACCCAGTCGGTGGGCGAGTGGATCACATTGGGGCCGGGCGCTGCGTGACCGGGGCCCGCCACCGTGAACACCCCACCGTCCGGACCGGTGGTCCGCGTGCCCAGCACCGCGAAGTTGTTGCTGTAGGGATCCATCAGGGCGACCGACAGATAGCGGTCGCCGCTGGCCGGCAGAGTGACCTGCACGGGGCCTGAGGACAGGTCGAGCCAGCCGCTGGAATAGAGGGTGTCGTTGTTGGGCTGGGTGACGGTCTGGGTCTTGGCGGTGGTGAGCGTGCGGCTATGGCGGAAGGTGTTGGCCACCAGGCCGTTCCTGAAGGCGCGCGCCCGCGTGGTCGCGGTCTCGATCAGCGGAAGGCCGTAGATGGCCATGCGCCGGGCGGCCTCGCGCAGCGACAGGGTCGGGGCGGCGAAGGCGGGGCTAGCTGCGCCCGCCGCGAGACCGGCGATCAGGGCGCGGCGATCAATCATGGCGGCTGGCGGCATGCTATTCCTCCCTAAACTCTGCGCGGCAATGAAGCGGATGCGCCGCGCTCGGGCAAGTGTATTGGGTCCGATTGTCTGACATTTGTTTTTCGCGCGGCTGCAGGTAAGTTGGCCGCGACTTCGCCGAACCAGGACGCCATGACTTCCGAACCGAAACGCGCCGGCCGCCCGGCCCGCAAGAGCGCCCAGACCCTGGACGCGCGGCTGTCCGAGACCCTGATCCGCGAGATCATCGAGAACAAGTACGCCCCCGGAGACTGGCTGCGCGAGCAGGAGATATCAGACCGCCACGGCGTCAGCCGCGCCTCGGTGCGCGAGGCCCTGCGCAATGTGGCGCGGGCGGGCTTCGTCGAGATGCAGCCCTGGCGCGGGGCCCAAGTCACCCAGGTGGGCCTGGATGAGCTGATCGAGATCTTCGTGCTGCTGGAGGATGTGTACGCCCAGGCGGCTCGTCTGGCGGCGGCGCACTTCCCCGAAGCCCTGTTTCCCCGCCTTGAGGCGCAGATGGCGGAGCTGGACGCCGCGCTCAAGGCGGGCGCGTCCAAGGCCGAGCTCTGCAGCAAGTCCTTTGAGCTGGGGCGATTCATCGGGCGCCACTGCGGCAGCCGGATGTCCTATCGGATGCTGATCCAGGTGGGCAGCCTGGCGCTCTGGCAGCAGTTGCTGCTGACGCCCGGTACGCCGCTGGCGGTGGAGCAGTCGGCCCATGCCCACAGCATCCTGGTCAGCGCCATCAAGGCCCGGGAAGGCGAGGTCGCCGCCTCCGCCGCGCGGCTGACCACCCTGATCACCCGAACCTCTCTGATCGCCGAGAACGGCCCGGTGTCTGCGCCCGCGACCCTGGGCGCCAAGCGCCTTGAGCGGCGCCTGCGCACCGCCGGCTGACTTTGCTGTTCCCGCCGCGCGCCTGGGCCGCAAGCTGCGGCTTGCGTCAGGCTGCGGGCTGGCCTAGTAAATTGTCAGACAAAAATTGGCGACCGGGGAGGTTCCGATGCGATTTGGCGGTCTGGCGACGATTCTGGTGGCCTTGGGTGCGTTCGGCGCGGGCGCCGCGCCAACCGCCGCTCAAGCGGCTGGCCCGGCCTGTTACGCGGCGCTCCGCTACTCTGACGCCCGGCGCGGCGTTTCCGTCCTGATCCTCAAGAACGGCAAGCCGATCTGCGAGGGCTATTCCGCCCAGGGCGGACCGGAGGCCGGCTTCGAGATCTGGTCCGGCACCAAGAGCTTCTGGGGGATCGCCGTGGCCGCCGCGGTCCAGGACGGGCTCCTGTCCCTGGACGAGCCGGTGGCCAAGACCGTCACGGAGTGGGCCGCGGACCCCGTCAAGTCGACGGTCACCCTGCGCCAGCTGCTGACCCTGACCAGCGGGCTGACCAGCCCGCCGGGGCGCGCCATGCCCTTCGCCGAGGCTGTGACCTGGCCCTTCAAGGCCGCGCCCGGCGAGGCCTTCATCTATGGCGCGTCGCCCTACCAGGTGTTCGGCCTGGTCCTGCAGCGCAAGCTGGCCGCGGCGGGGCGCCCGTCAGATCCGCTCAGCTATCTCAAGGCCCGGATCCTGGATCCCATCGGCCTGAAGCCCACCGATTGGCGCCGCGCGCCCAATGGCGACCTCTTGCTGCCGCAGGGCGCGGTGCTGACGGCGCGGGAGTGGGTGAAGTTCGGCGAGTTCGTACGGGCGCGTGGCGTTGTCGGCGGCAAGGCGCTGGTGGACCCAAAGACCTTTGACGAGCTGTTCGTCGGGACCAAGGCCAACCCGGCCTATGGCGTCACCTGGTGGTTGCCCCGTCCGTCCAACACTCCGCTGGCGCCGACCGCTGCGGTGGACCTGTCCCTGCACGCCTCTGAAGTGCCCTCCGACATGGTGGTCGCGGGCGGGGCGGGCGATCAGCGCCTGTACGTGGTCCCCTCCCAGGGCGTCACGGTGGTGCGCCAGGCCTATTTCACCCCGCAGATGGTCCTGGCCGTCCGGGCCGAGGCCAAGGCCGGAAACAAGTGGTCGGACGCGGAGTTCGCCAAGCTGGCCCTCGCGGCGGCTGCGGAGGTGAAGTGATGATTGTCCGGTGATCCATAGCCGGAGGGCGGGTGGGTCACCTGTCAGAAATCCTGGTTTTTCCATTCAGAAATAAGCCGGTGCGGCCGATGGCGCCTATGCGCTACCAGCACCGGCGAGCTTGCGTCGCGCGCCATCTTGGATGATCGTCAGACAAAAGGTGCGTTCATTTAAGCATCTCCGGGGCGACAGGCCCCGACAGCGTTAGGGGGAAGACATGCGTTATCTGTTGTGTGGAGCCGCTGCGGCGGCGCTTCTGGCCGGGCCCGCGGCGGCCCAGGCGCCGGCGTCCGGCGAAGAGGCTATGGTCAGCGAGGTCGTGGTCACGGCCCGCCGCAAGGAGGAGAAGGTCCAGGATGTTCCCGCCGCCGTGACGGGGATCTCCGCCGAGCAGATGAAGGATCTGGGCGGCCTGAAGGACATCAAGGACCTGTCCTACATCCTGCCCGGCCTGTCCTTCGTCGACACCGGCAACATCAACGCCGAGAACAACATCCGCGGCGCTGGCGCGGGCACCGCTCGGACGGCCGGGGTGGACTCGCCCATCGCCGTGCTGCGCGACGGCGCCTCGATCACCGGTGGCGTGATCGGCGGCCGCACGTTCACCCGCCTGGACCTGTTCGATGTCGAGCGCGTCGAGGTGACCCGCGGCCCGCAGGGCGCGCTCTATGGCGTCAACGCCGTGGGCGGTGTGATGCAGGCCATCAGCCAGCGTCCGAAGTCGGAGTTCGGCGGCTCGCTCGGGGCGGTCTATTCGCCGGAGATCGAGCGCCGGCAGATCGACGCCATCCTGAACGTGCCGGTCCCGGCGGCCAATCTGGGCCTGCGCCTGGGTGTGCAGGACGTCCAGCGCGAGGACGGCTTCTTCAGAAACGTCTACACCGGCAAGGCCGGCGACCTGGAAGAGTTCCGCGCCGTGCGCCTGGCCGCGGAGTGGAACCCGCTGGACAGCCTGCGGGTCTTCATGGTCGTCGACCAGTCCGACGAGCTGTCGACCTCCAACCAGGTCAAGAGCGTCAACGCCAACAATGACAAGAGCCTGGCGGCCACCGCCTTCGGCCCGCCGGACATTGACGGCCCCTACGCCTATGCGGCCAACACGACCAATGACGTGAACCGCAATGTCTCCAGCTTCAACACTCAGGTCGAGTGGGACACGCCGATCGGCAAGCTGACCTCGGTCACCATGCTACGCAAGCGCACCACCCTGTTCTCGCAGGAGAACGACCAGTCGGCCCCCGGCTACGCCTCGCCGCCGTTCCCGGCCGCGACCTGCGCCACGCGGGTCTGCTCGACCCTGTTCGCCGACGAGACCGAACTGGCCAGCCAGGAACTGCGCCTGGCCGGCGACTTCGGCGATGCGGTGACCTGGATGCTGGGCGCCAACCTGTCGGGCAAGCAGTCTGACTTCTTCACGATCCTGGACGGCCGCACCACCTCCGCGGTGAACCTCGCCCCGAGCCCGACCGCCAACATCGCCAGCGTGTCCAAGGAAGAAGAGCTCCAGAAGGGGGTCTTCGGGGTGCTGAGCTGGCAGGCGACCGATGCGCTCACCCTCGACGGCGCGGTCCGCTACAACAACGCCGAGAAGAAGAACGACGCCTACACGGTGGCGCGCCAGCTCGGGGCTCTGTCCTGCGTGGCCAACTATGTGGATCCGCTGCGGGTCTTCGCCGCCAATCCGGCCTGCGTCCGCTCCCGCGCCCTGATCAACGACACGTTTGAGAACGTCGCCCCGTCGGTCTCGGTGAAGTATGAGATCGCCGACAACTTCCGGGTCTTCGGCTCGGCGGCCGTGGGCTATCGGGCCGGCGGCTTCAACGGCAACTCGGTGCTCGATCCCAAGATCGCCGCCAGCTACCAGCCGGAAAAGAACGTCGCCTTCGAGGCCGGCGCCAAGTTCGAGCTGGCCGGCGCCTTCTTCACGGTCACCGCCTTCCAGAACAACTTCAACGACCTGCTGGTGACGGTGGACTCCATCGGCCCCGACGCTGTGTCGCGGAACTACCGGTTCAACGCCGGTGAGGCGAAGACCAAGGGCGTCGACTTCGAAGTGTTCGGCGGCCACCGCTTCGGCCCGGGCCTGGGCGGGATCAGCTATAACGGCGCCATCAACTACCTGACCGGCGAGATCGACAGCGGCCCCTACAAGGGCCAGAAGGTCGAAGGCTCGCCCGAGTGGACCTACACCGCGGCGCTCACCTATCGCCGGCCGCTGGTGAAGGACTGGCGGGTGGTGACCTCGGTCTCCTATCGCGGCCAGCGCGGCGGCTACACCAACACCACCAAGATCAACAATCAGGTGAAGCTGGCCGACTTCGACGTCTTCAACGCCTCGGTCGGCGTCGACAACGGCCGCTGGCGCATGGCGCTGGAGGCGCGCAACCTGTT
>CAZXVO010000140.1:7542-11452 GCA_964643835.1 uncultured Phenylobacterium sp. | reverse complement strand
CACCGGCATAGGCTTCACCGCCGCCAGGCTCACCAGCCCAAAACCACCTCCCGCCGCCGAGGCAAAGGCAGACGAAGGCGAGGCGGGTCACGCCGAAGGGGAGGGGAGTCACGCCGAAGGGGAGGCCCACGCCGACGAAGGCGGCGACGCCGAGGTCGTCGCGATGGATGACGCCCGGATCAAGACCGCCAGCATACAACTACAGCCGGTCGCCGTCGGGGGGCTGGGGGCCGAGATCCGCGCCCAGGCCACCATCGAGGCCGAACCGTCGGGGCAGGCCGCGCTGACGGCGCGGGCGGCGGGTTCGATCGCGCGGATCAACAAGCGCCTCGGCGATCCCGTCCGCGCCGGCGAGACCCTCGCCCTCGTGGAAAGCCGCGACGCCGCCCAGATCGCCGCCGATCGCGCGACCGCGACGGCGCGCGCCGACCTCGCGCGCAAGATGGCGGCCCGCGAGCAGCGCCTCCACGAGCAGAAGGTTGGCGCACGGCAGGACCTGGAAGCCGCACAGGCTTCACTGGTCGCCGCCGAAGCCGAGGCGCGGCGCGCCGCGGCGGCGGCGGGAGCAGCCGCGGTCACCGCAGATGGGCGTTATGTGCGTGTGGTCAGCCCGATCAGCGGACGTGTCACGGCGATGAACGCAAGCTTGGGGGCCTTCGTGCAGCCCGAGACGGAGCTCTTCCGGATCGCCGATCCGAGCCGGATCCAGGTCGAGGCGGCCGTGTCCGCCCTCGATGTGCAGCGGATCCAGCCGGGCGACCGGGCGGTCATCGGAACCAGCGGGGGGACGGACATCCCGGCCGTGGTGCGTTCCATCACGCCGGCGGTGGATGAGCGGACCCGCGCAGCCACTGTGGTGCTCAGCCCGACGGGATCCCTCGCCGACCTCCGCCCGGGGCAACTCGTGGAAGTCCGGATGACGTCCGCCCGTTCTGCCACCCGCGCCATCGTTGTGCCTGACGAGGCCATCCAGACCGTGGAAGGCCGCTCGGTCGTCTTCGTCAGGGCGCCCAAGGGATTCAGGGCCCAACCGGTCACCGTCGGGCGGCGGACCGGCGGCCGCGCCGAGATCCTGGAGGGCTTGCGTCCGGGCGACGTGATCGCCGCGGCGAACGCCTTCGTCCTGAAGGCGGAACTCGGAAAGGGCGAGGCGGAACATGGTCACTAAGCCAAGCCATTCGAACACGGAGCTGGTGGCGTCATGATCGGCCGCATCCTCGACTTGTCGGTCCGCTTCCGGTGGACCATCGTCTTCCTCGTCGCCCTGGTGGCGGCGCTTGGCCTCTACAATCTGATTCGGCTGCCGATCGACGCGGTGCCGGACATCACCAACAAGCAGGTGCAGATCAATACGGGCGCGCCGGCCCTGGCGCCGGCGGAGGTCGAAAAGCTGGTGACCTATCCTGTAGAAACGGCGATGGCCGGAATCCCGGGGTTGCAGAGCACCCGCTCGATCTCGCGCAACGGCTTCAGCCAGGTCACGGTCGTGTTCGCCGAGCGCACGGACGTCTACTTCGCCCGCCAACAGGTGGCCGAACGGCTTATTCAGGCCCGCGAGAGCCTTCCCGACGGCGCCCAGCCCATGATGGGCCCGATCTCGACCGGTCTCGGCGAGGTGCTGATGTGGACCGTCGAGTACGAGCACCCGGGCGGCCGTGGCGCACCGCGTCGGGACGGTCAACCCGGGTGGCAATCCGATGGCGCGTACCTCACCATCACTGGCGAGCGCCTGACTGAGGCGGTGGCGCAGGCCGCTTATCTGCGCGAAGTCCAGGATTGGATCGTCCGGCCCCAGCTCCGGGGCGGCGCCGGCGTCGCCGGCGTCGATTCCATCGGGGGCTATGACAAGCAGTTCGTGGTCACGCCGAACCCGACGCGCCTGGCCGCGTACGGGATCTCCTTCTCCGAGCTCTCCCGAGCCCTCGAGGCCGCCAACCTGACCGTGGGCGCGAACTTCGTCGAGCGGGCGGGCGAGGCCTTCCTTGTGCGCACCGACGCGCGGGTCCGTACAGCCGACGAGATCTCACGGGCGGTCGTCGCCACGCGTGGAGGCGTCGCCATCGCCGTGCGCGACGTGGCCGAGGTGAAGATCGGCGGCGCGCTGCGCACCGGCGCGGCGTCGGAGAACGGTGAGGAAGTCGTCGTCGGCACTGTGCTGATGCTGACCGGCGAGAACAGCCGGACCGTGGCGCGGGCGTCGGCCGAGCGGCTGCAGGAGATCGCCAAGACCATGCCGTCAGGCGTCCGCCTGCAGGTGGTCTATGACCGTTCCAAGCTGGTGAACGCGACCATCAAGACAGTGGAGAAGAATCTCGCCGAGGGCGCCTTGCTGGTTATCGTCGTCCTCTTCCTGCTGCTCGGCAACTTCCGCGCCGCCTTGATCACCGCGTTGGTCATCCCGCTTTCGATGCTGATGACCGCGATCGGCATGAATCGCCTTGGCGTGTCAGGCAATCTGATGAGCCTCGGAGCCCTCGACTTCGGCCTGATCGTCGATGGGGCGGTCATCATCGTCGAAAACAGTCTTCGGCGTCTGGCGGAGCGGCAGCACCGTGAAGGACGGCTGTTGACGCTCCAGGAGCGCCTCGGGGAGACGCGCGAAGCCGCGCGCGAGATGATCCAACCTACCGTCTATGGGCAGGCGATCATTCTCTTGGTGTATGCGCCCTTGCTCACCTTCACAGGCGTCGAGGGCAAAACCTTCTCGCCCATGGCCATCACCGTCATGATCGCCCTGGCGGCCGCCTTCGTCCTTTCGCTTACCTTCGTGCCGGCGATGATCGCCCTCCTCATTCGTGGCAAGGTCGCCGAGAAGGAGGTCCGCCCGATCCGCTGGGCCAAGGCGCGCTACGAGCCCCTGCTCCGGAAGACCATCGCGCGGCCCGCGCCGATCATTGTGGGCGCCGCGGCGGTGTTCGTCGCAGCGGGGGTGGTGTTCGGGTTCCTCGGCCGGGAGTTTGCTCCGCAACTGGATGAAAAGGACATGGCTGTTCAGGCCCTTCGCATCCCGTCGACCTCGCTCGAGCAGTCCTTGCGGATGCAGCGGCAGGTGGAGCGCGTGATCGCGAGCTTCCCGGAGGTCGCTTACGTCTATTCGAAAACCGGCACCGCAGAAGTGGCGAGCGATCCGATGCCGCCGAACGCGTCGGACAGCTTCATCATCCTGAAGCCGCAGGAGGAATGGCCCGACAAGGGTGAGACCAAGCCCGAACTCGTCGGCCGCATGGAGGAAAGGTTGGAGGGGCTCACAGGCAATGTGTTCGAGTTCACCCAGCCGATCCAGATGCGCTTCAACGAACTCATCGCCGGGGTGCGGGGAGACGTCGCGATCAAGATCTACGGCGACGATCTCGACGCCCTAGCCCAAACGGCCGGCCAGGTGGCGCGCGTGCTCCAAACGGTGCCTGGGGCGGCGGACGTCAAGGCCGAGCAGACGACAGGCTTCCCGACTCTCGACATCACCGTAGACCGAGACGCGATCGGCCGCCTTGGGCTCACGGTCGAGGAAGTGGCCGACACCATAGCCGTGGCCATGGGAGGCCGAGAATCGGGCCTCGTCTTCCAAGGCGACCGCCGGTTCGACATCGTCGTGCGCTTGCCGAACGCTATCCGCAACGACCTGGAGGCCGTGGCGGCCCTGCCGGTGCTCCTGCCGGATGACGGCGGCGGCGTCCGGCGGTCCGTCCCGCTCCGCGACGTCGCGCGGTTCACCTATTCCGAGGGGCTGAACCAGGTGAGCCGCGAAAACGGCAAGCGACGCGTGGTGGTGCAGGCGAACGTTCGCGGCAACGACCTGGGCTCGTTCGTCTCCGAGGCGCAAGCCAAGGTCGATGCGCAGGTCAAGCTGCCGGCCGGCTCCTGGGTCGAGTGGAGCGGGCAGTTTGAGAACCTCAAGGCGGCGCAAGCGCGT
>CAZXVO010000140.1:0-7532 GCA_964643835.1 uncultured Phenylobacterium sp. | reverse complement strand
GCATGGCGTTGATGCGGATGTCGCCTTCTTTGAGTTCGTCGCTGAGGCGCAGCGGAAGGTGGAAAGCGAGGTCAAGCTACCGACGGGCGCCTGGGTCGAGTGGGGCGGGCAGTATGAGAACCTCAGGGCCGCGCAGGCTCGACTGGCGGTTGTCGTGCCGCTCTGCTTCCTCTTGATCTTCGCGCTTCTCTACATGGCTCTAGGTGGGGTGAAGCCGGCGCTGGGCGTCTTCTCGGCCATTCCGCTCGCCCTGGCCGGCGGCGTGTTCGCCCTGGCCGCGCGAGGCATGCCATTCTCCGTCTCCGCCGCGGTCGGGTTCATCGCCTTGTCCGGCGTCGCGGTGTTGAACGGCCTGGTGATGATGACGGCCATCCGACAGCGGCTGGAGAGAGGCGCCGATCTGGATCATGCCATCGTCGACGGGGCCATGGAGCGGCTGCGCCCGGTTCTCATGACCGGGCTCGTCGCCTCCCTCGGCTTCGTGCCGATGGCGCTCGCCACCGAAACTGGCGCGGAGGTCCAGCGGCCGCTCGCCACCGTGGTGATCGGCGGATTGGTCACAGCCACAGTCCTGACCCTGTTCGTCTTGCCGGCCATCTGTCGCCTGATTTTGCGACCGGCGGCGCGCTGACGACCCGCACGCTCGGTGTCCGGAGCGCCCATGCTCCGGACACCGAGAGCGCACAGCGCCGTCTCACCGCACCAAAACGGCGCGGGCCGCCCGGTAGGCATGCTCGTGAGGACTGGCGAAGATGAGATACAAGGCGCCGCCGAGCACGATGAGCGAGAAGACGAAAAGGAAGAGCGCTCCACGACTGACCTTCTGCCGCATACCTGGGGACCGCCTTCATTGGGTGCGTCGTTGAAGTCTGCGACGCCCTGGCAAAGGCCACAAGTTCGACCGACGAGACCGGCCATGGAGTTGGCGCGATTTTGACACGTCGCAAGGCGGATTAGGGTAGGCCGTTGAACGTTCACACCCCGAGACCCCGCGAGGGGGTCCGACAGCCGATGCGAGGCGAACGATGACCTATGCCGATATCGTGGTGGACGCGACCCCCAGCCCGACGGTGCGTCAGACCCTGGAGGTGGCGGCCGAGTTCGCCGAGACCTACGGCGGCCGCCTCTCGGTCACGGCCTTTGCTTGGCCCCGAACCTCGATACTGAACGACGCGCTCCTCGGGAGCGCCGGCGGAGCCACGCTCCAAGCCTTGGCCTTCGGCGAGGCGCTCGAGAGCACGCAGGCGATCCAAGACGAGGTGTTCGCGGGGCGCCAGATCCTCACGGACTGGTGCTCGGGTATCTCGGATCCAAATCTGATCCTCCGCGAACATCTGCTCACAGCTGACCTGGCGATCCTCGGCGCGCCCGCGAGCGGACCGTTTGCGACTGTTGACCCGACCGACCTGTCCGCCCGCTCGGGCGCGCCGGTCCTGCAAATCGGATCGCACCGTCCAAGAACGCCGTATCAGCACATCCTGCTCGCGTGGAAAGACACCCGGGAAGCTCGACGAGCTATGCATGAGGCGCTCCCGCTTCTGAAGCGCGCCGAGCGCGTCGTCGTCCTTGGCGTCGGCGACGAGGTGGGAAGTGAACGGTTGGCGCAGGCCGCCGAACATCTGGGGCGGCACCAAGTCCCCGCAGAACATCTTCATCTCTCCAAGAGCGCCGCTGGCGTTTGCGCCCAAATCCTGCAGCACGCCGAGGTCGAAGGATGTGATCTCCTGGTGAGCGGAGCCTATAGCCGGCCTCGCTACAGCGAGAACGTCTTCGGCGGCGTCACGCGCGAGCTTGTGCAGGGCCTTCCGCTGTCCTGGTTTCTGGCCCACTGAGGCTGACCCGTTGTCGTCGCTGGACCCGCTTCTGCGAAGAGGACGCCGCTCGCTGCCACACGCCCCTGGGACCAGCGTCTGCGCTAGGAGCCAGCCTTTCTCCGCGCGGCGCGGCGCTGACGCCGGTTCATCGGCTTTCCGTCTTGTGGCGGGGCAGCAGATCGAGCGCGTCCCGCCAAGGCGGCGCCCCACGCATCGTAGTAGGGTTCAAGCCGCTCGATCCTGAGCTTGTACTTGAACGCGATCTGCGCCAGCCAGCCCGTGAAGCGCACGCCATGCCGAACCCGGACCCCTTGCTCGACGGGCTCAAGCTCGATCCAGCGCCGCTCCCGAAAGCCCGGCCAGCCGATCGTGAACTCCAGCCGCCGTGGCGCGTCGAAGGCCGTGATTCTGGCAGGGACCGATTTCCTGGACACATTGCCCCAGCTGACCGAGAACCGAACCTTCGCTCCGGCCTTCGCCTCACCCTCGATCTTCTGATACGGGTTCCAACTCGGGTACTCGTCGAAGCTGATCAGGCGACGCCAGATGACCTGCGCCGGCTGACGGATGAGCAACTCCGTCGAATAGGCGATCTCGCTCATCGGCCAAACTCCAGAACGGCGCAACGACGGGCGACCGCCTTTCAACTCTAGGGAATGCTGCTGCAGGCGGCAAACTGGGGCAGAGGAGTTCTACCCGCTCGGCGATCGCCGCACCTTCCCGGCTGTCTCGGCGCGCCCGACGTCGAATGCCCGCTTCTCTAAGTGCAGGGAATCCACCTTCAACGCCGAGGAAGGATGTTCTTGGGCATCACGATCACCTGGGATTCGGACCGTCGTCGTGGCGCATTGGCGCGAGCCAGTGCGGGAGCCTCGCTTTGCGATGGCGCCGGGACGAAGCAGACGAGGCGCAAGGCCTGCACTTCGGCATTCATCGCGGGCGGCCGCCACGCTTCTCGGCTGAACGTCGTCCCGGCGTATTCGCCGGTCCAGGTCCGGCGGGTTGTTCGCACAGTCCGGAGCTGCTGGGTCTTGCAGTCGAAGTCGAACGTCACCTCGAGCTTCGTGACCGTGCGCCCAGCCTCGAGTTCGGGCTCCCGCAACTCCACAACACCCTGGACCCGTTGATATCCATGACCGTGATGGTCGTGGTTGGACTCCATCTCCAAGGCGAGAGCACCGTTCTCGGTCGCGCCGATTGAAGTCGGCGCAACCGGTTCCTGGGCGCCCACGAAGCCTGGCACAAGCGCCAGCAGGAGCACAAGTTTCCGAGCGATTCGAGGCACGGCGCAGTTCCTCTGCAGCAGATTCTTCGCGCCCTTGTTCGACGAGAGCGCCTGCGCAGAAGACCACGAGCGAGCCCGCGATAGAAGACGATGGGTGACCGGCGCGGATCGGACCCGCGCCGCCATTTACGTGGAGCTGGCCGACGGCGCCGGAGCCGAGGCCGTCCGCCCTGTCGCGGCCGGCTTTACAGCCGACGAGGCTGCAGCTTCCGGTACACGCGGTGGCCCAGCCGAAGGCGCCTCTACTCTACTCTGGCGCGGGCCGAAAAGTTATTGGGCCTGGCGTCAAACGTCATGAGATTTCCCGACCTGTCGTTTTGCAGATGAACAGAAGATGACGCCGACCGTTCCGCTGGAGTTCAGGCGCGCGCGCTGATGATACCTGATCGCTGAGTGGGTCTTCCGCCAGCAAATCGGAGTGAAATTTCATGCGTTTGCTCATCGCCGCCACGGCGGCTCTCTCGGTTCTCGGCGGGTCGGCGGCGTTGGCGCAGCCCTACGGCTACGCCGGCCAGCAGGGCTTCTACGACCAGCAGCCTTACTACGGCCAGCGGCAGCCGTATCGCGGCCAAAGCTACGGCCGCGGGTCCCACGGTCCGCCCGTGCAATATGGTTATGGTCAGCCCTACGGCGGCAACGCCTACAACGGAGGGTCGGCCTACTATGGCGCTCAGGTCTACGGCTACGACAACCGTTCCGAACGCCACGTGCGCCGTGAGCATCGGCGGGACCGCGACCGCCACTATGTGGCCCCGCGCGGCGGATATGACCGTCATCACTAGGGCGAATTCGCCGTCAGGCGCCCCGCTCGCCCGAGCGAGCGGGGCGCAGTCAGGAGCGACAGATGGTAGACACCGGCGCCACCTCTTCGGCTCGGCATGACCAGGGGCTATTATGCCCGGTCTGCAGGGTGGACTTGGTAATGACTGACCGGCAGGGAATCGAGATCGACTACTGCCCCAAGTGCCGCGGGGTCTGGCTCGATCGGGGCGAACTCGACAAGATTATCGAGCGCAGCGCCGCCTACGAGACCGGGGCTCCCTCGCCGCAGGCGTTTCCTGAGCCGCCCGCCAGCCCGGCGCCGGGCTATGGGCAGCCCTGGGACGGAGGCTATTCCGGGCAGCATGGCGGCGGACACGGGGGCGGCAAGCACGGCGGCGGGCGCCACGGCGGGCGCCGGCGCGGCTTTCTCGGCGGCCTTTTCGACGATTAGCACCTCCGGTGGCGCCTTTAGCGCAGCCGGAAGACCGCACAGCGGTTGCGCTGAGCCGCGAGCAACGGCTTCCGCCGGACCCCGCATATCGCCAGGGCGGCCGTTGCGTCGGTTTTCACCGAACCCGGCACAGATAGGATCGGCGGTGTAGGCATGCTGGGCCGGGCGCCGGACCCCTGATCATGCAGCATACCATCCCGGCCGTTCGGCTCATCCGACAGCGACCGGACGGCGAACTCAATGCCGGCGGCCGCCCAGATGACCGAAGCCATTGTGCCCGCTAGAGTAGCCGCGCGAATAGCCGTGGCCACGATCGTAACCGTAGGGCGCGGTGTAGATCGCGCCCCGACCGTGGCTATAGGGCGCCCGGTAGGACGCGTTCGGATATGAGCGACCGTAGTATCCGTAGTCGCCGGCGCCGTATGTGGAGCATCCGGCCAAGGCCAGGCCGGCGAGTCCCGCGGCGAAGAGCGGAGCGAATTTGACGAACTTTGTGCGGGCCATCACGTCCTCCTTCCGGCAATTAACACGAGAGCGGCTGTATGGGTTCACAGCCGGAATGAACGGCATCCGAATGCGATGTTCATGATACCGGAGCATTGCGGGGCGATTGGCCGATTCAAACGTTGGTCTGCAACGATCCGCTGAGCAAGGGAGCTGACCATGGGTGCAGGCCACGATCATGCCGGCGCGGCCACCAATAGCCGGCGGCTGACGATCGCGCTGGCGCTGACCAGCACCTTCCTCATCGCTGAGGTCGCGGCGGGCTTCATCTTCAACAGCCTGGCGCTGCTGTCCGACGCAGCGCACATGTTCACCGACGCCGCAGCCCTGGCCATCGCCCTGGTGGCGATCCGCATCGGCGCGAAGCCCGCCGACGAGCGCCGCACCTTCGGCTATCGTCGCTTCGAGATCCTGGCTGCAGCTTTCAACGCCCTGCTGTTGTTCGGCGTAGCGCTATACGTGCTGGTCGAAGGGATCCGCCGTCTCGTGACGCCCGAAACCGTCCAGTCGACGGGGATGCTCATCGTGGCCGTCCTCGGGCTCGGAATTAACCTCATCTCCATGCGGCTGCTGGCGGGAGGCAAGGACAAGAGCCTCAACATCAAGGGCGCTTATCTCGAGGTCTGGGCGGACATGCTGGGCTCGCTCGGCGTCATCGTCGGCGCACTCGTCATCCGCTTCACGGGATGGCCCTGGGTGGACCCGATCGTCGCCATCGCCATCGGTCTTTGGGTGCTGCCCCGGACCTGGATTCTACTTCGCGACAGCACCAACATCCTCCTGGAGAGCACGCCGCGCGGCGCCGTCCTGGCAGACATTCGCAAGACGATGATCGGCACGCCCGGGGTCTCTGGCGTGCATGATCTCCACGTCTGGGTGTCCGGCGCAGACCAGGCCAGCGCCTCGGTCCACGTGGTTCTCGCCGACGGCGCCGACGGGGAAGTGGTGCGCAAGGCCGTGGAAAGTCGCCTGCGCGACGACTACAAACTGCTCCATGTCACCATCCAGACCGAGCGTGAGGCTTGCCCCGACGGCGACGGTTACCACCCTTGAGGCGCGGCCGCGGGTCAGACGCGCGGCGGCGGCCGCTGGATGCGCGCCCCCGGGTTCTCCAGGACACAGCGGGGGCGGCGAACGCCGCCGGATCATCGGCGGACTTGGCGCCGCGCCGCATCATGATCTCCACCGTAGCTTCGAACTTCTCGATTCTCCGCGCATTGAGACGGTTGCCGTTTAGCGGACACGCGCGTCCGCCGGGCGCCCAAAGCCGAACTCTAGACCCAATCGTCCGTAAACGAGATGTTCGTCTGCGCCAGCTTCTCAGCGCTCTACGGGTGGTGGAACGAGCAGTTGGCGTCCGACCTCGGCTTCGTCACGGCGCTCAAGCACCTGGACGGCCATGGACACGATCCTCAAGGTGAGGCCCGACGCCTTCTTCGTGCAGTCTGAGAGTTCGGAGTACTTCCATGCCGACAGCCCGGCGGCAATCCGCGCGGCCGAGATTCGGAATGCTCATCGGTTCCTATCCTTGGGCCTGAACTACGGTCGCCGGGTCGATTCAGAAACCTACATTTACCTCTGGGACAAGGGCATGAGGGAAGCGGAATATCAGTTCTTCCTCGAACGCAGCCTTCGCCATCACTGCATCATGGGAACCGACTACTACGTGACGAATGAGCATAGGGTCGCGCCGGAGGGCCGCACGTGGGCTGCGGGCGAGGTGTTCGGTTACGACTAGACCACGCGGCAGTACCATGATCGGTACAAGCTTCAGTTGATGCACACCGAAACCAACCTGGTCGACGGCACGAACGGCGGAGAAGCGGAGGCCTGGCTCTGGAAGCAATGGGCGAATGTGCTCCGCGTGCGCAACGCGGAGTCGATGCTGGACGTGTCGGCGCTGAAGGATCTTCTGGGAGCGGCGGACAGGAGACTCTACCCCGGCGATGTCGCCAAGCTCGTGGCCCGAGCATAGCGGTTAGTGGTGTGAGCCGCCTCTTCTTGAGGCGGCGAGAACGCCCCCCAACCTTGAGAGGACAAGGGGAGCAAGGACGAGGAAGACCGCGCCCAAGGCCCAGATCACCACGATGACCGGCTTTGCGATGCCCCGCAACAGATCGGCGCCCTGACCTACCAGACCGGCCCCGCCCATATTTTCGAAGACCAAGGCCGCTTCCTTGCCCACGCCGCTCAAGGTGGCGAGGTCTTTGGCGCTGTCCAGAGTTGGTGCGCTATTGGCTTTCAGCCAGGCCGTCACGCCGTCCGCAACCTCGTAGGCGAACCACGCCAGCAGCGACCAGGCGATCAGCGCGGCGCCCGCGAGAACCCAGACAACGCGCCGCATCCGGGGCCTGCGCGCTCCTGGCCTGCCGCCTTGCGTGGAACCGGAGAACGGGATGTTATCACCGCCACGCCAGCCACCCTGCGAATGCCTACCCAACCGCGACGTCCTTTCGCTCGCTCGTAACTGTAGCCGGTCGCAACGCCTCAAGACCGGCGCTCCCTGCGGCGAGCCCTGGGCCAATGTCTCACCAACCGCACCCGACGCCAACCGGATCTCTCGCTCGAAACGACGGTAGGAGTGGCGTCATTCCGACTTGCCGCCCCGCGCCCGCTGCTTTGTCGCACTGACCTGCCCCCTTCCTGATCCCTCGGTTTGAATGAGAGTCCGTCATCCAAGGAGACGGACGTGAAGAAGAGCAGGTTCAACGAGGCG
>CAZXVO010000139.1:0-11594 GCA_964643835.1 uncultured Phenylobacterium sp. | reverse complement strand
CTGGGCGAGGCCGACTACACCAAGGGCAACCGGTTCACCTCGATCAGCCACCTGACGGCCATGCCGCGGGTGCGGATTTTCGGCAACGCCGCCCTCAGCTTCGCGGCCAAGGTCTCCACCGGCTATTGGAACGTGTTCGACCCCACCAACGGCTTCACGGCTATCGAGGCCAGCGTGGCCCGCCGGGTGCGGGAAAAGCGCGTCTCGCAACGCTTCTTCTTCGAGACCGACCTGCTCTACCACCTGGGCGCCCTGCGCGCGGTGGTCCGTGACGTGCCTATCCCCGCGCGTTATGGCGACGAGGTCTCCAACCTCCGGATCAGCGCCATCGTCGGGCCCTTTGCGCTGAAGCACCTGACCAATTTCGTCCAGCGGATCCTCGGCCAGTACTTTGTCCGCGACTTCAATGTCGCGACCCTGGAGCTAATGGCGGGGGCCGCCTTCGGCCTGTTCGGACTCAGCTACGGCCTGAACTGGATGGCGACGCGGACGCCGGGCCATGCGGCCTCGGCCGGGGTGGTCATGGCCGCGGCCCTGCCGGTGATCATCGGGGTGCAGCTCCTGCTTCAGGCCATGCACTTTGACGTCTTCAACGTGCCCAGTCGGCCCATCCATCCCTATCTGAGGGCCATAGAGCGGCTTGAGGCCGACTGATGGGCCGGAAGGACACCCTGCTGTGCGCGGCCTTCGCCGTCGCCCTGCCGGCGGGCCAGCTGATGTTTAAATGGGCCGCGGCCAATGACGCCACACTGACCGGTCCCCTGCCGCTGCGCGTGGTGCGAAACCTGCCGTTGATCGGGGCCTTCGGCTGGTACGGGCTGACCGCGCTGATCTGGTTCTACATCCTGACCCGCCTGCCCCTGTCCCAGGCCTACCCGTTTTCGATCCTGGGCTCGGCCCTGGCGCCCCTGGCCGCCTGGCTGATCTTCGGCGAGGCGCTGACTGCTCAGATGGCCGCCGGCTTCGCCCTGATGCTCGCGGGCCTGGTGGTCGTCACCCGCGCCCAGGCCTGAGCGCCAGGATCTCGTCGGCGGCGGCCCGTACGGCCTCGTAGGCGACGCCAAACCGGCGCTCATAGAGCAGACGGCCCGCGTGCGGGCGCTCACGCACCCGCGCCGGCGCCAGGTCCTGGACGCAGAAGCCCCGGCGCAGATAGCTGGCGAACATGGTCGGCCAAAGCCCCGCCCAGCTCTTCCACTGGGAGGGATAGCGGCGCACGGCCAGGGCCCACGCCAGCCAGTCTGCCCAGGGCAGGGGGAGGCGCGTCGCCGGGCCGTTCTCGGGGATCGGGTCGCCGGTGGCGAACAGCGGCCCTGGGGTGTTGCGGCCCTGATAGAGCGAGATCT
Source organism: uncultured Phenylobacterium sp. (assembly GCA_964643835.1). Taxonomy (GTDB): domain Bacteria; phylum Pseudomonadota; class Alphaproteobacteria; order Caulobacterales; family Caulobacteraceae; genus Phenylobacterium. Next base: position 10,248 of record CAZXVO010000139.1, on the reverse strand, counting down.
GCCGGATCGGCCGCCCGGCTGCGATGACCACGGTCATGGCGGCGCACAGGTCATGATCGGCGTGGCCCCCCTCCCAGGCGGTGGTGACAAAGCCGCTGGCCGGGCCCAGCGCCTCGACCGCGGCCTGCGCGGCCTTGAAGGCCTTCAGAGGATCGTGATGCAGGGCGCCGTCCGCCACCTGGCTCGCGGCATGGACCACCTTGTCGGGCGCAATCCCCAATCCGGCCAGGAAGGCGCGGGTTTCGGCCATGCGGACGCGCGTCACCTCCGGGCTGGCATAGTCGGCGACATAGACAAACCGCTGGTCGAGACCGGCCCGAAGATTGGCCAGGATCAGGGGGACGGCGCAGTACTCGTCGTCGAAGTGGGCCATCAGGTGGACGATCATCAGTAGGGATCGAAGTCCAGGAAGCTGATGGCGACCTGGGCCGCATCCAGGACCTTGGGGGCCCGCGCTGACAGAGGCCGGTAGATCAGGTTCAGGGGCGAGGGCCGCAGCCGCTCCGGCAGGGGCAGGAAGATGCGGCGATCCAGGCCGATGCGCGGGTCCAGCCCCATGAACAGGCTCATGCGTGGCGGGGCGCCCTGGTCCGGCGCCTCGGCGACCTGGGGCAGGAAGGCGGCGCAGTCAATGATCGGCAGGTGGGTGCGCGCCCAGACGGCGGTCAGCTCGCCGCGCCGGGCGATCCGATACCGGCCGGCCGGATTGGCCAGCCGCCAGGACAGGCTGCGGGCGTCCCAGTCGCCAGCCAGCTGCAGGGGCGCGGGCTCAAACCGCCGGGGCGGATTGACCAGGGCGCCGGCCGCCAGCGGGGCCACCAGCTGGAACCCCAGCTTGCGGACGAAGCCCGGGGTGGAATTGGCGTTGGCCACGCCGAACACGAAGTCGAACCCCTGGTCGGCGCCCGCGGCGTAGGTAGCCTCCGCCAGCCTTGTGAACAGCCCCTTGCCCTGGAAGTCTGGATGGGTGGCGGTGTTCAGCGACAGCAGGCCGCGCGCGGGGCGGCCCTCCAGGGTCATCTGGGCCGGGCAGGTGACATAGTGGGCGGCCAGGGTCTCGCCGGACCAGGCGTCCGCGCCGACAACGGCGCCCGCCGGGTTGTCGCGGTATCGCCAGGCGATGGCCTGGGCGGTGAACTTCTCAGAGGGACCGAACACCTGGGCCAGCATGGCCGCATGGGTGTGGGGTCGGTCCGGCCCCGCCGGGACGATCTCAATGCCATCGCTTGCCGCCATGGGCGATGTTGAGCACGGATCGGCGGGTCTCGCCAAGCGTGGGTCTTCTCAACTTCTGCGACCAGCCGTAGAGCCTGTTGCATCGGCGAGAATCATCCGGCGGATCAAAAATGGCTCTAATTCAAAAAGTTAGGGTTTTTCGGTCGTCGAAACCGGCTTCCACTTTCGGCTCTCACCGCCTAGGTATCGCTTTCGTCTGGAGGGCTGCATGACCACATCGACAAAGGCGCCCCGGCCCGAGCGGGTCGTGCACTATGTCCTGGCGGCCGGTTTCCTGGTGATGCTGGCCCTCAGCCTGCCGGGCCACATGACCTACGACTCCCTGGCCCAACTTCGCGAGGGCCGGCTAGGCGTCCACGCCACCTGGGGGCCGGTGGTCTATGCCGCGATCCTGGGATTCTTCGACCACCTGGCGCCGGGGCCTGGCCTCTATCTGACGGCCAGCGGCGCCTTGCTCTATGGATCGCTAGCCGGCCTCACCCGTCTGCGTGCGAAGGTGTCCTGGTGGGCCGTGGCCGCCGCGGTGCTGCTAGTGCTGGCGCCCCCCCTGATGATCTACCAGGGGATCGTCTGGAAGGACGTGCTGTTCGCCAACCTGGCGGTGGCCGCCTTTGTCCAGCAGGCGCGCCTGGCGCGGGATTGGGATGGGGCCAGGCCGCATCCCTGGGGCCGCCTGCTGACGATCGTGGTGCTGTTCGCCGTCGCCGCCCAGGTCCGCCAGAACGGGATTGTCGCCGCCGCTGTCGCCGCCGTCGCCATGGGCTGGACTGTGAGGGCTCGGGGCGGCCGGACGATCACCGGCTGGAGCCTTGGCGGCTTCGTCGCGGTCCTGCTCGCAAGCGGCCTCATCGGCTGGCTGGCGACCCCACCCAAGGCGCCCGAGGTCGCGCCGGGCAAGACCGGCCTGCGCATTGTCCAGACCTACGACATCGTCGGCATGGCCTACCTGGAGCCGACACTGAAGCTGAAGCAGATCGCGACCTACAGCGAGTCTTCGGCCCAGATGATCCAGACCCGCGGCGCGCGCCTCTATTCGCCTGAGCGCATCGACTATCTGAAGGCCGACGAGGAGCTGACCCACGTCCTGGATACGATCCCCAACGAGGTGATCTCCAGGCAATGGTTCGAGCTGCTGAAGACCCATCCGCTCACCTATATCGAGGTCCGGCTCAAGGACTTCTACTGGGTGTTGATGACCCCGAAGATTGACAGCTGCCTGCCCTTCACCGTGGGGGTCGACGGCCCGGCCGCCCTGGCCGCCGAGCTGAAGATCCCGCTCGGCCAGGACCCGGTCGACCAATACCTGGCCAACTATGGCGGCTGGCTGCTGGACACGCCGGCCTTCTCGCACGGCGCCTATCTCCTGATCGCGCTGGCGGCGGCGGGGTGGCTGCTCTGGCGCCGGGACCCACAGGACGTGCCCATCGCCGGCCTGGCCGTGGCGGGGATCGTGTTCGCCGGCACCTTTGTGATCATCTCCATCGCCTGCGACTACCGCTACCTCTACTTCCTCGATCTCTCGGCCTTGGCGGCGGCCTTCTATGTCAGCCTCGATCCGTCCCGCAGGGGTGCGAGCCAGGGAGCCGCGGAATGAAGCCTGTTGCGATCCTGCTGGCGGCGGGGGTGCTCTGCTTGGCCGCCTGTGACCGTCCTGCCCCGCGCGAGCGTAAGGTCGCCGTCCCGCCCGTCGGGGTGGCCGAGGCCCAGGCGCGGCGCCACCGCCCGCTGACCCCTATCAAGCCCCAGCGTGTCGCGCCGCCGGCGCCCCTGACCTGGTCGGCGGAAAGCGCCGCCTTTGAGTTCCAGGGCAAGCCCCTGCGGGCCGAGAAGCTGTGGCGGTTCGACGGCTCCACGGACGGGTTCGTCGCCGCCGGCGGCGAGGTCCAGCCCCTGGGCCGCGGCGGCATGCGCTATCGCCTTGTGCGGCCTGACCCGATCCTGCGCAGTCCCAAGGGGCTGAACGTCGATGGTCACACCCGCACCCTGGTGATTGTGCGCCTGACCCGCGTGCTGCCGGGCGAGGCCTGGGACGGCACCCTGTTCTACTCCACCGCCGCGCACGGCGAGTCGGCGGCGTTCCGCGCCAAGCCGGTCTTCGGCGCGCCGCCCCAGCCGGGCGAGACCTCCATCCTGGTGTTCGATATGCAGCGCCTGCAGCACGGCGGTGCTGACTGGTCCAGTTCGATCATCGAGCAGATCCGCATCGACCTGGATGACTCCCCTGGCGGCGAGTTTCTGATTCACCAGGTGACCATCGCGGCCGATCCCGGTCTTCCTGTGCAGTCCCCCTCGGCGGAGCCCTCCAAACCGGTCAAGGCCTCCGCCGGCTAGAGTCGGGCCGAGATCTCTTCCAGGCGGGCGGCGTATCTCAGCCCGCTTGCCCGGTGACTGAAGTCCAGCCGCATCCTGCGACGGGCCGCGGCCCCGACCCGGCGGACTTCGGCCGGATCATCCACCAGGGCCTCCAGGATGCGCACCGCGTGGTCGACGTCCGGGTCCGCCCAGACCTGGCCTTGCGAGTGCGGATAGTCGTCCGGCCCGACCGGGATCAGGGTGTAGTCGACGGGCCGGCTGGTCTCCGGCGTCATGAAGTCCATGTTGCCGGCATAGCCGGTGGCGACGGCCACGCGGCCCAGGGCCATGGCCTCGGCCATCCCGAACCCAAAGCCTTCCGAGCGCTGCAGCGAGACAAAGGCGTCGACGTTGCGCATCAGGTTGCCCATCTCGTCGTCGCTCAGGGGCTCGGTCATCAGTTGAGCCCGCCCGCCCAGGGCCGCGACCCGCGCTGACAGGGCCTTGCGCACCGGATGCTCCGGATCGCCGCCCTTGAACTTGATGATGCAGTGTAGGGCCGCGTTCGGCCGGCGCGCCACCAGCTGCTCGAAGGCCTCCAGCACCACGCCTGGATTCTTGCGCTGGGCCCAGGAGGAGAAGTCGAACGAGAAGAAGATGGTGAAGGCGTCTTCCGGAATCCCGAACCGGCGTCGTCCGAGGAAGCTCCCCAGCCGCGGCTCCACGGACAGGGGCATGTGCTGGACCGGGATGCTGACGGCGCCGGCGATGGAGTCGCGAACAAAGGCCGACGGCGCCCAGACCTCGTCGAAGCGCTCGACCAGCCTGGCCCAGGGCTCGGGATACTTCGACAGCTCCCAGGCCGGGTAGATGATGTTGTAGGCGCTTTCGAAGGTGGCGGCGTCCAGGCGCGCCAGCACCGGCTCCACCTCGTCGGCGTTGACGCAGAACAAGTTGAGGCGCGGGCTCAGACCGTCGGCCAGGCGCGGCGCGAACTCGGTCTCCAGGCCCGCGTCACGACGCCGGTCGTGGCCATAGACATCGACCACTGCAGCCGGGACCCGTGCGGCGTCCAGGGCGCGGACCGTGACCCGCATGTGGGTCCCCATCCCCAGCGGGGCGAAGGGGTGGCCGACGACGTGCAGGGAAGGGGTCATCGCTTCAGGAAATCCGCGTCATAGGCGTTACGGACCGCCTCCAGCCAGCCGTGGCCGAACTTCACGTCCGGCTCCAGGTGGGCGCCCTCGGCCCATTCGTTCCAGGCGTTGATGAACACGATCCGCTCGTCGCCATAGTTCTGCCGGCGGGTCTCGGCGAAGGCGACCTCCAGCCAGGCCTGGAAGGCCCCGGGCGAGGCGAAGTGGAAGATGTAGGGGGCGTCCTGGCGCCGGGCGGTGTTGTCCCAGGACGGCGCCACGCCCCGGAACCGGGTGTGCCCAGGGACCTCGGCCTCGAAATAGCCCCGGACGGTGTGGCGATAGTCGGCCACGTGACCCTTGAAGTGCGGATTGATCAGGGCGCCGGGCGGGTGGATGGGGGTGGCCGCGCCGGCCGGCGGGAACTCCACCGAGGCGTCGAAGCCGAAAGTCTCGGGGTCCAGTCCCGCGCCGGCATGTTCGAAGGTCTCGACAAAGGCCAGGTAGATTTCGCCATGGCCGTTGGCCCGGCACCAGGTGCGCCAGGTCTCCGCCCAGGCCTTCGCATCCGGCAGCAGGCCCATCCGATAGATCAGCACCAGGGGCTTGCCGTTGACCCGGATATAGTTCGGCCGGTCGAAAAAGGCCGCCAGCTCGGCGATCACCGCCTCAGCGTCGCCGTCGGCATAGGTCTGCTCAAGCAGGACGTCGCGTTCCTGGCCGTCCCAGGTGCGGGTCCAGTTCTCGTTGGCCCAGCACAGGCAGAAGGGGAAATCCCCGGCCGCGCCCGTCTTCAGGTGCTCGAGCGGCTTTTCCAGCACGCGGTGGCCGCCGGAGAACCAGTAGAAGTAATGGCAGAAGCCCGAGACCCCGTAGCGGCGGGCGAGTTCGCCCTGGCGACGCAGGGCGTCGGCGTCGGTCAGGTCATAGAAGCCCAGGTCAGCCGGCCGGTGCGGCTGGTAGTGACCGCGATAGTTGGGCAGGGCCCGGGTGACATTGGTCCACTCGGTGAAGCCCGCGCCCCACCAGCGGTCGTTCTCCGGGATCGCGTGGAACTGCGGCAGGTGGAAGGCGATGGTGCGGACCTGGTTCAGCGCCTCCAGGTCCTGCGCCCAGCGCTGCACGAAGGTCTGCTGATTGCGGGTGGCCAGCCGGAGCTTGTAGCCGGAATCGATGCTCTCGGCGGTGACGCTGAGGTGGTGGACGATCTCGGCGGTCGGCTCATAGACGATCCGCAGGCCGCGCTGGCGCAGGCGGAAACAGAGGTCGGCGTCCTCGCAGTAGGCCGGCACGAAGGCCATGTCGAAGCCGCCGAGTTCGGCGAAGACTTCGCGGCGCACCGCCAGGCAGGCGCCCGAAGCGTAGTCCACCTCGCGCCGGGTGTTCCAGCGGGCGAGGTTTGGGTCCTCGAACAGCCCGATCATCTCGGAGGCGCCGTCGAGCCCGATGCGGGCCCCGGCCTCTTGCAGGCGACCATCCGGGAACAGCATCTTGGGCGCGGTGGCGCCGACCCGTTCCCACTCCGCGAAGGGGGCGAGCAGGGCGCCGAGCCAGCCGTCGCGGACCTGGACGTCGTTGTTCAGGAAGATGACGAACTCGCCCGTCGCCACCTCTGCCGCGCGATTGCAGGTTCGGATGAAGCCCAGATTCTCGGCGTTGACGATCAGTTTCAGGCCCGGGACCTTGGCCAGGACCTCAGCGGTGCGGTCCTGGGAGGCGTCGTCAATGACGATGACCTCGGCGGCGTCCAGGCCGCCGCCCGCCTGCAGGGCGGCCAGGCATTCCAGGGTGTAGGTCAGGTTGTTGTAAGCCGGGATGACGATGGAGGCCTTCGGGGCCGCCGGGCTCGGGAAGCTCAGCGCCTGCGCCGCGGCGTCGATCTCGGCCTCGGCGATACGGATCAGCTTCAGGGGCTCGGGCTGGAAGGCCGCCTTACGCTGCTCGCGCAGGCGGCGGGCGTCGGCGGCGAGGTCGCGATAGGCCTCGGTGTTGTAGGCGCCTGGATCGCGTAGCCGCGCCTGGCCGCGCAACTGCTCGAACAGCCCCCCGTCCAGGGCCAGGCTGGTGCGCGCCGCGCCCTGGGGCTTGGGCAGGCGGGAGCGGATCCAGTGCTCCAGGCCGCTCATCTCGGCCTCGGCCAGTTCCGGGTGGTCGGCCAGGTAGGTCGTTTCGTGGAAGTCCGCCGCCGGCGACAGGCCCAGGAAGGCGCCTTCCGTCAGGTAGTGGACCAGGGCGTGGACATCCCGCGGCGGGCTGGCCGTCTGCTCAAGATAGAAGTTCGCATCGAAGTCGCCGCTGGCGTTGCGCCGCTCGTCCGGATGGCTGCTCAGGAACTGGGCCAGCGGCGTCGAGCCGCGCGGCGCGGCCTCGCGATAGCGCTCGCCGTACCAGCCGGCGTCGAACAGCGGGTGCGGCGCGCGCCCCTCCTGCGCCCCGGCGGTCACATAGTGCAGCAGGGGGGCGAGATTGAGCTCGGCGATCTCCGGATTGCGCTCCAGGTACCAGTCGTTGGCGAACAGCGGGTGCGGGTTCAGACCCTGGCGCCAGCCCTCGCGCAGATAGTGGGTCAGGGGGTTTTCCCCCGTCTTCGCCACCGCCTCGCACTGGCCCACATAGTGGCGCAGATCGAACAGCATGTGCGGGTCATAGCCTTCGCGCGCGCCCACATAGACGAAGTGCTGCAGGGCGGTGAGCCCGCAGGCGGCCAGCTTCACAGCGTGGGTGGCCCGGTAGTCTGCCAGGTCGAATAGCGGGTGCGGCTGCCGGCCTTCTGCGTCGCCCGCGATCAGGTAGTGCGCCAGGGGCGCCCAGGCCGTCGTGCGGATGTCCGGGTTGTGTTCAAGATAATAGGCCTGGTCGAACAGGGCGCGCGGGTTCGCGTCGGCCCGCGGACCTGCGCGGACATAGGTGACGATGTCGAGCGCCGGCCCGGCCTCGCCGCCCAGTCCCGTGCGGACCCGGGGATTCCACAGACCGGAACGGGCCAGCAACAGCACACGCCCCGGCCACTTGCCCCGCGCCAGCAGCTTGTCGAGCCGCTGCTCGGCGGCCCCGCGTTGACGATCCCACATGCGTCGGCCGGCGGCCTCACAATAGCGACGCCACCGATCCTCGGCGACGGTGCGTCGCACCAGGAACAGCTCGCGCCTGCGGGCGAGCAGGGCGGCGACGTCTCTCGACGGGGCGACGGGGGTGGGCTCTGACAAGGTCGCTGCTCAGTGCTGCTCTAGGAGCTTGTCCAGGGCCTCGGACATGCGGAAGGCGTACAGGCGGTGGGCGTCGGCGAGATCGCTGCGGGCTTGATCCAGGTCGCGGGTGACCGGGGAGACGAGAGGCCCCATCTGGGCCCGCATCTCCAAGAGCCGCGCGGTGGCCGCATCCAGGGCCCGAAGGTCCAGGGGCGCCCCAGCCGCGGCGATCTGGAAGGCGGAGAACACCGACTGGGCGAGGCCGCCCGAGATTGGGACCTGGTGCAGCCGGTCGTCGCCGGTGTTGCGGCGCAGCTCGGGGGTCAGGAAGGCGTCGATCTCGGCGGCGGCGGCGTCCGTCAGGGCGGGAAGCGGCGCGCCGTGCGCGGTCTCGATCCGGCCCACCTCGCCGCGCCAGTCGGCCAGCAGGGCGTCGTAGTCGACAAAGGCGCGCTTCAGGCCGCGGCTGCCCGCCTCGGCCGCCAGCATGTAGGTCACCCAGAGCAGGACCGATTTCTCGACCGGGAAGCCGTCGCGCTTGCCCAGCGAGCCGGCCACGGCCAGGGGATGGCGTACGGGGATCACGCAGCGCAGTTCGTAGCCCAGGTCTTCCAGGACCGGTCGCCAGAGCGGCGCCAAAACCGAGACCCGCGGATCCTTCAACAGCGGAATGGCGGCGCCTTGGTATTCCTCGACAAACAAGGCCCGCGCGCGCTCCGCCCAGTCGGCCTCTTGGCCGGCGTCGGGCAGGGCCACATATGGATGAGCGAAAGGATCATGCCAGGCCGAGCCGGCGGCGCGGAGACGCTCGTCGTTGAACACCGCGATCCGCCAGGGCTCGAAATAGCCCTTGGCGTTGTGCTCATCGCCCTCGATCAGCCGGCCTGGCAGGTTCGCCCCCGCCAGGGCCAGCAACTGGGTCGCCGCCGAGGTGCCGGACCGGTGCATGCCCAGGACAAGATAGGCCGGCCGCGCCGTCTGCATACCCGTATTGGCCTTCGCGGAGGGCATCTGTTCCCTGGAGTGACATAGGTGACGTTTCCCGCTGTAGGGGCGCGCGGGGCGTCCGACAAGGGCGCCGTGCTTGCACCGGGCGAAGGGCGTGGTTGATCGCCTCCCGCTTCTGATGCACTAACCGGCCCTGAGGCACAGGAAGACCGCGCATGGCCGATGCGGCCGACAACGATCACGCCTACCGCGTTCTGGCGGCCGCCTTCGATGCGAGCTTCTACCGACTGGCCTATCCCGACGTGGCTCAGCAGGGGGGCGAACCCCTTCGCCACTATATTGAGGCCGGCTGGCGGGAGCTGCGCGACCCCGCCCCCTGGTTCTCCGCCAAGGCCTATGTGGAAGCCCACCCGGACCTCGCGGGACGCGATCCCTTCCAGCACTATCTTGAACAGGGTTGGCGCGAAGGCCGCGAGATCGCCGCGTCCGCCTATGCCTTGGACTATGTCTGGCTGAAGCACGACGCCGGGCATTCGACCGCCTGGCGTTTCGATCCGCCGCGCCCGCGGCCTGCGGTCGTCGCCGCGCCGACGCACGCGGGGCCAAGCCTGGACGAGGCCAGGGCGGTGATCGCCCCGGAGTTCGATCCCGACCACTATCTGTGGGCCAATCCGGATGTCGCCGAACAGGGGCTGGACCCCCTGGAGCACTTCCTGAGCAATGGCTGGCGTGAGGGCCGCAATCCCAACGGCGCCTTCTCGATCCATGACTATCTGGAATTGAACCCGGATGTCGCTGCGGTGGGGCTCAATCCCTTCTTCCACTGGCTGGTGGCCGGGCGGGCAGAGGGGCGGACGCCGGGCTATGACCTGGGTTTCCGGCACCAGGTGATCAGCCGTCTGGAGCCCCTGGACCAGCGTCTTGCGGCGGCGGCGCAGCGGGTGGCCAAGATCGACCTCGACCCGGCGTCTGTGCTCGACGCCGCCCTGGCGGCGCGTCGCTCGGTGCGCGGCGACCTGCACATCACCTTCAGCCACGACGACTACACGACCAATGTCGGCGGCGTGCAGCTTTGCCTGCAGCGCGAGGACGCCGCCATGCGCGCCCTTGGCCGGGACCATCTGCATCTATTCCCCGCCACCCATTGGCCGATTGTCCGGCCGGCCGGGGCTGCGGGCGCCCTCGGCGTACTCCTGAACGGGGTCCCGGCTGGGGTGTTCGATGCGGAGACCATCGCCGCGGCGCTGACGCCGGCCCCGTCGGGCGCGCAGACCAGCTTTGCGATCCACAATATGCTGGGCCACCAGCCGGACGAGGTGGTGGCCATCCTCAGGGGCGCGGGCCTCTCCAAAGGGTTCCTCTGGCTGCACGATTTCACGAGCCTCTGCGCCGGCTATCACCTGATGCGAAACGAGGTGGCGGACTGCGCCGCGCCACCGGCGGACAGC
>CAZXVO010000138.1:11240-11596 GCA_964643835.1 uncultured Phenylobacterium sp. | reverse complement strand
ACGGCGACCTGGGCCCCAACACCGGCGGCATGGGGACCTATTCGCCGGCCCCGGTCTTCACCCCTGAACTGATCGAGCAGGTCCGCACCCGCCTGGGCGAACCCGCCTTCGCCGGCATCGCGGCCGAGGGCGCGCCCTACAAGGGCGTGCTGTTCATCGAGCTGATGGCCACAAAGGATGGCCCCAAGCTGGTGGAGTTCAACGTCCGCTTTGGCGATCCCGAGTGCCAGGTGCTGATGCTGCGCCTGAGGAGCGACCTCGTGCCCTATCTGGTCGCCTGCGCCGCCGGGACCCTGGACCAGCTGCCGCCGCCGGAATTCCACGAGGACCCCGCGATCTGCGTGGTGCTGGCCGCG
>CAZXVO010000138.1:0-11230 GCA_964643835.1 uncultured Phenylobacterium sp. | reverse complement strand
CCTGACGCCCCCAAGACCGGGACCGAGATCAAGGGCGCCGAGCAGGACTTCGGTCCCGACGTGGTGGTCTTCCACGCGGGAACCACTCGCGACGCCGACGGGACCCTGCGCGCCTCGGGCGGCCGGGTGCTGAATGTCTGCGCTCGCGGCGGCGACCTGAAGACCGCCCGCGACCGCGCCTATGCGGCTATCGCCAAGATCGACTGGCCGGGCGGCTTCCATCGCACCGACATCGGCTGGCGCGTGCTCGGCCGGTGATCCGGCGCGGCTGACCGATTTCGAAGAATCGGTCTGTTTCCGCCGCGTGCGCTTGCCGGGGCCGGGGCCGGATCGGTAAGGTGCATTCAAACAAGCGTAAGAGACGACGGGAAACGCCATGGTCGACGCCGCCGAGCAACAGCGGGAACAGCTGAACACGGGCACCAAGGAGGTGGCCGAAAGCCACCGCTTCGACGAGGCCGCCCTGGCCGCTTGGATGCAGGCCAATGTCGAGGGCTTCGAAGGCCCGCTGGAGGTCCGCCAGTTCAAGGGCGGCCAGTCCAACCCGACCTACCAGCTGGTGACCCCGGCCAAGAAATACGTCATGCGCCGCAAGCCGCCGGGCAAGCTGCTGCCTTCGGCCCACGCTGTGGACCGCGAGTTCAAGGTTATCTCGGCCATCTACATGGCCAAGCTCAAGCCCCTGGCCGACCTGCACAACCCCGACTCCCCGGCGGTCGGCCTGGGCGACTATGGCAAGCCTGGCAACTATATGGGCCGTCAGGTCGACCGCTGGACTAAGCAGTACCGCGCCTCAGAGACCGTGAAGCTCGAGGACATGGAGCGCCTGATCGAGTGGCTGCCCCAGTCGGTCCCGAACCAGGACCGCACCTCGGTGGTGCACGGCGACTACCGCCTGGACAACATGGTCCTGCACCCCACCGAGGCCCGCGTCACCGCCGTGCTCGACTGGGAACTGTCGACCCTCGGCGACCCGTTGGCCGACTTCACCTATCTGCTGATGAACTGGGTCAACGGCGCCATCGCCGCCATCCCGGACCTCAAGGCGCACGGCATCCCGACCGCCGAGGAATATGTCGCGGAATACTGCCGCCTGACCGGCCGCGACGGCCTGCCGGAGGTGAACTGGTTCTTCGCCTATAACAGCTTCCGCCTGGCGGGCATCCTGCAGGGGATCGTCGGCCGGGTGCGCGACGGCACCGCCAATAGCCCGCAGGCCGCGGCCATGGCCGAGCGCGTTCCGGGCCTGGCCAAGGCCGGTTGGGAATTCGCGAAGAAGGCCGGGGCCTAGGCCTTCAGAAGCGGGGCGAGGAGGGCGTCCAGCGCCGCCTCGTCCTCGAAGACGCAGCGCACCGGCCAGGCCGTGACCCTGTCGCGCCAGGCCGGCGGCAGCCGCGCCCAGTCCTTCTCGGTGGTCACCAGGCCCGCGCCATGCGCCTGCGCCTGGGCGGCCAGGACCTTGAGCGTCCGTTCGTCATAGGCCGCGTGGTCGGGGAAGCCCGCGAAGTCCTTGAGGTCGCAACCGGCGGCCTTCAGCGCCCGCTCCACCTTCCAGGGCTTGCCGATGCCGGCGAACCCCATCTGCGGGCCGGGCGGCGGGGCCACGGCGGGCTTCACCCGCGCGACCAGCACCGGCTTGCCCGCGAACACCGCCATCAGGTCCGGATCCGGCGTCTCCAGGTCATCGGGCATCATCAGCACCACGGCGTCGGCGCGGGCCAGGCCCACCTTCAGGGGTTCGCGCAGAGGGCCGGCCGGAAACACCGAACCATCGCCCAGCGGCCACTCGCCATTGCGGGTCTCGCCGTCCACCACCACCAGGGACAGGGCCTTCTTCAGCGAAGGGTTCTGGTGCCCGTCGTCCATCACCAGCACCTGGGCGCCATGGCCGGCCGCGGCCCTGGCGCCGGCGGCGCGGTCGCGGGCGATCCAGATGGGCGCATCCGCCGCCATCATCAGCGGCTCGTCCCCCACCTCTGCCGCGGTGTAGCTCTCGGGGTGCACCAGCAGGGGGCCGGGCAGGGTCCCGCCATAGCCCCGCGACAACCCCTGGGCCTCGATCCCCTGGCCGCGCAGGCGGCGCAGCAGTTCGCGCACCACCGGCGTCTTGCCGACCCCGCCGGCGGTCAGGTTGCCGACGCAGATCACCGGCACACCCGGATCGACCGGAACCGCCTTGGCGATGCGTCGGGCCGTCGCCCAGGCCCAGATCCAGGACAGGGGCTTCAAGAGGGCGCGGGTCACCGGCGCGGGGACGTTCTCGCGCACATACCACCAGCGGGGCGTCGGCAGCTTCATGCCGGGACCAGCGGCAGGATGAGGTCGAGCGCCCGGTCCAGGGCCTGGCCTTGGCGGCCGGCATGGGCCAGGGCGGCCTCGCCGATGCGCCGGGCGATGTGCGGATAGTCGATCAGGCCGGCGACGTGACGCGCGAGGGCCGCCTCGTCGGCGGCGGGGATCGCGGCCACCTCGTCGAACATCGCCTCATAGGTCGTCTGGGCGTTGAATACGTGCGGACCGGTGACGATGGGCACGCCCAGCCGCGCGGGCTCCAACGGATTGTGGCCGCCGACGCCCTCGACGAAGCTGCCGCCCATCACCACGGCGCGCGCGAGGCGGAAGAACAGTCCCATCTCCCCCAGGGTGTCGGCCAGATAGATCCCGTCGCCAGGCGCCTCGTCCCGGCTGCGGCGGGCGGCCGTGAAGCCCTCCGCCGCCAGGTCTGCGCAGATGGCCTCGGCCCGGTCGGGATGGCGCGGGGCGATCACTAGGCGGGCGTCGCGGCCAGCGGTGCGGAAGGCGCGGGCGATCAGGGCCTCTTCGCCCGGATGGGTGCTGGCGGCCAGGATCACGGGCGCATCGCCGAAGGCCGCCTTCAACCGGTCGAGTTCGGCGGCGTCGCAGGGCAGGGGCTCGCCGATCTGCTTCAGATTCAGCTCCGGCCCCACTGTCGCGCCCAGGCCCGCCAGGCGGGCGGCGGTCTCCGGCTCCTGGGGCAGGATCAGACGGAAGGCGTTCAGCAGCCGCTTCACCGCGCCCCGCGCGCGAGCCCAGCCGTCGGCGCTGGCTTGGGTCATCCGGGCCGAGACCAGGGCCAAGGGCAGGCCGCGTCTGTCCGCCGCCAGGATCAGGTTGGGCCACAGCTCGCTCTCGACCAGGACGCCGAGGTCCGGTCGCCAATGGTCGAGGAATCGGGCGACGGCGCCCGGGCCATCCACCGGGGCGTACTGGTGGATTGCGCCCTTGGGCAGCCGGCCGGTCAGCAGCTCAGCCGAGGTGCGGGTGCCCGAGGTGATCAGCAGGGTCAGGTCAGGCCGCGCCTCGCCCAGGGCCTTGGCAAGCGGCAAGAGGGACAGGGTCTCGCCGACGCTGACCCCATGCAGCCAGACCAACCGCCCCGCCGGCCGCGGCGTCGTGGGCCGGCCCAGGCGTTCGCCCAGCCGCGCCGGGTCCTCCTTGCCCGCCCGCGCGCGCCTTTGCAGCAGGACAGGCGCCAATGGCTCCAGGAGGGCCGTGCCGGCCCGATAGAGGAGAAGCGCGCCGCTCACACGGTCTCGGCGGGCGAGAGGCGGCAGTGGGCGGCGTCGCCCACCTCGACCTGCAAGGTGCAGTGGCCGATGTTGAACTTGTGCGACAGGCCCTCGCAGGTGGCGTGCAGGAAGCCGTCCGGGTCGGCGTTCTCCGGCCGGGTCAGGTGGACGGTCAGGGCCGTCTCGGTGGTGCTCATGGCCCAGATGTGCAGGTCGTGGACATCGATGACGCCGGGCTGCGAGGCCAGCCAGGTCCGCACCTTGCCGACGTCGATCCCCTTGGGCGCGGCGTCGAGGGCCAGGTCCGCCGACTCCCGCAGCAGGGACCAGGTGCCCAGGACGATGACCAGGGCGATGCCCAGGCTGAGCACCGGGTCCAGCCAGGTCAGGCCGCCAGTCAGCATCATGACGCCGGCGCCGATCACCACGGCCATGGACACGCCGGCGTCGGCGGCCATGTGCAGGAAGGCGCCGCGGACGTTCATGTCCTCGTGCCCACGCATGAACATCAGGGCTGTGGCCGTGTTGATGACCACCCCGATGCCTGCGGTGATCATCACCGGCAGGGTCGCCACTGCGGCCGGCTCCAGCAGGCGGCGCACCGACTCGTTGACGATCACGCCGACCGCGACCAGCAGCAGGACGGCGTTCGCCAGGGAGGCCAGGATGGTGCCCTTGCGCAGGCCATAGGTCCGCCGGTCGCTGGGCGCGCGGCGGGCTAGCACGGTCGCGCCCCAGGCCAGCAGCAGGCTCAGCACGTCCGAGAGATTGGGACCGGCGTCAGCCAGCAGGGCCAGGGAATGGGTCCAGATCCCGGCGCCGGCCTCGACCAGGACGAAGCCGAAGTTCAGGGCGACACCGACGGCGAAGGCGCGACCGAAGTCCTTGGGCGCATGGGAATGGCCGTGGTGACCGTGATGGCCATGCGCATGGCCATGGTCATGATCGTGCTCATGATCGTGGTGGTGATCATGGTCGTGGTGATGGTGGTGGCCGGGGTGGTCGTGCGCCATGGCCCTATCTCTCACCGCAGGCCCGCGGGATCAATCGGCAGGGCGGAAACCGGCGATCTCTTCGGCCTTGCGCGTCGCCAGGGACAGCAGGGCCGACCATTCGGCGATCAGCGCGTCGATCCGGGCGTCGTCGGCGTCGGCGGGGACGTGGAAGGGACCTTCCCAGACCGTGGCGCCCCGGCCGAAGGGGCGGGCGACCATGACCTTGTCCCAGGTGTCGAGCTGGAGGGCGGGCGCGGCGGCCAGACCCATCAGATAGACCGGGGCGCCGGTGCGCTTGGCGATCTGCAGCGAGCCCGAGGCGATCACCTCGTTGGGGCCGCGCGGGCCGTCCGGCGTCACGATCAGGACCCCGCCGTCGGACACCCACTTCATGGCCTCGCGGAAGGCGGCGACCACGGCGCGGGCCTTGGCGCTGTCGCCCTTCTTGGCGGAGGAGGCGCGGATCGCCGGGAAGCGGGCGCGGGCCAGGGCCTGGGCGATGAACTCCCCGTCCGAGGAGGGCGAGACCAGGCAGCGGAGCTTCTGCTTGGGCCACCAGATCTGGCCGATGCCCAGGCACAGCGGGATGCGCCCGTGCCAGAACAGGGCGACGGCGCCCTGGTCGGACTTGAGCGCCGGCTCGACCTTCTCGAGACCCACATGGGTCCAGCGGGTGGTCCGGCGGATCAGGATCAGATAGCCGGCCAGGATCAGGCCCAGGAACCACTGGACGCCGGGGCTGCGCAGGACCTTCTTCACGCGGGCTCCTCGGCTTCGAGATCCTGGGTTCGGGCCAGGCGCGCATAGAGGCCGCCGGCGGCGACCAGGGCGGCGTGGTCGCCGGTCTCCACGATGCGGCCCTTGTCGATCACATAGATCCGGTCCGCGCCGCGCACGGTGGACAGGCGATGGGCGATCAGGATGGTCGTGCGGCCGGCCATCAGCCGCGACAGGGCCGCCTGGACCTGGGCCTCGCTCTCGGTGTCGAGGGCGCTGGTGGCCTCGTCGAGCAGCAGGATGGGCGCGTCCTTCAGGAACGCGCGGGCGATAGCGATCCGCTGGCGCTGGCCGCCGGACAGCCGTGCGCCGGCCTCGCCCACCAGGGTGTCGTAGCCATTGGGCAGACCCAGGATGAAGTCGTGCGCCGCCGCGGCCTTGGCCGCCGCCTCGATCTCAGCCTGAGCGGCGTCGGGGCGCGCATAGGCGATGTTGGCGCGGATGGTGTCGTCGAACAGGAAGGGCTCCTGCGTCACCAGGGCGATCTGGTCGCGAAGGGACGCCAGCGTCACCGACCGGATCTCGGTCCCGTCATAGAGGATGCGGCCCTCGGTGGCGTCGTAGAAGCGCGGGATCAGGTTGAGCAGGGTGGTCTTGCCGCCGCCGGACGGGCCGACCAGGGCGACGGTCTCGCCGCGCTTCACCTCAAGGGTCACGCCGGACAGGGTCGCCGGGCCGCCGCCATAGGCGAAGCCGACGTCCTTAAAGCTCAGGGTCCCGTCGCCGCGGGTGAGCCGGCCGGCGTCGGCCGCGTCGGCGATCTCGGGCTCGACGTCCAGGGCCGCGAACAGGCGCCGGGCGGCTGACATGCCCTCGGCCATCACCGTCTGCAGGTTGGCGAGTTGGCGCAGGGACTGGGAGGCGACGCCCAGGCCGCCCAGGAAGGCCACGAAGGCGCCGACGGTCATAGCGCCCGACTGCGAGCGCCAGCCGGCATAGGCGATGACGCCTGCGGTGATCAGGGTCATCAGGGCCTCGGTGGCCGGCGCCGCCCGGGCGCGGGCGTTGGCGCCCTTGACCAGGTACTCCTGCCGCCGGGCCACGACCTCGGCGACGCGCGCCTCCTCATAGGCCTCGCGGTTCTCGATCTTGACCACCCGGACGCCGTCCAGGCTTTCCATGATCGCCGTCGACAGGGCCGAGGTCTCGGCCATCGCGCCCTTGGCGGCCTTGGTGGTGCGCTTGGAGAAGCGGCGCATGATGCCGGTGGCGGCGGGCGCGGCGACCACCAGGACCAGGGACAGCCACAGGTCGTTGGAGACCATGACCGCGATGGCGCCCAGCACGGTCAGGAAGTGCTGGGTGTAGTTGATGATCCCGGCCGTGGCGGCTTCGCGGATCAGGCCGGCGTCATAGAGCACCGAGGAGACGTAGGCCCCCGAATGCTGGGTGCGCAGGTGGGCGAGGTCAGCGCGGACCAGCTTGCCGAACAGCTGCACCTGGACGTCGCCGACCACGGCGTTGCCGATGCGGTTGATCAGGGAGGCCTGGATCACCTGGGCCAGGCCCCGGCCGATGGCCATGGCGGCGATGGCCAGCGGAATAGCGATCAGGGCGCCCGGCTTGTGGGTGACCATCAGGTCGTTCACCGCCGGCTCCAGGATGCGGACCAGCTGGGCCGACAGCACGGCGACCACCACCGCGGCGACCAGGGCGCCGGCCAGCCCCTTCCAGCGGGGCGCGAGGTAGACCCGCGCGACCCGCCCGATCAGGTCGCGGGCCGAAAGCTCGGCGGGCTCGGGTACGGCGGCGGTCATCGGGGTCTGGGTCGGCTGTCGGCGCGGTGAAGTCAAGACCACGCCCATATAGGGGGCTTTGACGCGCAAAGCTTCCGTTCACGGCTATAGGCCCTTAGTTAGGGGCCAGAGACTTCCGGAGCCCCCCTTGGCCGACTTCGACCTGACCACCCCGCGCGGCCGCTTCGCGACCTATATGGACTACCTCTGGAAGGACCACGCCTATCTGCGGCTGAGGTTCTCCAACGCCCACTGGATCAGCGACGAGCTGGTGCGGACCAACCAGCCGTGGCCGTTCCAGCTCGAGCACTGGAAGGCCCAGGGGATCAAGACCATCGTCAACCTGCGCGGCGGGTTCGACGCCAGCTTCTATGCGTTGGAGAAGGACGCCTGCGAGCGCCTGGGCCTGAAGATGGTGGACTTCACCATCACCTCTCGCGAGGTGCCGAGCCGCGCCCGCGTCCATGGCGCCAAGGCCCTGTTCGAGACCCTGGAATATCCGGCCCTGATGCACTGCAAGTCCGGCGCGGACCGGGCCGGCATCATGAGCGTCTTCTACATGCACTTCCGAAAGGGCCTGCCGATCCGCGAGGCCCTGGAGCAGCTGTCCCTGAAGTACCTGCACGTGAAGCAGGGCAAGACCGGGGTGCTGGACTACACCTTCGAGCGCTACCTGGCCGAGGGCGAGCCCCAGGGCCAGACCTTCCTCGAATGGGTGGACAGCCCGGCTTACGACGAGGCCGGCATCAAGGCCGACTTCCGCAGCCAGATGTGGGGCCGCCTACTCACCGACGGGCTGGTGAAGCGGGAGTAGCCGCCAACTTTAGCCACGTGTTGCGGGGGTATTGAACCCCACGCGCTGGGGCTTTGACGTCAACATGGACGAACGGGTTTCGGCGGCGGCGCAAAGGGGCGTCGGCCGGGGGTAATGTGCTGTATTCACGATGGAATTGGCTTGACGGGAACGATATGTTCGTTTTTTGTTCTCGTCAAGGCGGTTCGGCGATGCAATTTGCAATCACCTCCCGCAACGGCATAAAGATGCCTGCTGACAAGGTGGGGTGGTGCAACGATGCCTGATTTGAGCGGCGCACTCACGCAAGACGACTATGATAAGATCAAGACTTGGATGGCGACCCGTTGGAAGGGGCCCGTCGTTTGTCCTGTCTGCAAGTCGACAAATTGGATGTATGGCACTCATATAGTAAAAATGCCCCGCCACGCTGACGATTCATATTCGTCAGGAACTGTCGTGTTTCCCTTTATCCCGGTGCATTGCTCCAATTGCGCTCACACAATGTTCTTTGGCGCCGCCATGATTGGGGTCGCGGGGCCGGTGGTCCCAGTCACTGGCCCATCAAGTCAGCCAAATATTCCCATGAATGCACTTACCGGCCTTCAACCTCCGACTAAGATTGGAGGTTAGAATGGAGGGTGGTTCCCCGTCAGTTCCAAGCGCCGCAGTTGGGGCGACGTTTCAGTCCGAATACATGGGGCGCACAATGAAGTGCTACCCAGTACATGAAACGGAAATGGAGTCTCTGGCCACCCTGAACACACAATCAACCGCGTTCTTTTCGGTCGGATCAGCCTTGATTGCCTTGGCCGCTGGTATACTCACCAACGCTGCATTTGCCGATCATTTGACTGCGGCCGCGATGGTTGCATGTTTAGTGGCGGCCCCCGCCCTAGTTTGTGTAGCCGCTGTGTATTTTTGGCTGGGAAGAGAGGCAACTAGGAAGCGGTCAACCTTGTGGATGCGTATAACCGGTGAAGCAATCGAACCGCAGGTGCGGGCCGGGTAGGGCAGATATACTAGTCTTCGAGCGATTTCTTGGTACCAGTTGTCGTAGCCATTTTAACCACCGTCTCTTCAGAAACCGTTCCGTCCCCGCTCGCTGCTAGATTGTGAGCGGGTCAGCGGGGTTCTTCGATTGCGCGTCTTTGAAGAGAACATGGACGGTGACCCTGGCGTTGCCAGGCGCCGCCTGGAGGAGATCCAGCCGTGATCCGCTTCGCCGATCTCAAGGCAGAGATGCTGACCAACCCCGAGGTGGCCGCCGAGTATGAGCGCCTGGGGCCGGTCTATGAGCTGGTGGGCGCCATGGTTGAGGCGCGGCATGAAGCCGGGCTGACCCAGGGCGAGCTGGCGGCCAGGATCGGCACGACCCAGTCGGCGGTCGCCAGGCTGGAGAACGCGCATCACATGCCGAGCCTAGCGATGGTCATGCGCTATGCGGCGGCGGTGGGGCGGCGGCTGGATATCCGCCTGACGCCGGCTGAGTAGGGTGTTGTAGGGGAGGGGGAGGTTTCGCCTCAATCCTGTTTGAGGCAGGCTGGACGTCTTGGCTTTGGGAGCTGCCATGACCCCTTCGCGGCGTGTGGTGCTGGTTGGACTGGGTGTGGGACTGGCAGCGCCGGCGGTTCAGGCCGCGACGCCGGGGGAGCGCCTGGCCGCGGCGGCGCGGAGGCAGGTGGGGGTGACCACCGGCTATGATCCCGCCTATCGCAAGCTTGCCTATCCGGGTGGGGACGTGCCGCGTGGGACCGGGGTCTGCGCCGATGTGGTGGTGCGGGCGGTGCGGGACGCCTGGGGGCTGGACCTGCAGCAACTGATCCACGAGGACATGGCCGGCGACTTCGCGGCCTATCCCGCGACCTGGGGGCTGAAGCGGCCGGACGCCAATATCGATCATCGCCGGGTCCCGAACCTGGAGACCTTCTGGCGGCGGCGGGGCGCGAGGCTGTGGGAAGCTGACCGCTGGCGGCTGGGGGTGGATTTCAGCGGGCCGCTTCGGCCTGGCGATCTGTTGACCTGGCGGACCTTGCCCGGCGGCCGGCCGCATGTGGCGATCGTGGTCGAGGGTGGTCTGTGGCCGCGCATCGTGCAGAACAATGGCGGTGGAACGCGGGAGGAGCCTCTGGCCCTGATGGCGATTGACGTGACCCCCATTTCTCATCCAGCGATAACGAGAGTCCTGGGTTGATTTGAGCCTTGGTCGTGGTGGGTGGCAAGAGGCCGGTGCGCGGAGCTATCAGCCTGCGCAGCGTGCCGGCCGGTCTCTCCGCAGAAGGCGCTGGCGTACTCCCTGGGCGTCATCCAGCCGAGCTTGGAGTGGGGCCGGCGCTCGTTGTAGTCGCGCCGCCAGGTTTCCAGCACGGCGCGGGCGTGAGGCAAGGACTTGAACAGGGTCTCGTTCAGCAGTTCGTCGCGCAGTCGGCCATTGAAGCTCTCGTTGAAGCCGTTCTGCTGGGGCTTGCCCGGCGCGATGTAGTGCCAGCCCACGCCGCTGTTGTCGGTCCAGGCCAGGATGGCGTTGGAGGTGTATTCGGTCCCATTGTCGCTGACGATGGTGTCGGGCCGCCGTCCGCGCTGGGCGATGATGGCGTCCAGCTCGCGCGCCACCCGAGCGCCTGACAGCGAGGTGTCGGCCACCAGGGCCAGGCATTCGCGCGTGCAGTTGTCGATCACCGTCAGGATACGGAACCGGCGCCCGTCGGTCATCTGGTCGGACACGAAGTCCAGGCTCCAGCGCTGGTTGGGCGCCAGCGGGACCTCCAGGGGCCGCCGCGTGCCGATCGCCCGCTTGCGCCCGCCCCGCCGGCGCACGGTCAGCCTTTCCTCGCGATAGAGCCGCTGGACCCGCTTCTTGTTGACCGCATGGCCCTCGCGCCTCAGCAGCACGTGCAGCCGGCGATAGCCGAACCGGCGACGCTCCTGGGCCAGGACCTTGAGCCGCTCGCGCAGGACATCGTCGTCAGGCCGCGTGGCCTGGTAGCGCACGCTCATGCGATCCGCGCCCAGAACCCGGCACGCCCGCCGCTCGCTCATCTCGTAGGCCTGGCGCAGGTACGCCGCGGCCTCCCGACGCGCGGCGGGCGTCACCACTTTTTTCCCAGCAGGTCTTTCAGCGCCACATTGTCGAGCATGGCGTCGGCCAGCATCCGCTTGAGCTTGGCGTTCTCGTCCTCCAGCGCCTTCAGACGCCGCGCCTCCGACACGTCCAGCCCGCCGTACTTGGCCTTCCACTTGTAGAAGGTCGGCGAACTGAGCCCGTGTTTCCTGCACAGCTCCGCCACCGGCACGCCCGCCTCCTGCTCGCGCAGGATCCCGATAATCTGTTCTTCCGTGAACCGTGATCGCTTCATTCGTCCGTCCCTTTCCTGGGGCGGACTCTAATTATTTCTGGAG
>CAZXVO010000137.1:10203-11643 GCA_964643835.1 uncultured Phenylobacterium sp. | reverse complement strand
CCATCATCGTCATCGCCTCGACCAACCGTCCCGACGTGCTGGACCCGGCCCTGCTGCGTCCCGGCCGCTTCGACCGCCAGGTCGTCGTCCCCAACCCCGACGTCGGCGGCCGCGAACGCATCCTGCGCGTCCACATGAAGAACGTGCCCCTGGCCGCCGACGTGGACGTCAAGACCATCGCCCGCGGCACCCCCGGCTTCTCGGGCGCCGACCTGGCCAACCTGGTCAACGAGGCGGCCCTGATGGCGGCGCGCAAGAACCGCCGCATGGTCCTGCACCGCGACTTCGAAGACGCCAAGGACAAGGTCATGATGGGCGCCGAGCGCCGGTCCATGGCCATGAGCGAGGACGAAAAGCGCCTGACGGCCTATCACGAGGGCGGCCACGCCCTGGTGGCCCTGACGGTTCCGTCGGCCGACCCGGTGCACAAGGCGACCATCGTGCCGCGCGGCCGCGCGCTCGGCATGGTGATGCAGCTGCCGGAAGGCGACCGCTATTCGATGGACTATGTCCAGATGACCTCGCGCCTGGCGATCATGATGGCCGGCCGGGCGGCGGAAGAGATCATCTTCGGCAAGGACAAGATCACTGCCGGCGCCTCCAGCGACATCCAGGCGGCCACCAGCCTGGCCCGCAACATGGTCACCCGTTGGGGCTATTCGGACGAGCTGGGCACCGTGGCCTATGGCGACAACCAGGAAGAGGTCTTCCTGGGCCATTCGGTGGCGCGCACCCAGAACGTCTCCGAGCAGACCGCCCAGAAGATTGACCAGGAGGTTCGCCGCCTGGTCCAGGGCGGCCTGGACGAGGCCCGTCGCATCCTGACCGAGCGCCGCGCCGATCTGGAGACCCTGGCCAAGTCGCTGCTGGAGTACGAAACCCTGTCGGGCGATGAGATCATCGGCCTGATGAAGGGCGTGCTGCCCAGCCGCGAGGACGCCGACGCCAAGAAGCCGGCGGGTCCGGCGGTGGCGGTGCCGATCACCCCGGCCATCGCTCCGCCCGGCGCCGAGCCGAACCCGGCCTGATCCAACTCAAGCGTCGCCCGTCTCCAGCAGGCGGGCGGCGCGTTCCACCACCTGACGGTGCCAGGTGGTGAGATCGGTGCGCTCAAGCTTGGTCATGGCGGCGGCCGGCGCGGCGTCCCCATGGCGGCGACGCAGCATCTGGGCCTCTTCGACAGCTTCCCGCCGCAGCCGTTCCCGGCGCCGCCAAAGCCGAATGGGGTTCAGCACCATAGCCACACTCCTGCGTAGGGCGGCCTAGCACTCCAATATGACGTGAAGTAGCGCCTTTGCGCCCAGGCTGGACACTAAGGCTACGGTGCGCAGCAATATAAGCAAACCCGAAACGGGGCGCCCGTCCGTGCGGCGATTTCGAGCGCCACGGGCTTGGGGCCCCCGCGACCCCCGCGGGACCGCCAGGGCAACATTCCCCCCA
>CAZXVO010000137.1:750-10193 GCA_964643835.1 uncultured Phenylobacterium sp. | reverse complement strand
CCGCCGTTGGGGGCGGGGGGGGGCCCCCCCCCCCGGGGGGGGGCACCGCCTTGCCTACTTGCCGCGCTTGGCCAGCATGGCCTTCAGCTCGGCCTGGGACGCATTGACCACCGCCGCGTCGCCCTGAACCACCAGGCTGGCCGTATCCACCGCGAAGGTGTCGGCGCCCATCTTGATGGTGGCGGTCTGCTTGCCGCCGGCCTCAGGCTTCAGGCTGGTGATCGTACCGATACTGACGCCGGTGTTGTCCTTGACCGCCAGGCCGACAGCCAGGGCCGCCGTCGTGGCGCTGGTGTCCGCCGCCATGCCGGTCTGGGAGCTCATGGCCCCCGTCATGGACGATGAGCTGGCCGGCGGCGCCGTCGCCGCCCCGGTGGGAGCGGAGCCGGCGGTCTGGGCCATGGCCGGGGCCGCGATCAGGGCGGCCAGGGCCGCGCCGAGAAGATAGGTGGAACGCATGAGGTCTCCTGTTTGCGCATGAGGCCTCCCCCGAAGCGCCCAGGGTCGGGGCGCAATGGGGCGTCGTCACGACCCGGTGAGGGCGCAAACAGGGCGAATGGTCCGGCTTGGTTCGGCTGCTCAGCCCCGGCCGATGAACGGCATCTTGGTGGCCATCACCGTCATGAACTGGACATTGGCCGACAGCGGCAGGCCGGCCATGTAGACCACGGCGTCGGCCACGGCCTGCACATCCATCACGGGTTCGGGGGCCATGGAGCCGTCGGCCTGGGGCACGCCCTGGCTCATGCGCAGGGTCATCTCGGTGGCCGCGTTGCCGATGTCGATCTGGCCGCAGGCGATGTCATAGGCCCGGCCCTCCAGGGAGGCTGACCGCGTCAGGCCGGTGATCGCGTGCTTGGTGGCGGTGTAAGCCACCGAATAGGGGCGCGGCGCGTGGGCCGAGATCGAGCCGTTGTTGATGATCCGGCCGCCGCGCGGGTCCTGGTCCTTCATGATCCGGAACGCGGCCCGCGCGCACAGGAAGGCGCCGGTGAGGTTGATGTCCACCACCCGCTTCCAGGCCTCGAGGGTCAGATCCTCCAGCCGTGCGCCGGCCCCGGTCCCGGCGTTGTTGAACAGCAGGTCGAGCCGGCCGTGCTGGGCCTTCACCGCGGCGAACAGGGCCTCGACCCCGGCTTCGTCGGTGACGTCGGTGGGGACGACCTGCGCCTGGTCCGGCGCGTGGGCGGCGGTGGTCTCCAGCTCGGCGGCGCGGCGGCCGGCGAGGACGACGGTCCAGCCGGCGTCCATCAGGGCCTGGGCGCTGGCGCGGCCGATGCCGGAGCCGGCGCCGGTGACGAGGGCGATGCGTTGGGGGCTGCTCATCCCTCGCCCATACCAGGGCGCGCGGGGCTCAGGCCAGATGCGCCTTCACCCGCCAACCTTGACCCGGGGATGACCCCGCCAGGCCGGCAGGGTCGCCATATAGGCCAGGGTGTCCTTTTCCGCCTGGGCCCGGTCGCCGCCGCGTTCGCGCAGCTGCCAGTCCACCATGCGGCCGAAGCGGGTGTCGAAGTCCTGCAGGGCGCCGGTCTCGTCGACGCAGTAGGCGCAGTAGCGGCCGGTCTCTATCGGCATGCCGCAGCTTTCACATGTGTGGGTCACGGGGTGTCCTTTCGAAGCGCTGCGGCGAGGTCGCCCAGCAATTGGATGAGAGTCGCTCG
Source organism: uncultured Phenylobacterium sp. (assembly GCA_964643835.1). Taxonomy (GTDB): domain Bacteria; phylum Pseudomonadota; class Alphaproteobacteria; order Caulobacterales; family Caulobacteraceae; genus Phenylobacterium. The sequence goes on along the minus strand of CAZXVO010000137.1, from coordinate 8,529 downwards.
ATCGGTCTGGGGCAGGCGCGCGGCCGCCGCCTCCAGCCGGGCCTGCTCCAGCACGCTGAGCGCGTCAGCCAGCCTGGCCTGGCCCTCCGGCGTCAGCCACACCAGGCTGCGGCGGGCGTCGGCCGTATCGGTCTGGCGCTTGACCAGGGCCTTGGCCTCCAGGTGGTCGATCATCTCCGACAGGGTCGACGGCGCCCGGCTCATATGGCGGGACAGCTCGGTCAGGCTCATCGGCCCGGCCTCGGCCAGGTGCAGCAGGAAGGCTGTGGTCTCCGGCGACAGCCGCTCGCGCTTGTCGCGCACCCGGCGCACGGCGAGCAGATAGATGTCGCCATAGGCGGTTTCGAAGCGGCGGGCGAAGTCGGCGGGGTCCATGGCGCCATGCTGCGGTCCACAACTTCCTTCGTAAATCCCGATGCATTCGCCGCGCGCGCGCGCTACCGCTTGGCCATGAGCAAAGCCCTAGGACGTGTCCTGATCATCGCCGGCTCGGATTCGGGCGGCGGCGCCGGCCTGCAGGCCGACATCAAGACGGTGACGGCGCTGGGCGGTTATGCGGCTACGGCGGTGACGGCCATCACCGTGCAGAACACCCTGGGCGTGACCGGCGTCCATCCGATCCCGCTGGATATCGTGGAGGCCCAGGCTCGGGCGGTGCTGGACGATATCGGCGCCGACGCAATCAAGACCGGCATGCTGGGCGACACCGCCACGGTGGAGCGGGTGGCGCAGATCCTGGACACTACGCCGGCGCCGGCGGTGATCGATCCGGTGATGGTGGCCAAGGGCGGCGCGCCGTTGTTGGCCGAGCAGGCGATCTCCGCGGTCCGCGACCTGCTGATCCCCCGCGCGGCCCTGCTGACCCCCAACGCACCTGAGGCCTACGCCCTCACCGGGCTGGTGGTCGAGACTCTGGATGACCAGTTCCGCGTCGGCGAAGCCCTGCTGAAGCTGGGCGCGCGGGCCGTGCTGATGAAGGGCGGCCATGTGGCGGGCGAGACGGTGGTCGATGTCCTCATGACGCCGGACGGCGAGACCAGTTTCGAGGGCGAGCGGGTGGAGACCCGGCACACCCACGGCACCGGCTGCACCCTGGCCTCGGCCTGCGCCGCCGGCCTGGCCCAGGGTCTGCCGCTGGTGGCGGCGGTGGCCCAGGCGTGGGCCTATGTGGGCGAGGCGATCCGCCAGGCCCCGGGCTTCGGGGCCGGCCACGGCCCGCTGGACCACGCCTGGCCGCTGCGGGGGCTGGCATGAGCCTGGAGGCCCGGCTTGAGGTCATCCTGCGCGAGACCCCCAGCCTGATGACGGTGATGGAGACGGCGCGGCGGCTGGATCTGCCCGACTGGCTGATCTTTTCCGGCGCCATCTATCAGCGGGTGCTGAACCGGCTGACTGGGCGTGATCCGGACTATGGGATCAAGGACTATGACCTGGGCTATCACGACGCCTCGGACATCTCCTACGAGGCTGAGGACGGGGTGATCCGACGGGTGGCGGCGGCGTTCGAGCCGCCCCTGCGCGAGATGGTCGAGGTCCGCAATCAGGCGCGGGTGCATCTCTGGTTCGAGGGCAAGTTCGGCGAACCCTATGAGCCGCTCGCCTCCACGGCGGAGGCGCTCAGCCGCTTCACCAGCGCCACCTTCGCGGTCGGCGCTCGGCTTGAGCCCGACGGTCAGTTGACTATCGCCGCGCCGTTTGGGCTGGAGGACATCTTCGCCCTGCGTCTGCGGCCCAATCCGATCCGCCAGACGGCGGGCTTTCGGCGCACTGCCGAGGCCGCAAAGGCCCGCTGGCCGGAACTCACCATCCTGGACGCCTGACATGGAAAAGGGGGCGGCTGAGCCCCCCCCTCGCCAGGTTCAGGTTTCTCTTAGTGGCGCGGGCCGTAGCCGTAGCCGTATTCCCGGTCGTGGCGCTCATAGCGCAGGCGGGCCGAGATCGAGTCGAAGCGGCGATCCAGGTCGGCCTGCTCCCAGCGGGTCAACCGGCCGTCGGCGCGGTAGCGCCAGGACAGGCGCTCAGCTTGGCGCAGTTCGGCGCGCAGGCTGGCGGCTTCGCGGTAGCTGAGCTGGCCGGAGCGGACGCCGCGGGCGATTCGGGCTTCGAGGTTGTCGCCGCGGACGATGCCTTGGCCGCCGCCGCCATAGGCGGGACCGCCGTGGCCGTAGCCGGGGCCGCCATTGCCGTAGCCGTAGCCATAGCCATAGCCTTGAGCAGCGGCGGGGGCGGCGGCGCCGGCCAGGGCGGCGACGGCGACGAGCGAGAGCAGGGTCTTCTTCATGGTCGTTCTCCGTTTCAGACCGTCCGTGTCGGGCGGCGTTGAGGGGAGAATGGCCGGGGCTAGCTGAAGCCGATCTGAGGCGCTTGTTGTCTGGCGTTCAGGTTTGGCAGCTCAGGCTGCGGCGCTGTCCGCCGGCCTCGCGGGCGTCTGGGCGGCTTCGGTGAGGGCCCGGCTGATGGCCTCATAAAGCTTGGCGATCTCGATTGGCTTGGCCACATGGCCGTCCATGCCGGCGGCCAGGTATTCCTGCACCTGGTGCGACAGGGCGTTGGCGGTCAGCGCCACGATGGGGGTCCGGCGGCGGCCTTCCGCCTGCTCCGCCTCGCGGATGGCGCGGGCGGAATCGATGCCATCCATGATCGGCATCTGGATATCCATCAGCACCAGGTCATAGGCCCCGTCGCGCCAGGCTTCGAAGGCGGCCTTGCCGTCGGGGACGATGTCGATGTCGATGCCCAGGGATCCCATGACCGCCGCCAGCACCTGCTGGTTGGTGGGGTTGTCCTCTGCGGCCAGCAGCCGGAGCGCGCCTTCCGACGGCTCGCTCTCGGCCTCGGCCGGGGTGGCGGGAATGGCCGAGGCTTCGCCGCGGGCCAGGGGCAGCTCGACCCGGAAGGTCGCGCCATGGCCTTCGCGGCTGTCGACCTGGATCGTCCCGCCCATCATCTGGGTCAGCTCACGGCAGATGGCCAGGCCCAGGCCCGTGCCGCCGAAGCGGCGGGTGGCGGAGTTGTCGGCCTGGACGAACTTCTCGAACAGGTTGGCCAGTTTCTCGGCCGGGATGCCGACCCCGGTGTCGCGCACGGTCAGGCGCAGGGCGCCGCTCTCCGGGACGATGTCAAAGGCGGCCAGCACGCCGCCGCTCTGGGTGAACTTGACCGCGTTGGACAACAGGTTGCCGACGATCTGGCGCAGCCGGTCGGCGTCGCCCTTCCAGGCGCCCAGCGCCCCGTCCGTGAACTGGACGTCGAAATCCAGGCCCTTCTGCTGGGCTAGCAGGCGGAAGCTGTCGGTGGTGGGGCCCACGGCGCTGACCAGGTCGAAATCGTCCACCAGCAGGGTGAGCTTGCCGGCCTCGATCTTGGACAGATCCAGGACGTCGTTGAGCACCGCCAGCAACAGGCCGCCGGACTGGCGGATCACATCCAGGCGCTCGCGCTGGACGGGGGCCAGGTCGCCCATGGACATGACCTCGGCCATGGCCAGCACTCCGTTCAGGGGGGTGCGGATCTCGTGGCTCATATTGGCCAGAAATTGGGACTTCAGCACGTTGGCCGCATTGGCGGCGTCGCGGGCGACGGTGAGGTCCTGCAGGGTCGCCTTCAACGCCTTGTCGCGCTCGTCGAGGCGGGCGATCAGGTGGTTGAAGCTGTCGGTCAGGCTACGGAACAGGCCGTCCTGGGCTCTGGCGGTGACGGGCTGGAAGGCGCCGCCGGCGGCCACGTCGTGCATGGCCTCGGACAGGCGCTGCACCGGGGCGATGATCCGGTGGGCCAGGCCGCGGCCCAGGAACAGGGCGACGCCGACCCCGGCGAAGAACAGGGCGCCGGTCAGGGCGATGAACTGGGGCAGAAGGGCGCTGAAGGCCGGCGGCCGGGCGCTGAGCGCCAGCTCCCCAACCCGCAGGCCGTGCAGCTTCACCTCGGTGCGGATCACCTCGACATCGTCGACCTGGGGGCCGCTGCGGCGATAGGCGGCCAGGACGCGGCCGTTGGCGTCCAGCAGGCGCGCGTCCGTCACCTGGCTGGCGCGGGCCAGCGCGCTCAGGGCGGGCGAGGCGGCGGCGGCGTCGTGGGCGGCCACAGCCGGGGCCACGGCCTGGGCGGTGATTTCCGCCAGGGCGGTGTGGGCGACGTGGCTCTGCTCGCGGGCGACGGCCCACTGTTGCAGCATGAAGGTGCCGCACGCGGCGGCCAGCACGGCAAGCGCGGTGATCAGGGCGGCGCCGGCCACCCGCGCATGGAACGAGGCCGTGTGCGGCGCGGCGGTCGTTCTAAGCTTCTCTGTCATGGCGCTCACGGTCCGAGACAAGCTTGCCCGATACGCCAAGACTCCTAACGTTTCGCTTCCAGGTGGCGTTTTTTGAGAACGTCGCGTTCGCGCAAAAGGCGAAGTCGTGTCCCCCCAGACACGCTCAACCTCTGCGCGCAGTTGTCGCGGTTAATGAAGCGTTAACGCGCTGGACCCTGCTTAACCTCTGGTTTACCTTTTCCCTCGTGAGTTCATTCACAGGTGGAGGGGTTCTCCGATGGAAAAGGCGTTTGTCGCCCAACGCGTCGCGACCAAGCTGTTCGCGACCGAGGCCGCTGTCGATAAGGCGATGGTGGAAGCTACCGAACTGATGGCGGACATGCTGAAGGCCCGCCAGGACGTGAACGCCTCGCTGGTGTTCGCGGACGAAGCTCAGGTGAAGCTGATGGACGCCATCCGCGCGCTCAGCGAAGCCCGCTCGGCCATGGTCGGCGTGCACGGCCAGCTCGGCGAAGCCAAGCTGCGCCTCGGCATCCGCACCAAGATGATCGGCGAGCTGGACAAGAATCTCCTGAGCGCCCGTCAAACCGTGACCATGCGGGAAGTCGGCTAAAGCCCAACTTGGGTTGCAATAGTTTAACTGGTTGACGCCCCTAATCCCGGTTAGGGGCGTCATTCATGTCTGGGTTCTATCTCCACAACCTCCTGCGTATCGCCATCGTGCTCGTGACGGCGTTTGCGTGGTTCAAGGGCGGCCCCGCAGAGCGGATCGGCGCGACCGTGAACCTTGCGGGGTCTCTGGCGGTCATGTTCCTGGTCAGGGCCATGCAACAGGAGCAAATTGGGCTCGTGCTGCTGGGGCTGGATGGCGCTCTGGGCCTCGTCTTCCTTGCCCTCGCCGTCCGCTACACCAGTTTATGGCTTGGGGGCGCGATGCTGCTGCAAGCCGCGCAGTTTTCCCTGCACGCCTACTACCTGGTGTTGGATCGCCACGTGGATCTGTTGTTCGCGGTGGTGAACAACGTCGTCAGCTGGGGCGTCCTGCTGGCCATCCTGATCGGCACATTCGTCACCTGGCGCGGCCTTGGAAAGCGGGAGATCTAGGCCCGCGCCTTGGGGTGGAAGGTCGCTAGGCCCACGCCCGCCAGGATGATGGCCAGGGCCAGGAAGGCGCTGGCGTCCGGGCGCTCGCCCATGAAGGTGATGCCGACCCCGGTGGCCCACAGAGGCGCGACATAGACCGCCATTGAGGTGAACAAGGTCCCGCGGTGCTGGATCAGGTAGATCCAGCCGATGGTGGACAGGCCGGTGGGGAACACCCCGTGGGCAAGCACCGCCAAGGCGGAATCCAGCGGCGGGATCGTCAGCGGCGCATGCATGACCAGGGCGATCAGGGTCGCGGCCACCGCGCCCCAGAGGCACATCATCCAGGCCCCTACCGCGGGCGAGACCGCCGGGGCCTGCTTGGCCAGGATGTTGGAGACCGCATAGAGGATCGCCGCCGCCAGGGCGAGCAGCAAGCCGCTCGCCTCCAGGGACATGCCGCCGGCCAGCTTGGGGGCCACCAGCACCAGCAGGCCGCCGAAGCCTAAGCCCACGCCTGCGGCCTTGATCCGGTTCATCCGTTCGCCGGGCACGATCAGGTGGGCCATCAGGGCCGTGAAGATCGGCGTCGCCCCGTTGCAGATCGAGTTCATGGCCGACGGGATGCGTTCCGCCGCCAGGGCGAACAGGGCGAAGGGGATGGCCATGCCGACCACCCCGTTGGCGAGGTAGAATTTCCAGGCCCCGTGATCCAGGCCAGGCAGCTTCTCACGGCGCAGCAGCACCACGACGCCTAAGCTGATCACGGCGACCCACAGGCGTTCGGTGGTGGCCCAGACCGGCGGAATGTGCGCGACGGCCACCTTCAAGAGGGCGAAGGCCGAGCCCCAGATCACCACCAGTGACGCCAGGATCAGCCAATCGGAGGGGCGGGGGCGGGTCATGCCAAGGGGGTCTCAACTGCTTGAAGCTGCGGATGAATCACAGTCTGGCCCTCAGGCCAAGGCCGTTCGCTCGGGACTGCGGTCAATTCGCTTTGCACAAAGTTTCGCTTGCGCTGCCTGCGAATCCGGCGTTCCTGCGCGGCGGGCCACGCCCCCCCAACGGGGCGCTGCTCATCTGTAAGGATGGGAGACATCGCTATGACGACCTTGCCGACGCCGGCTATGCGCCCGGCTCGCCCCGAATTCTCTTCCGGCCCCTGCGCCAAGCGCCCCGGATGGAATCCCCAAGCTCTCCAGAACGCCGTCCTCGGCCGCTCGCACCGCTCTAAGCCGGGCAAGGCGCGCATTCAGGACGCCATCAACCGCACGCGTGCGGTGCTGGAAGTGCCGGACGACTTCCTGATCGGCATCGTGCCGGGCTCGGACACTGGCGCCGTGGAAATGGCCCTGTGGTCCATGCTGGGGCCGAAGCCGATCCAGCTGCTGGCCTTTGAAAGCTTTGGCAAGGACTGGGTCACCGATGTGGTCAAGCAGCTGAAGCTTCCGGCGGAAGTGCTCGACGCCCCCTACGGCCAGCTGCCGGACGTGTCCAAGGTTCGCGCTGACGCGGACCTGGTCTTCACCTGGAACGGCACCACCTCGGGCGTGCGCGTCCCCAACGCCGACTTCATCTCCGCTGACCGTGAAGGCATCGTGATCTGCGACGCCACCAGCGCCGCCTTCGCGCAGGCCCTCGACTGGACCAAGCTCGATGTCGTGACCTTCTCCTGGCAGAAGGCGCTCGGCGGTGAAGCCGCCCACGGCGTGCTGATCCTGTCGCCGCGCGCCGTCGCCCGCCTGGAAAGCTACACCCCGGCCTGGCCGATGCCGAAGCTGTTCCGCATGACCAAGGCGAACAAGGACGGTGGGAACAAGGTCAGCCTCGACATCTTCGAAGGCGCCACCATCAACACCCCCTCCATGCTCTGCGTGGAAGACGCCGTCGACGCCCTGAAGTGGGCCGAAGGCATCGGTGGTCTCGCCGAGATGCGCCGCCGGGCCGACGCCAACCTCGCCGTCCTCGCCGAGTGGGTGGAAAAGACCGCCTGGGTGGAGTTCCTGGCCGCGGACCCCGCGATCCGCTCCAACACCTCGGTGTGCCTGAAGGTGGTCGACCCCCGGGTCACCGGCCTGTCCGACGACGCCCAGGCCGACTTCGCCAAGAAGCTGGCCTCCGCGCTCGAGAAGGAGGGCGTGGCCCTGGACGTCGGCGGTTACCGCGACGCCCCTCCGGGCCTGCGCATCTGGTGCGGCGCCACGGTCGAGACTGCCGATATCGAGGCGCTCGGTCCCTGGCTCGACTGGGCTTACAAGACCGTCAAGGCCGCGGCCTGAACCAATCCTGCGGGCGGACCTGCGTGGTCCGCCCGATCATCCCCCAATTGCTAAAAGGAGGCTTTCATGGCCAAGCCCCGCGTACTCATTTCCGACAAGATGGACCCCAACGCCGCCAAGATCTTCGAAGAGCGTGGCTGCGATGTTGATGTGATCACCGGCGAA
>CAZXVO010000137.1:0-740 GCA_964643835.1 uncultured Phenylobacterium sp. | reverse complement strand
GCCCCCCCGCCCCACCCCGCGCTTTGCCGCTATCTTGGGGGGCGGGGACACGCCGGGCCATGACGTCAGAATTGAGCGAGAATCCCCATGCCCCGCGTTCTGATCGCTGACAAACTCAGCCCCGCCGCCATCGACATCTTCAAGCAGCGCGGCGTCGACGCCGACGTGAAGACCGGCCTGTCCAAGGACGAGCTGCTGAAGATCATCGACCAATATGATGGCCTGGCCGTCCGCTCAGCCACCAAGGCCGACAAGGACGTCATCGCCGCCGCGACCAACCTGAAGGTCATCGGCCGCGCCGGCATCGGCGTGGACAATGTCGACATCCCCGCCGCGACGTCGAAGGGCATCGTGGTGATGAACACCCCGTTCGGGAACTCCATCACCACCGCCGAACACGCCATCGCCATGATGTTCGCCCTGGCCCGCCAGCTCCCCGCCGCCGACCTCTCCACCCAGGCCGGCAAGTGGGAGAAGAACCGCTTCATGGGCGTCGAGCTCTACGCCAAGACGCTGGGCCTGATCGGCGCCGGCAATATCGGCGGCATCGTCGCTGACCGCGCCAACGGCTTGAAGATGAAGGTGGTGGCCTATGACCCCTTCCTGTCGGCCGAGCGCGCCATCGAGCTGGGCGTCGAGAAGGTCGAGCTGGAAGACCTGCTGGCCCGCGCCGACATCATCACCCTGCACACCCCGCTGACCGACAAGACCCGCAACATCCTGTCGGCCGAGGCCCTGGC
>CAZXVO010000136.1:6631-11744 GCA_964643835.1 uncultured Phenylobacterium sp. | reverse complement strand
AGCCGAGGCGCGCGCGGGCCTGGCTCGCATCGATGCCCAGGGCCTTGGCCTCCAGAGAATTGGGGTCCGGTTCATGCCGCCAGGCCGGCGCGCCAAGGGCGGCGGTGGCCTGGGTGGCCAGTTCGCCCACCGTGACCTCGCGGCCGCCGGGCTTGGGACCGAAGTTCATCGCGGTGGGTGTGTCACGCACCGTGGCGAGGTCTTCCAGATAGACCAGGTATCCCGCGACGCAGTCGAGGACGTGCTGCCAGGGCCGGGTCGCCTCCGGGTGGCGAAGGACGGTCTGGGCCTGGACCCGGCCGGCGCGGACAATGTCGGCCACCAGGCGATCCGCCGAATAGTCGCCGCCGCCGATCACATTGCCGCCCCGAGCCGTGGCCAGGGGCGTGCTCTTCTGGGCGTAGAAGCTCTTGGCGTAGCTTTGGACCACGATCTCCGTCGCCGCCTTGGAGGCGGAATAGGGATCCTTGCCGCCCAGGGCGTCGGTCTCCACGAAGGCGCGGCCGGTTTCGGCGTTGGCGTAGACCTTGTCCGACGTGATCACCAGAACGGCCTGCAGGGCGGACTGGGACCTCAGGGTCTGGAGCAGGTGGGCCGTGCCCATGATGTTGGCGGCGAAGGTGCCGACGGGATCCTGGATGGAGGTCCGCACAATCGGCTGCGCGGCCATGTGCAGCACGAGGTCAAAGGCTTGTCCCGCAAGCACCGCCTTCACGGCGGCCTCGTCCCGGAGATCGACGAGGTGCGAGGTGAGGCCCTCGGCCACCTGGGCCTGGTCGAACAGGGCCGGCGTCTGGTCTGGCGGCAGGGCGAGGCCAGTGACCTTTGCGCCCATGCGGGTAAGCCAGAGCGCCGCCCAGCCCCCCTTGAAGCCGGTGTGCCCGGTCAGCAGGACGGATTTTCCGGCCCAGAACGCCGGCGACGGACGCCTCACGACCACAGCCGCCAGGGCGCCTGGCCGCTCGCCCACAGAGCTTCCAGCTGGTTCTTGTCGCGCAGGGTGTCCATGGCGGCCCAGAAGCCGTCGTGGTGGCGGGCCATCAGTTGGCCGTCGCGGGCCAGGGATTCCAGGGGCTCAGCCTCGAAGGGCACGTCGTCGCCGGCGATCCGATTGATCACTTCGGGCTGCAGCACGAAGAAGCCGCCATTGATCAGGCCATTGTCACCCGGGGGCTTTTCAATGAACCGCTGGACCGCGCCCTCGACGATCTCGAGCGCACCATAACGCCCAGGCGGGGCGACGGCCGTCACCGTCGCCTGGCGGCCATGGGCCACGTGGAAATCGGCCAGGGCCTTGAGGTCCACATCGGCGACCCCATCGCCGTACGTCATAAAGAAGGGCTCGCCGGGGGTGAGGTAGTTCGCGACGCGCCGCAGCCGCCCACCGGTCATGGACTCCGCCCCGGTGTCGACCAGGGTAACCTTCCACGGCTCGTGATTGGTTGAGTGATAGCTGAGGCTGCCGGCGGCCAGGTCGACGGTCAGGTCAGCATTATGCAGCACATAGTTGGCGAAGTACTCCTTCACCACGTAGCCCTTGTAGCCCAGGCAGACGACGAAGTCATTGAAGCCGTAGTGCGAGAACAACTTCATGATGTGCCACAGGATCGGCCGCCCGCCGATCTCGATCATGGGCTTGGGCCGCAGGTGGCTTTCTTCCGAAATCCGGGTGCCGAGGCCGCCTGCAAGGATGACCGTCTTCATGGAAAGTGCTCCAGGCGGTAGGGCGTGACAGCCGTAGGGAAACTCGGCCTGGGTGGCCATCACGCTCTACGCTTTTGAATTCGAGCCGGGGTTCCCGACGAATTGGGTCATTCGTCAGGGGACGGCCCTAGGCGATGCGCTTGACGAAGGCGTCCGGCCAGTAGGTGACGCGCTCGGTCACCGCACCCTCGTTGAAGGGCCACTTGGGCTCCTCGACGATGAAGCGGGAATCTTCAGCCACAAAGGCGTGGACGGCGGTCTGCGGGTTGTTCCAGTCCCAGTCCTCGGCGGTGCGCGGCCCGCCCTTGACCTGAGCCATGATCCCATCGGTCGCCACCACGTAGGAGCCGACCTCGATGAGCTCGCCATAGGCCCTAAGCTCATCCAGGACATGCTGCTTGGTGTGATTGGAGTCCAGGACCACCAGCACCTTCTCGCCGGGCTTGATCTGCGCCTTGACGCTGTCCAACACCTCAGGGGCGGTGGAGGACCCCTCGATCAGCTCGATCCGCTTCTTCATCGGGTGCGCCTCGATGGCGGCGCGGTTGTGGGGGCGGATCTCGATGTCCACACCGATCACACGGCCATTGCCCATGGCCTCGAACAGGGAGGCGTAGAAGATCAAGGAGCCGCCATGGGCGACGCCGGTCTCAACCAGGACGTCGGGCTTCAGGTCCCAGATCACTTCCTGCAGCCGCACCATGTCTTCCGGTAGCTGGATGATCGGGCGACCCATCCAGCTGAACGCGTAGACGTACTTGGCGTCCCAGGTGGCGCGAAGCCAGGCCCGAGAGGCGGCCGCGAAGCCTTCGCTGGTGGCCAGGCTATAGCGGGTCTCGGTCCCGCCTGACTTGACGGTGACTTCGCCGGTCTCGTCGTCGATGATGGTGATCAATGGGTCGTCCCTGGAGGAGTTAGGCTCAAAGGCTGCATATGCGCCCGCGGTTAAGCCGACTTATAAAGGCTTTGCGTTCGGGTTGAAGTGAGAAGCCGCCCCGCGAGAGTCGCTGAGGAGGAGCAATTGATGGGGATCGGGCGCGAGCGGATCGATTTCATAGTGGTCGGAGCCCAAAAGGCCGGCACGACAGCGCTGTTCGACTACCTGTCCGAGGACCCGGCTATCTTCCTACCGCCCGAGAAGGAGGTTCACTTCTTCGATGACGAATCCAGGGATTGGAGCTCTGGAGACTATGCGGACTATCATCGGAAGTTCGAACTCGAGGGTGCGAAGATCTGCGGCGAGGTGACCCCGATCTACATGTACTGGCCACGAGCGATGGAGCGCATCCGAGACTACAATCCGGGCATACGGATCGTGTGCCTGTTGAGGGATCCCGTCGAACGGGCCTGGTCGCATTGGCGCATGGAGACCGCGCGAGGCGCGGAGCGAGCGCCCTTCAGGGTTGCGATCCGGCGCGGCAGGCAACGGCTGTTTGAGGCCGAGCCCTGGGGCAGCCATAGGGTCTATTCCTATGTGGAGCGGGGGTTCTACGCTGAGCAGCTTGCGCGGATCTTCGACTTGTTTCCGCGGGGCCAGGTGTTGGTGCTTCAGAACGAGGGCCTGGATGGCGAGCCCCAGGAAACGCTTCAACGGTTCAACGCGTTTGTCGGCGCGCCGGCTCCGGGCCTTCGCCGCCAACGCCGTGTGCATGTAGGTCAGGCCGCAGGTGAGATGGCCGCGGAGGACCGCCGCTATCTGACGGATCTGTTTGCGACTGACCAGGCGCGACTCGCGGCGCTGTTAGCCGAGACGGGCGCGTGACGCGAGTCGAAATCTCGCCTGAGGCGCGAGATTCGCTTTCGTCTGTCTCGAGTCTGGTTTAAGGTTCTGTGTCAGCCTAGCTCTCCATGGCTGTGTCGCTTTGGCCGGGCGTTGGATTTGCAGAATCCGCGTCCGGCCTTTGTGTTTGGAGAGCACCGCTTGCAAGGCGGGACGGCGCTAGGTCGTTGGCCCAATTCTTCAGACCTCTGTCGGACCGACGCACGGCCTGTTCCGGCGCGGCTCTTCCGTGTCTGGCCGGCGCGGGGAGCTGTCTGGGGATCGACTCCGGGAGCCGTCCAGGGCGCCTAGGAGCTGCCATTGATCAGTCGCCCGCCAAGTTTCCGGGCGATGTGTCGATATTTGCTGGGCTACAGCGGCTCGATCGACCTCCATTTGGCCTCGTCTGGATCAACGGGCGGCATCAAGAGCTTTGGCCTGGGAGCTCAAAGCCAGCGGTCTGGCTGTGTTCAAGACCGAATGGCCGTCGCCGCGCCGGGACTTTGGGAGGAGGAGAAGCGGCTTGGGGGCTCGAGCCAGCGGCGAGCCTCTTCGGGGCGCGCGGTAGATCGGTCGGCCGGCTGGCCATGAGGAGGCGCCCGGAGCGACCGCCGATTGACCCTCGGACCGCAGAGTAGGGCGGGAGGCAGGTGCCGGACTGGAAGTGGTTGCAGGAGCGGCGGTGCGAGGGGCGCCCTGGCGGGCTGCGCTCGGCGGGGGGATGTAGGCTAGCGCCCAGGGGGATTGACCACAAAAGAATGGGGCCGCTCTTGCGAGCGGCCCCAAACGTCTAGGTTCGTCTTGTAGCGCTTAGGCGATGAAGTCGGTCGCCGCGACGGTCGCGACGGCGGTCAGCTTCACAGCCGCAGTCACCGTGTTGTTGCCCGAGACGTCGGCGAACACGAAGGTGTCGGCGCCGACCACAACCGCGACGATGTCGCGCGAGCCGGAGCTGATCAGCGAGGTCGCATCGGTCAGGGCCTGGGCGTAGGTGCCGACGTTGATCAGCGCGAAGTTCGTGGCAGTGCCAGCGAAGCCGAACGAGATCTTGTCGGTGCCGCTGGCGAAGTCAGCCGCCGCGCCGTTGGCGATGACGTCGGTCGAACCCGCGGTGGTGACGCTGTCGCCAGCCGCGAACACGAACTTGTCAGCGCCGCCAGCGCCCTGGAGGACGTCGACGCCCGTACCGCCGGTGATGGTTTCGACGCCAGCGCCACCGGTGATGGTGTCGTTGTCGGCGCCGCCGGAGAGCAGCGAGGTGCCCGCACCGCCGGTGATGGAGTCAGTGCCCGCATCGCCGTTGATGGAGTCCGCGCCGCCGCCCGAGGTGATGGCGTCGTTGCCGTCGCCACCGCTGACGGTTTCCGCACCCGCACCGCCGGTCACGGCGTCGTTACCAGCGCCACCGAGGATGACGTTGGCGCCAGCGCCGCCGGTGATCGCGTCGTTGCCGTCACCACCCGACAGGGTCGCACCCACGGCGCCGTTGGCCACGACGTTGTCGTTGCCCGCGCCGCCGTCGATGACGTCAGCGCCACCGGCGCCGGCGTTCAGGCTGTCATTGCCGTCTTCACCGTAGATGGAGTCAGCTTGAGCGCTGCCGGTGATCGAGTCGTCACCGAGGTTGCCGTTCAGGAAGCCCTTACCAGC
>CAZXVO010000136.1:0-6621 GCA_964643835.1 uncultured Phenylobacterium sp. | reverse complement strand
TACCAGCGCCAGCGGTGCCGGCGATGGTGTCGGCGCCTTGGCCGCCCAGGATGGTGTCAGTTTCACTGGCGCCAGCGCCGCCGGTGATGCTGTCGTTGCCGAGGTTGCCGTTGGCCCAGTTGGAACCGTCGCCCGTCGCGATGGTGTCGTTGTCCTGACCGCCATAGAGGCTGTCAGAGCCAGCTTCACCGTCGATGGTGTCGTTGCCCGCGTTGCCTTGCAGAGTGTCGGCGCCGCCGCCACCCAGAAGGCTGTCGGTGCCAGCGCCGCCGAAGATCGAGTCGGCGGAGCTGCCGCCGGCGGTGATGGTGTCGTTGCCATCGCCGAGATCGACGGTCTTGGCGCCGCCGCCGCTCAGGTCAACCTTGTCGTTGCCAGCTTCACCGTAGACGGTGTCAACGCCAGCGCCCGAGGTGATCGAGTCGTCACCGAGGTTGCCGTTCAGGACGTCGTTGCCCGACAGACCGTTGATGGTGTCGTTGCCTTGGCCGCCCAGAAGCGTGTCAGCGCCGGTGCCGGTCGCGGTGGTGTCCGAACCGGTCAGGCTGTCATCACCGAGGTTGCCGGTGATCGAGTCGGCGCCATCGCCACCCGTCAGGGTGTCGTTGCCCGCGCCGCCGTAGATGATGTCGTTACCAGCACCACCGTTCAGGCTGTCGATGCCGGCGTTACCTTGCAGAACGTCGACACCGGCGCCGCCGGTGAAGGTGTCGTCGCCGGTGCTGCCGTAGAATGCATCAGCCGACGAGCTACCGGTAGCCGGGCCGTCATTCCCGACCACACCGATGAACAGTTGCGACACCGGGTCAGCGAACACGATGTCCGCAACGGCCGAACCTTGGATCGCGGTCGCGAACAGAACCGTACGACCATTGAAGGTCAGGCCGACGGTGGCCGGGTCAGCGCCCGAAGCGGCGTTGAAGCTCACCGTAACGTCGGTGGCCTTCGAACCCGCGGTCGTGAAAACGAGCGTATCACCGAGCGTGAAGGCAAGAGCCTGCGCCGGAGTGATCGTCTCGAAAAAATAGCTAGCCATGCTTCTCTCCAGTCATGTGTCACACGGACCCCCGAAACGCCTGGCCACCATTCGGATGAATGGAGCGGTCCCAGCGGTCCATACCTCTACGCACAGCGGAGCAATGGCAGAGGTTAAATGAGCCCGAGGAAGAGGTATCGGAACCACGGAAAATGCGCAACAGCAAAAACAACTGCTGAACACCTTCCCGCCAGAATACCCGATCGCGCTTAGTCACTGCTCCTTCAAAGCCGACCCAATGGTGTCGGTGAACGGGCTGATCACGTAGGACAGCACCGTCCGGGTGCCGGTGGTGATCATGGTCATGGCGGGCATCCCAGGGGTCAGCTTGGCTCCCGCGGGAAGCTTGGCCAGCTCCTTGGGGCCGATCTTCAGATCAACCTTGAAGTAGCCGATCCCCGACTTGTCGTCGGTCAGCTGGTCCGCGGACACATTGATCACCTCCGCATCAAGCGGGGAGACCTTGCGATAGTCGAAGGCTGTCAGCCTCACTTTGGCGGTCATGCCAGGGTGGACGTTGTCGACATCGTCCGGCTTGATCCGAGCGGTGATCACCAGGGGCGACTTGTCGGGAACGACCGTCATGAGCAGTTCGCCGGCGCCGATGACGCCGCCCACCGTGTGCTGGGAGAGGTCGAGGACATAGCCGCTGTCGGGCGCCCGGATCACGGTGCCCTCCAGGGTCTGCTGGGCGGCCGCAAGCCTGGGGCCCACATCGGCGAGACCGGTCTGCATCTGCCGCATACCCTCGGCGGCCTGGGAGATTCGCTCGTCGCGCAGCGTCATCAGCTGAGAGTGGGTCTCGCCCTTCAGCTCACGCAGACGGTTGATCTCTGAGAGGAGCGCCCCGCGGCGCCCCGCAGAGTCCGACAGGGTCCGCTGGTAGCGCAGGATCAGGGTCTTGGGGGCATAGCCCTTCTCATAGAGGGTCTGGTAGCCGGCGAGTTCCTCGCGGGTGAGGGCGATGGTTTCGTCGACGGCGTCCAGCTGCGCTTGGACGCCGCTGATCTGGCTGTGGATCTGCACCAAACGCTGTTTCAGCACCTCACTCTGGCTTTCGAAGGTCTGCAGCCGCGAGGAGAACAGGAACTGCTGGTCCCGGATCGCCGAGGCGACCCTGGGATCCGAGATGCGGGTCATCAGGCTCGCCGGAAACGCAACAGAACGACGGTCCGTCGCCTCCGCCTGGAGCCTGGCCAACTGGGCCGTAAAGGCGTCGTACTGGTTCTGCAGGATATCAACGGCGGCCCGCGCCTGGACATCGTTCAGCACGATCAGGGGCTGGCCCGCCACGACATGCTGGCCCTCGGCGACCTGGATCGCCTTCACAGTGCCCCCTTCACGGTGCCGGACCACCTTGCGGCTGGCCTCAACCCGAACCACGCCGGGCGCCGCCACAGCGCTGGTGATCGGCGAGACAGCTGCCCAGGCGATCATGCCGAAGACAAAGACCCCGACCACCACTGAGCCGGCGCCGATGGCCTTGCGGACCCGCTGGTCGAGGTTGGGATCCAGGACCTTGTCCGACAGCCGGCTGATGGCCGGAACCCTGGACTTCAATGTGTCGAGATCGAGCTTCACCGGGACGCCTCCACCGCGCGGACAGGCTGGGCCTGGGTGACCCGAGCCCACACCGCGTCACGGGGGCCGAACATCTCCATGCGCCCGTCTTTCAGCACCAGCATCTTGTCGGCGGAACGGAAGACCCCCGGCTTGTGGGACACGACGACGATCGTGCAGCCATGTGACTTCATTACGTCCAACCCGGCGAGCAGGGCTTCTTCGCCCTCGGCGTCGAGGCTCGCATTGGGCTCGTCGAGGACGATGAACTTGGGATCGCCGACGATCGCGCGCGCGAACCCGATGCGCTGCTTCTGCCCGGCCGACAGCGCCTGGGCCGCTTCACCCAGGTCGGTGTCGTAGCCCGCCGGCAGGCGGAGAATCAGGTCATGGACGCCGGCGATACGCGCCGCGAGAATGACCTCAGCGTCGGGAATATCGGACCGGAACCTGGCGATATTGTCCCGAATGGTGCCCGCGAACAGCTCGGTGTCCTGCGGCAGGTACCCGGCATTCTGGCCGAACTCGGCGCGGTTCCAGGAATAGATGTCCGCGCCATCCAGGCGAATGACGCCCTGGGTCGGCGGATTGATCCCCATCAGCAGGCGCGACAGCGTCGACTTGCCCGCGCCGGACGGCCCGATCACGCCCAGCATTTCCCCGGCCTGCAGGGAGAAGTTGACACCGTGCAGGATCAGGCGCCCGCCGCCAGGCGCAACATAGCTCACCCCCTCGACAGAGAGCTGGCCAAGCGCCTTGGGCAGCTGGGTCGCCTGCTTCTCGGGGCGGTACATTTCGAACAGCTTCATCAGCCGGTCATAGGCGCGCCACCCGCTGGTCAGCCCATCCCAGGAGCCGACCAGGCGCTCGATCGGCTGCAGCGCGCGCGCGGCCAGGATCATATTGGCGAACAGCAGGCCGGAGTGGATCTTGCCCTCGATCACCAGATAGGCGCCGATGGCGATGATCAGCACCTGCACGCCCTGGCGCGCAAACTTGCTGATATTGGACAGGACGCTGGCGATTTCGCTCGCGATCGAGCTCTTGTCCATCGTGATCTGGCGCGAAATGCTCCAGCGCGCCGCCAGCGCCGGAACCATGCCCATGGCCCGCACCGCCTCGCCGTTGCGCAGGGCCGCGTCGGTGAAGCCGTAGCTCTTAAGGGCGGCCTCGTTCGCTTCGCCCAGCAGCGGTCGCGTCACCGCGTCCTGCAGCAGGGTGACGAACAGCAGGATGGCCGCGCCCACCAGGGTCACCACCCCAACAAGCGGGTCGATGACGAACAGGATCAACATGAAGACCGGCATCCACGGCAGATCGAAGAAGGTTCCGAACGGCGTACCGGTCAGCGTCTGACGGAAGGTGTCCAGGTCGCGCAGGGCCTGAGAGCGCATGGCGGGATGGCCGCGCACCACGCCTTCGAACAGGGTCGAGAACACGTCCTTGGACACCTGGGCGTCCAATTGTGCGCCCCAGGCCACCAGGACCTTGGCGCGGTAGTGGTCAATCACCCCGGACAGGATGAAGCAGAAGATCACGCCCGTGCTGATCACCAGCAGGGTGGGGATGCTCGAGCTCGACATCACCCGGCCGTAGATCTGGTAGGTGTAGATCGGCAGGGCCAGATAGAGCAGGTTGGAGACGAGGCTGAAGCCGAAGGCCGCGGCCAGTGGCGTGTACCCGAGCTTGATCGCCCGCGTGAGCGGGTTGTCGGGTTGACTGGCCATCGGATTGAGAAGTTTCATCAGCGGATCACCAACCTAAACCACTTGCATACGGCCGTTCGTCCACCCCAACCGCGCCACAGGACCAAGCCGCGCGCCGCAGTTGAGGTCCGCCGCTGCGATCAAGCCCTGTACGCTTTTAAGGGGGGGTTGACACTTGGTCTTGGGACGAAATTATGTCAATCGCCTGCTCGCGTTGACTGAAATTGTCGTGCCGGCGGGTCGCCCGGCCCGGGGATCTGACCGACGCGCCCGCAGGATCGACATCTGCAGACAATCGGCGAGTTTCCCGCGTGAGCCAGGTCCGTATCGGCATCATCGGAAGCTGCGTGACACGGGACCTCTGGCCCGGAGCCGACCAAACGCCAAAGCACCTCAACTATGTCGCCAGGACGAGCCTGCCGAGTTTGCTGTCCCGGCGCCCGCCCGGCCTGCGCCCGACAGCAGAGCCGCCACCGCCCCTCAAGCGACAGCAGCACAGCGCGCTCAAGGCCGACATCGAAAAGTCCGCGCTGGAGACCCTGATCGCGTTTCGTCCGACGCACCTCATCTTTGACTTCATCGACGAGCGGTTCGACCTTCTGCAGGCCGGGGAAAGCCTCGTCACCCGCAGCTGGGAGCTCGGCGCCAGCGGCTATCTGGCCGGCTCAGAAGACGCCTTCACCCGGATCCGGCGCCTGTCGATCGGGTGCGATCGCCTGTGGCACGACGCCGTCCGTGAGATGGCTGCGGTCATCGCCCTGACGCCGCTGCGAGCCTGCCGGATCATTCTCCACGCCAGCCGCTGGGCGGAGACCTATCGCGACACGCACGGCGGCATTCAGGCCTTCCCGCCTGAGGTGGAGATCCTGCCCGGAGAAGCCACGGCGATCCGGGCGCACAACGACCTGCTTGGCCGCTACGAGGCCCGCTTCCTGGCCGCCTTTCCCGAAGCCGCGGTGGTGCGCAGCGATCTCGGCCAGGCCGACGAGACACACCGCTGGGGCCTCAGCCCGTTCCACTATGTGGACGCCTACTATGCGGATATTCGCGAGCAGCTGGCCCGGCTGGGCGCCGCCTAGACGGGCGGAGGATTGCGCGCCGCCCAGTGCTCCAGCGGCGTCTGGCCCGAGGCGGCCAGCTCCGGGTGGGTGACCAGAAAGGCGGCGACGTGCCGGCCGGGAAGACTTTCACCACCCCGCCCCGCGCCGCCCCCCAGATAGTCGGTCAACGGATCAAGACCTTGCTGCGAGACCCCGCATCGGGCCACGTGAGCGGCGCCGTCGAGCCAGGGACCGGGTGACAACTGGGCGTCCCGCCCCCGCCAGACGAAGGCGGTCAGGGCCTCCTGCCCGGCGTAATCGGGATAGGCTTGCGCGAACCAGGCCGGATCAAACAGCGGATGCGGCTTCAGGCCCTGCGCCGAGCCCTCTGACAGGAAGTGCATGAGCGCGTTGGCCGGAACCTCGCCGCCAAGCTGGGACGCATAGTAGGCCGGATCAAAGAGAGGATGCGGACTGAGCCCTCTGTCGGCGCCGACCCTGAGGAAGTGAGCCAAAGGCGCCTCAGAAGCCTCGAACATATCCGACGCTTGGGTGAGATAGTGGTCCGTCCGGAACAGGGGGTGCGGATCCAGCCCGGCATAGGCGCCGATGCGCATATAGTGTTCCAGCGGCGTAAGTCCGGTCGCGCCCAGGTCGATCCCGTGGCGTTCCAGATAGTAGTCGGTGTGGAACAACAGATGCGGATCGCGCCGCTCATCACCGCCCCGCAGGATGTAGTGAACCAACGGGCTCAGGCCCTGTGCGGCCACATCGGAATTGCGCGCGAGGTAGAAGGCCGGGTCGAATACGGCATTGGGCCGGGCTGACGGATCAGCGCCTTTGGCGACATAGGCTTCAATGGCGGAGAGATCCCGGCCGCCGGACAGCCAGACACCGGAGGCTGCGACGACCAGGGGGGCGCGGCCCAGCCGGGCCAGAACTTGCTCAGCGTGGCGACGAAGGCGATTGCGGCGCGCGGGCCGCTGGTTGGGCGCAGACTGGGCCCGCCAGCGCGCCAGCATGGAGACGCGGGCGCGGGCTTCAGCCTCGCAACGCGCCGAGAGAGCGTCCAGCAGCGCGACACCGAGCCTGCTCCGGGTCAGGGCTTCATCGCTCTGCGCCCGCTGGACCTCGGCGCGCAACGCCGCCTGGCGCGCCGCCAGGGTCTCGATCTTGTCCTGGACGCTCTTGGGCCAGGCGTTCAGCGCCCGGGGCGCAGGGTCAGGACTGGACATCGGACTTGTCTCGTTCGGACGCTCGGTCACGTCAACGCCGCTCC
>CAZXVO010000135.1:8393-11767 GCA_964643835.1 uncultured Phenylobacterium sp. | reverse complement strand
CGCTGGTCAGCATGTTGCGCAGGTCGTGATTGATCTTGGCCACCGCCTCGCCCAGGGCGGCCAGGCGGGCGCGGGCGTTCAGCGCCACCCTCAGGTCCGCCTGCATGCGGTCCAGCTCCACCTCGGCGCGACCGATCTCATCGCGGCGCCCGGACGGCTCGAGGTGGGCCTCAGGATCGTCGGGGTCGGCCCGGAACCGCTCCATGGCGAAGGTGATGCGCTGCATGGGCCGCACCAGGAACAGGTTCAGCGACAGAAACACCAGCAGGCCCGCCAGCCCGGCGACAAAGGCCGTGACCAGGACCAGGCGGCCGACATAGGCGCCCAGGGCTTTCTTCAGCTCGGTGTCAGGGGCGACGATCTCGACAAAGTCGGCCTGGCGGAAACGCGGCTCGGCGATCACCCGCACGGCGCGGCCCTCGCCGCCGAACAGGGTCTGGAACGGCGCGGCGACCCAGGACAGGGGCGCCTGGTCGCGCAGGTCGACCAGATAGGGCGCCCGCGCCCGGCGCGGCCCCTGCAACACCAGCCGGCGCAGGCCATCGGCCTGGATGGCGATGGTCTCGACGCCCGCGCCCTTCAGGAGCTGGTCGGAAAGCTGCTGGTTCACGCCCCGGTCGGGCGCCACCTCAGTGGACAGGGAGGCGAGCTCGGCGGCCCGCACCCGGTCCAGCAGCCACTGCTCCTCGAAGGAGGCCATGGTCAGCGGCAGGGCCAGGGCGCCGGCCCCGGCGACGAACAGGGTGGTGAGAATCAGCAGGCGCGCCGACAGGCCGCCCGGCCAGAAGAAGCGCGTCCGGGACAGCTTCGCGGTCGCCTGGGGCTCAGGGGCGTCGGCCATGACCTGTCCCCGTTACGGCATCGCGGGACCTTCGGCAACGCACGGCCGGCTCGCGCGGGAGGCGAAGTTCCACGCCGGTCAGATCGCGCCCACGGCGTCCGCTACGGCGCCGAAGCCGTCGGCGCGCAGCCGCGCGGCCAGGTCCCGGCGGATTCGGACCACCAGGCCCGGCCCACCATAGACCAGGGCCGAATAGAGCTGGACCGCGCTGGCGCCGGCCCGGATGCGGGCGTAGGCGTCGGCGCCCGAGGCGATGCCGCCGGCCCCGATCAGGGCCACGCGCCCCGCCGCCGCCTGGTGGAAGGCGCCCATCATGGCCTGGGCGAGGTCGCGCAAGGGCGCGCCGGAAAGGCCGCCGGTCTCGCCCGCATGCGGAGACTTCAGGGGTGGCCGGCTGATGGTGGTGTTGGAGACGATGATCCCCGACAGCCCGTGGGCCACCACGCTCTCGACAATGGCCTCCACCTCGCCGTCCTCAAGGTCTGGCGCCACCTTCAGGAACAGGGGAACCTGGCCCTCGGCCGGCAGGGCCTTGGCCGCCTCCATGCTCCGACCCAGGAGCTCGTCCAGGGCCGCCTTGGTCTGCAGGGCGCGCAGGCCCGGCGTGTTGGGCGAGGAGATGTTGAGGGTGAAATAGCTGGCCAGTCCCCACAGCCGGGTCAGGCCGGTGACATAGTCCCCGATCCGGTCTTCGGCGTCCTTGTTCGCACCGATATTGGCGCCCACGACGCCCGGCCCGCGGCGGGCCAGCCGCGACGCGAAGGCCTCGAGCCCGGCATTGTTGAAGCCCATGCGGTTGATCACCGCCTGGTCCTCCGACAGGCGGAACAGACGGGGCTTAGGATTGCCCGCCTGGGGCAGCGGGGTGACCGTGCCGCACTCCACGAAGCCGAAGCCCGAGGCGAGCATCGGCCCGAACACCTGGGCGTTCTTGTCGTAGCCAGGCGCCAGGCCCACGCAGTTGGGCAGGGCCAGGCCCGCCACCGTCGTGGCCAGGATCGGCTCAGAGGCCGGCGCGCGCGACCCCAGGCCCAGCTCAAGGGCGCTGATGCTGACCCCGTGGGCCGCCTCTGCGTCCAGCAGGTGTAGGGCGCGGGCGACGCCGTCGTGCAGCAGGCTCATGGCAGGGTTCCGATCACCGGGGCGCCGTCGGGTCCAAGCGGCGCCTCATGCACGGCGCGGACATGGCGGGTCTCCAGCGGGACATAGAGGTGCGGGAAGAGATCGCCGCCGCGCGAGGGCTCCCAGCGCAGGGCGGGGCCGGCCAGGTCGTCGGCCTCGATCTCCAGCACCACCAGGCCGGACTGGCCGGCGAAGTGCTTGCGCGCCGTCTCCAGGGCCTGGGCGGCGGTGGAGAAGTGGATGAAGCCATCGGCGTGGTCCACCGCCGAGCCATCGAACACGCCGGCCGCCTGGGCTTCTTCCCAGTCGGCGCGCGGCAGGATCTTGTAGATGCGTCCCAAGGGATCAGGTCCGGTCGCGGGGATAGAAGAGGCCGTCATAGTGCGGCCGGCCAGCCGAATCGATCAGGAAGACCGCCGCGCCGCCTGTGGGAAATCCGGACTGGGCGCGGGACACCGGCCCGCCGCTGGTTCCGCCCTCCAGCATCATCCGCACCGCCAGCTCCTGCAGGCCCGGATTGTGCCCGACCACCAGCACCGTGCGGGCCGACTTGCCTGCCGTATCCACCAGCCGCCGGATCACCTCGGCTTCGGCCAGGTACAGCGGGTCCTCGAAGCGCGCCTCGGCCTGGGGAAAGGCCTGCGACATCGCCGCCCAGCTCTCGCGGGTCCGCACGGCGCCCGACACCAGGGCCAGGTCCGGGACCATGCCCAGCTCGGCCAGGGTCTCGCCCATGCGCGCCGACTCCTCGCGTCCGCGGCTCGACAGCCGACGATCGAAATCGTCGCCCGTCGCGGAATCGCGTTCGGCGTCGCCGTGCCGTACGAGGATCAGCCGGTCCATGCGCTCTCCATCAGCCTGGAGAGGTACATAGCGGGCGAAATCCCGCACGCGAAGCGCCTGAGCGCGATTAGGCCAGCCAGGAGGGCGGCGGCAGGCCCTGCAGGCGCCTCAGATCCACCCAGGTCAGGGCCAGCTCCCCGATCCCCATGAAGGCGACCACGATCAGCGGGGTCTCCTGGATGGCCCGCCAGTCCGCCACCCCAAGCACGGCGGCGGTGACCAGGCCGGACAGGGCCATGGCGGCGGAGAACCGCAGCTGGCCCTCCGTCGCCTCCTGGCGGGCGAGGTCGGCGATCCCCACCGCGATCGCCGCTAGGCCACAGAGAAGCTCCGCGCCGCCCATGGCCTAGAACGCCATCCGCACGGCGACCCGGGCGTCATAAGCCTGATAGTCCTCGCGAACCTCGCCGCCGGCCTCGACCACCAGGTCGACATATTGGCCCTGAGCCCTCAGGGCGAGCCGCGCCACCGCGCCGCCGCCGTTCGCATCCGGCGCGGCGATGGAGAAGGCGGGGCCGCCGGGGCGGCCCCCCGCGCGCGGGGGCCCCCCCCCCCCCCCCCCCCCCCC
>CAZXVO010000135.1:0-8383 GCA_964643835.1 uncultured Phenylobacterium sp. | reverse complement strand
CGCCACCGGGCCACCGCGCGCCCCCGATCGAGCGGGGCGCGCGGGCGGCCGTCGGCGCGATCGCCGCGTGCACGGGGACCTCCACGCGCCGCCCGGGACCCCGCAGGAGGAGCCACACGACGCCGCCGGCGACGAAGCGGGCGGTCGTGACCCCCGCCCCGTCGCCGGACACCTGCCGCCACCCCAGGGTGAGCTCCGGCGACCAGACCAGGGCGCTCTCCTCGCTCCAGTCCGCGCCCAGGGTCACGCCTGCGAAGGCGGCGAGCTGCTTGCCCGTCCGGGCGTCCACGTTCAGGTCGACCGCCGCGCCGCCGCCGGTCTCGCGTCGGGCGTCCTCCTTGAGCAGGAAGTAGTCGGCGGTGAGCTGCGGCCGCGCATAGAGCCGGCCGGCCTCCAGCCGCCAGCCCAGGTCGGCGTGCACGGCCAGGGTCTTTCCCGACCAGTCGGACTTGGCAGTGCGCGACAGGCCGAGCGCGGCGTCGGAGACGGTGCGGTTGGATTTCAGCCAGGCGTAGCCGCCCTTGACCGAGACCGTCGCCGACAGCCCGTCAGATCCGCCGCGCCAGTAGGCGCCGACCTGGAGCAGGGATCCGTCCAGCGACTCGGCCGCCGCAGCCCCCTTCTCATCGACATTCACGCCCAGGAAGCTGGTCTGCAGGCCCAGGACGCCCAGGTCGGTGGACGGGGTCTCGGCCCCGCCGGCGACGCCGAAGCCGGTGGCGTCATAGGAACTGGTCCGGTCGAGATCGCGCCGGACGATGAAGGCCAGCTCCTGGGTCCAGAGCCGCACCCCGTCGCCGGCCAGGTTGGGCGCATCCTGGTCCACCGCCCGGCCCGAGGCGCGGGAGGCTTGGGCCATCACCTCGAACAGGCCGCCGGAATGGTCGGGCAGGAACTGGTCGTAGAGCTTGGCGAAGCCGGCGGCGTCGGTCTTGGCCAGCAAGGCGTCGCGCACCGCGGCGTCGCGGTCGAAGTTGGCGAACACCGCCTCATAGGCCTTGGCCTCAGCCGCGTTCAGCCCGGCCTCAGCGGCGGTGCGGCGGCGCACATCGGCGACCACGGCGTTCTGCGGCTGGTCCACCCGCAGGGTCGCCTTGTAGAGCCACGGCGTCGTGCCCAACAGGCTCTGGTCCAGCGTCCCCGCGGTCAGGGCGCCGGCCTTGATCAACGTGTAGCTCTGGGCCTCGGTCAGCTTGGAGGTCAGGCGCAGGCCGATCTTGGCCCCTGCGGCGAGGGTGGCGGCGCCGGCCACATCGAACCGGGTCGAGGCCTTGGCGGCGGGATCCAGGCTCATCACCAACTCGCCGCCCGCGCCAAGATTGAGGCTGCTCAGGACCACGGCCTGGGCGTTGGTGGCGGTCAGCCGGCCCTTGGCGATGTCAACGCGAAGACCCCCGCCGGCGTCGGTGAGGGCGCCGGTGAGCTTCGCACCACCGTCGATCACCAGCACGTCGGCCCCCGCGCCAAACGCCACCGCGCCGTCCAGCTTGCCGGCCAGCAGTTCCAGCCGCGCGGCGCCCGCGCCGAACAGCACGTCGCCAGTGATGGCCGGGGTGATGGTGCTGGCAGTGTTGGCGCTCTGGCGCACGGTGACGCCTGCGATATTGGCTCGCAGGTCCAGGGCGATGGCCCGGCCGGTCACGGGGTCAGCGCCGCTTGCGGTCACGCTGGCGGCGATCTGGTTGGTGTTGGTCAGGGTGCGGATCGCCCCGGCGGCGTCGAGGATCGCGGTCGCATTGCCCTTGGCGCCGGTAACCCCAGCGGTGATCGCCCCGGTGTTGTTGAGCGTAGGCAGGACCGCGCCCGCATCAATCCGCACCGCCTGGACGCTGGCCGTGTCGGTCGAGTTCGCCTTCAGGGTCCCGCTGTTGGAGAGGATCGGCGCTGAGGCGCCGGCCCCGAAACGCAGAGCCGTGACGTCCGCCTTGGCCGCCGCCGCGATGACCTGGCCCGAGACCCGCACGCCGCCATCGAGGATCACCGCCTGGCCCTGGCCGCCCAATTGGACGCCCGTGGCCGTCACGCCGTCATAGACGCCCTGGGCCTGGACCACGCCTCGGACATCGAGCCCAAAGCCCGCCGCGCCGGCGCCCAGCCGGACCGTGCGGCTGGCGGACCCGACCGAGAGGGCCGGCGCCGCGCCATAGACCGTCAGGGTCCCGGTGGTCTCCTGGGCGTCGGGAACGCCGTCCTTGTCTTCGTCGGCGTCCTTGGGGTCCAGGTCGGCGGGCGGAGCGTCGATCAGCACGCCGCCCTTGATGTCGCCCTGGATGCGTACGGCGGGGCCGCCCTGCAGCAGGTCGTCGGCGTCGAGCTTGGAGATGTCGGCCGGGCGAGTGGTGGAACGATAGCCGGTGGCCGTGACCGCATGGTCGATGACCAGCCGCCCGCCCACCGTGTCCTCCAGCGAGAGGCCGACCGCCTCCTTGCCGATCGCCTGGACATTGCCGTTGACCAGGACATCGCCGCCGATGGAGCCGCGTGCGCGGACCCCCAAGGACCGGCCCCCTGTCACCGCGACACCGCCCGTCTTCAGGGCGCCGTCGATGGCGGTCTCCAGCAGGATGCCCGCGGACTCATTGCCCTCGACGGTGATGGCGCCCGTGCTGAGGATCGCGCCATGAAAGGCCTCCGCGCCGGTCACCCGCAGACCATACCGGCCCGTCCCCTTGGCGAAGGCGCCGTCCAGGTCGCCGTCCTTGTCCGAATCCGCAGGCTCGTAGGTCTCGTCCACCGTGAGGGCGCCAGACAGCCTGACCTCGCCGGTGCGGCCGCCCTGGACCAGGACGGCGGTCGCGTTGTCGGCGTTCTGGATCGCCACGACGCCTTCCACCGTCAGCCGGTTGTTGGAGTTGAGAGTGACGGCCGTCCCGCTGGTGGGCTTCACCGAGCCGGCGGCCGCCACCCTCAGATCGTCCGGACCGCCATTGGCCGCCGTGGCGGTGGCGAGGGGCGTCGTCACCGCCGTGGTGATCGCCGTCTCGGCGTGAGCCTGCGCCGCGGTCATGCAAAGGGGGGAGGCCGCGGCGAGGAGGAGAAGGCGAAGACGCATGGGGGATCCGAACGAAAGCTGTGGCGGAATTGGAATTTCGGTCTATGTTGCGGCTGTCACGATCTTTAATGCATGACGTCGAAACTTGTGCAGTAATTACTATACACGATGAGAGCCGCCCGCAAGCCGCCTTGTCGTCGGAGCTCCGCGACCATGCCCAGACCTGCGGTCGACCCGGCCCGCGCCGCCGTCACCAAGTCCTTGCGCCAGGCCGCCGGGCGCTGGCTGAAGGCCGCGCGGGAGGCCGCCGGCCTGACCCAGGCGGAACTCGCGGAACGGGTTGGCCTGCGCTACTACACTTTCGTCAGCCAGGTGGAGAGCGGGCTGGGCCGGGTGCCGATCGAGTCCCAGGCCGCCTGGGCCCAGGCGGTGGGGCTGGAGGAAAGCGCCTTCGCCCGCACCCTGCTGCGTCACTATGAGCCCGAACTCTATCGCCTGCTGTTCGGCGATGACGCCCACGAGGACCGCGCCAGCGCATGAGCAATATCGTCCCCTTCACGCCTGGCGCCCCGGTCGGCGACTGGACGTCGGGGGAACGCGCGCGCCTGAGCGAACTGGCCGAGCGGCTGATGGCGCGGGGCGCGCGGGTCGAGGTCGCCTATGGCGTCTCGGACGCCGGCGACCCCTGGTGCGTGATCCAGGACGAGCGGGACGAGGTGCTGATCCACATCGCCCGGATCGACGGCGAATTCGTGATCCACGACGCGGCCCGGGACGCGGTGCGCCGGACCGACACCCTGTGGAGCGCGCTCAAGCGCCTGCTGGGCGCCGCCGAGGCCACCGTGGTGGACCTGCGCAAGGCCCAGGCCCTGCTGGCCCTGGTCATGGCCACCCTGTTCGTCGAGGAGGCCCTGCGCGGACACGGGCCGCCCCTGGATGTCCGCCCACCGACGCCGGAGCCGGACAGCGACACCCCCGCGCCCTCGGCCGAGACGACCCTGCCTCACGCATCGGCTAGCGCGGACACGGTGGCCGGGCACGGGCAGACCTCGCCCGACCACGCCGTCTCCAGCACCCCGCACAGCCTCGCTCCGTCAGAGATCGACCTGGTCGCCCACCTGCGCACGGCCGGCAGCCTGACAGGCGTCGCGGCGGCGACAACCTCAGCACCGGCCGCCGCGGCGGCGACCGCGCCAGGTCCAGTGGCGGAAGCGCCTGCCCCAGCGAAAGGGCCGGACTTCCAGGCGCCGCCCAGGCCGGCCAATGATCAGGCGAGCGGCAAGATCCCGGTTGCGGAAGGCGGCGTGGTCCGCGGCACCTCTGGCCAGGACCAGTTCGTGATCGAGGCCCGCGCGACAAGCAGCCCGAACTTCGGCCTGGCGGCGACGTCGCAGCCTTCCACGCCATCCGGCGTGATTCTCGACTTCGGAGCCGGCGACAAGCTGGTGCTAGCCTCCGGCGTCGCGGCCTCCATCGTCAGCGTGACCGCCGTAGCCGATATCCTGTCCGAGCCCTCGAACCTGTCGATGCTCGCCAAGACCGCAAGCGGTCCGGCCGTGCGGGTCGGGGTGGATGTGAACGGCGACGGCGTCGAGGACGCCTATGTGCTGGTGGCCGGGCCCGGCGTGGCGACCCTGTCGGCGAGCCACGGCGAGGCGCCTATCGGCCTGGTCGCGCCCACGCCGGCCGAACCGCCCCTCTTCGGGTGACGCGTTAGCCGGCGATGGCGGCGGCGTCGGTGTCGCCGGTGCGGATGCGCATGGCCTTTTCCAGGTCGAGGACGAAGATCTTGCCGTCCCCGATCTTGCCGGTGTTGGCGGTGCGCGCCACGGCCTCGACCACCGCCTCGACGATATCGTCAGGCACGGCGATCTCCAGCTTCACCTTCGGCAGCAGCTTCACCTCGTATTCGGCGCCGCGATAGACCTCGGTCTTGCCGCGCTGGCGGCCATAGCCCCGCACCTCGGTGACCGTCAGGCCCGAGGCCCCCGCCTCGGTGACCGCCTCGAGCACCGCGTCGAGGCGGCT
The DNA here is from genome assembly GCA_964643835.1 of uncultured Phenylobacterium sp. Lineage (GTDB taxonomy): Bacteria > Pseudomonadota > Alphaproteobacteria > Caulobacterales > Caulobacteraceae > Phenylobacterium. The sequence goes on along the minus strand of CAZXVO010000135.1, from coordinate 3,363 downwards.
GGGCTTGATGACCGCGACGATCATTTTCATGGGGGATCTCCAACTGGAAGGTCTGGGCCAAGGCTAGGGCGTTCTGTCGCCGACTCCAAGAGACTCGCGACGGCGGCGTGGGCCGGCGCCCTGGAAACAGGCGCCCGGCCAGCCGGCAGGGGATTGAGGACAGGCCGGGCCACCCGGGACCGCACCCGCTGGGCCCGTGGCTTGACGGCGAAGGTCTGCTTCACCGCCTCCATCAGCAGCAGGCCGGCGAAGCCGGGCCACAGGCGCGAGCCGGCCTGCTCGAATCCCTCGGCCCAGCCGGCCAGCATACCCATCGGCGGCGCATAGAGGGCGCGGGTCCAGCCAGAGGGCTCCAGCTCGGCCTCGCGCAGCAGCTCGCCCAGCTGGCCGCGACTATAGGGCCGGCCATGACCGAAGGGCGTGGCCTCGGCGTTGGCCCACAGGCCGTTACGGGCCGCCACCACCACGACCACGCGGCCGGTGGGCGCCAGCACGCGCCAGACCTCGCGCATCAGGGCCAGGGGGTCAGGGCTTTCCTCCAGCGCATGGACCGCCAGGATGCGGTCGAACATGGCGTTGCGGAACGGCAGGGCGTCCTCGGGCGTCAGGCAGGCGAGATTGGCGCCCTGGGCCGGCCAGAGCTCCACGCCCTGCTGGGCGGGCATGGCCGCCACCACCCGGCGCGCCGCCGGCCGCAGGGGCTCCAGGAAGGGGGTGGCATAGCCCAGGCCCAGGACGTCCTGGCCGTGCACATCGCCCCAGGCCTCGACCACCTTGCGCGCGGCCATCTCCCGCGCCGCCCGGCCGAGGGACGAGGCATAGAACTGGCGAAGCTCAAGGACGTCGCGGCGCATCGGGGAACAGTTTAGCCGGAAACCCGATCAAGGCGACCTCGACTTGGCCCAGGCGCCTGCCTAGATGGACGGAAGCCACAAAGGGGAGCCCCCGACATGCCGATCCAGATCCACCAGTTCCCCTGCCTGTCCGACAACTACGGCTTCCTGGTGCGTGACGAGGCCACCGGGCTGGCGGCCTGCATCGACACGCCCGAGGCCGCGCCGATCCTGGCGGCGCTCGATCAACTGGGCTGGAAGCTGGACCTGATCCTCAACACCCACTGGCACCCCGACCACGCGGGCGGCAACGCCGAGATCAAGGCCGCCACCGGCGCCACCATCGTCGGCCCGGCCGAGGTGGAGCGCCTGACGCCCGTGGACCGCAAGGTCGTGGACGGCGACGAGGTGATGCTGGGCCAGACCCGCTTCCAGGTGATCGACACCGGCGGCCACACCCTGGGCCACGTGTCCTATTTCGCCCCCGCGGACCGGGTCGCCTTTGTCGGCGACACCCTGTTCACCCTGGGCTGCGGTCGGATGTTCGAGGGCGACGCCGCCCAGATGTGGGCCAGCCTGCAGCGGCTCGCCGCCCTGCCCGACGACACCGCCGTCTATTGCGCCCACGAATACACCGCCTCCAACGCCCGCTTCGCCCTGTCGGTGGACGCCGATCCGACCCTGGCCGCACGCACCGCCGAGATCTTCGCGGCGCGGGAACGCGGCGAGCCCACCGTGCCCACCACCATCGGACTGGAAAAGGCTACCAACCCCTTCCTGCGCGCGCCCCTGCTGCGCCCGAGCCTGCCGCCGCACGAAGCCTTCGGCGCAATCCGCGCCGCCAAGGACAGTTTCAAGGGCTAGGTCGGGCGCGCCCCTAAAGGGCTCTAGCGCGTCACCACCGACATGATGCGCTCGCTGGACGGCCGGCCGGCCAGGCCGTCGGCGGGGGCGATGGTGATCTGCATGACCCCCTGCTGCAGCTCTGCGCCGGGGCGATGACCTTCCACCAGCCGCACCTTGCTGACCTTGCCCAGCATGGCCTTGCCGCCGTCGCGGCCGGCCATCCGGACCACGGCCTCGGCGGTCACGGTGGCCGCGTCGGCCATCAGGGCGAAGGAGCCGGGGCTGGCGTCGGCGTCGAAGGGGATAAGCCGGCGAGCCGCGCGACTGGCGCGGGCGCTGGCCTGGGCCAGGCGTTCCAGCAGCTGTTGCGGCCCCATGGACGGCAGCCGGATCGGCGGTCCGCCGCCGGCCAGGGCCGCGGCCGTGCCGCCCGGGCGGTCGTCGGTGAACAGGGTCAGGCCGCCCAGCCGTGTCGCGCGCAGCACCGGCTCGCCCAGGTCGTTCAGGTAGATCACGTCCCCCCGCGGCGCCATCTGGGGCTTCAGCGCCCAGACCTCGGGACTGTCGTCGAACTTCAGCAGGGCGCGGGGCTGGCTGCGGTCGAAGACGAAGGTCTCACCTTCCTGGGAGACATAGCGGGCGGTGGGCAGGGTCTGGCTGCGATCCGCCGGCGGCGGCCTCAGGCCCAGCAGGCCTTCGCGCAGGATCTCCGCCCCACCTGCCCAGGCCTGGCCGGTGAATCCCAGCAACGCCGCGGCGGCTACGGCCACGGCGAGGGCCGGCTTTCGGACGGGCTCCAGACAGGTGTCGATCATCAGGCTTATGCAGGTGCCGTGCGAGTGGGGCGCATTTTTGACCCCACTCGCCCGACCAACGCCTTTTTGGAAACAGGCGGCCTTAGCCCGCCATGTACTGGCCGCCATTCAGCGACAGGGTCGAGCCGGTCACATAGCCGGCATGCTCGCCGGCCAGGAAGGCCACCATGTCCGCGATTTCCTCGCCGCGGCCCAGCCGGCCGACCGGGATCTGGCCGATGATGCTGGCAAGCACGTTCTCCGGCACGGCCTGCACCATCTCGGTGTCGATATAGCCTGGGCAGACGCAGTTCACGGTGACGCCCTTCTTGGCGTTCTCCAGGGCCAGCGCCTTGGTGAAGCCGATCACCCCGGCCTTGGCGGCCGAATAGTTGGTCTGGCCCATCTGGCCCTTCTGGCCGTTGATGGAGGAGATGTTGACGATCCGGCCCCATCCGCGATCACGCATCCCTTCGATGACCTGGCGGGTCATGTTGAACACCGAGTCCATATTGACCCGGATGACCTCGCTCCACTGCTCGGGCGTCATTTTGTGGAAGACGCCGTCGCGGGTGATGCCGGCGTTATTCACCAGGACATCGATGGGGCCGAGCTCGGCCGCCACGGCCTCCGCGGCCCGGGCGCAGTCCTCATAGACCCCGACATTGCCCTTCACGACCATGACGCCCAGCTCCTGGGCGCAGGCGGCGGCCGCCGCCTCGTTTCCGGAATAGCCCGCCGCCACCAACATGCCATCGGCCTTCAGCCGTTCGCAGATGGCGCGGCCGATGCCGCGAGTCCCGCCCGTGACAAACGCCACTCTGGCCATTCCTGTCTCTCCCGACTGTCAGATCACCGCCGCCGGTTTATCCGGCGGTCGGCCTGAATTG
>CAZXVO010000134.1:0-11820 GCA_964643835.1 uncultured Phenylobacterium sp. | reverse complement strand
TCGAAGGTCGGCATGTGGTACGTCAGGTGCGCCGTAAACGAGTGCACGTCGGTCAGGGTGACGTGCTGCGGATAGTTGGTGTTGAACTTCCGCGGATCGGACAGGGCCGGGTTGGTGGTCGCCGTCACGCCGTTGAATTGCTGGAGGCTGCCGGGCACGACGCCCGCGAGGCCGGTTTCCGGCGAGTAGCCGTGCGCTGAGGCGTAGACGATCGAGTAGTTCGGATCGGTCAGACCGGTTTCATAGGGGCCGTTCAGGAAGCCTGCGCGGGCGCCCGGGCCGCCCCGGTTGTCCCACTGCAGGGTCGTGTACTTCATCCAGAACTCGGCGTTCTCACCGATCTGGGCCTGGGCCTGGAACTGGATCTCGTACTCGTCGCGGACGTTGCCTTCGGACGGCATGCCTTTGGCGATGTTGGTGTAGTAGCCCTTGGACTGGTCGGCCTTGTAGCCGGAGACCCGCACCTGCAGGCCTTCCGCCAGCGGGCCGGAGGCCGCGAACTGGAAGTTGGTCACGCCGTAGTTCTCGGCGATGGCCCGGACCTCGGCATAGGGGGTGTCGGTCGGCCGGGCGGTGATGACGTTGACCGTGCCACCGATGGCGTTGCGGCCGTAGAGGGTGCCCTGCGGACCGCGCAGGATTTCCACCCGGTCGGTTTCGAGCGGCGGGCCGCCGGCCAGCACGGTCGAGGTGGTGAACAGGCCGTCGACATAGATCGACACGGCGCCGTCGACGGAGTGGACGTTGGTCAGGCGGCCGATACCGCGCATGGACGCCCGGTCGTTGGCCGACTGGTAGACGAAGCCCGGCGTGAAGTTGGTCAGGTCCTGGATGGTGTTGATGCCCACCAGGTCGCGGCTCTTGCTGGTGAAGGCCGAGATGGCCACCGGCACGTCCTGCAGGCTCTGCTCCCGCTTTTCAGCGGTGACGACCAGCTCTTCGATGACGTTGTTGGTCTGCGCGTGCGCAGCGCCTGCGATCAGGGCGCCTGCCAGTGATGCAGACGCAAGTAGTCGAATCCTATGACGGATCATGTAGTCGCCTCCCCGTGTAGTGGCTCTATGGCCGCGCGATCATTCGCGTTGGGTTCAGACTGTGGGGCGGTTTCCGGAGCGTCAAGCGGAGCTTGCGAAGATCATTAAGGTTTTGTCATTTTCTCCCGCATGCCGTGTATGTGGCGCGTGAATTGCAATTTCTAGAAATCGGTATGCAGGAGGCCGTCCCGGGCTGTAAGGGATGTTCGAAGATCAAGTATGCCCAAAGGGGGGCTCAGGATGGGACGGCTTTCAGGCAAGGTGGCGGTGATCACCGGCGGCGTATCGGGCATCGGCCGGGCGACCGTGGAGTGCTTTGAGGCCGAAGGGGCCAAGGTGGTGGTCGGCGACATCGACGACGCGGCCGGCGCGGCCCTGGCGAACAGCTATCCGGGAACCGTGGCCTTCCAGCATTGCGACGTGATGGTCGAAGCCCAGATCGAGGCGCTGATGGCCTTCGCAGTCGAGCGGTTTGGCGCTCTGGACATCCTGTTCAACAACGCCGGGGCCGGCGGCTCCTACAACACCCTGGCCGAGATGACCGGCGAGGCCTGGGACTACAGCCAGAACCTGCTTCTGCGCTCGGTGGCGCTGGGCATGCGCTACGCCCTGCCGCACATGAAAGCACGCGGCGGCGGCGCGATCGTCAACACCGCCTCCATCGCCGGGACCCAGGCCGGCGCCGGGCCGATCGCCTATTCGGTGGCCAAGGCCGGCGTGATCCACCTGACCCGCGTGGCGGCGGCCGAGGTGGCGCGGGACGGGATTCGGGTGAACGCCATCTGCCCCGGCCTGATCCTGACTAACATCTTCACCCCGGCCAGCATGACCACGCCGGACATGGCCTCGGCCATCAAGGCCGGCATGGCCCAGACCGCGCCGGACTCTCAGCCCATCGCCAAGCCGGGCCTGCCGGAGGATATCGCCAATGCGGCCCTGTTCTTCGCCAGCGACGAAAGCGCCTTCGTGACCGGCGTCCATATGCTGGTGGACGGCGGCATGTTCGTCGGGCCCCGGCACAGCTGGGATCCGGAGATGCGCGCCGAACGCCAGAAGATGGCCGAGGCCCGCCGCGCCGCCTTCGAGGCGGCGCAGAAGGGCGAGGGCTAGACCGCCAAGCCTAGAGGGTCAGGATCACCTTGCCGATCACCTCGCCGGCTTCCAGAGCCGCATGGGCCTTGGCGGCGTCGGCGAGGGGATAGGTGCGGTCGATCACCGGCTTCAGCTTGCCCGCGGCGATCCACGGCCAGACGGTGGCTTCCACCGCCGCCGTCAGCCGGGCCTTCTCGTCGGCGTCGCGAGGGCGCAGGGTCGATCCGGTGACCAGGGCGCGCTTCTGCATCAGCCGGAAGATCGGCAGGGCCACCTCGCCGCCGCCCTGGGCTGCGATATAGACAATGCGGCCGCCGGTCTTCAGGGCGTCCAGGCCCTTGGCGAAATAGTCGCCGCCGACCATGTCGAGGATCACGTCGACCCCGCCCTCAGCCTTCGCGACCTCGGCGAAGTCCTGCGCCTTGACGTCGACGCTGACGTCGCAGCCCAGCTTCAGGGCCTCGGCGGCCTTGGCCGGCCCGCGGCTGGTGCCGATCACCTTGGCGCCGGCGGCCTTGGCCATCTGGATCGCGGTGGCCCCGATGCCGGAGGTGGCGCCATGCACCATGAGGGTCTCGCCGGCCTTCAGGCTCCCGTGCTCGAACACGTTGGCGAAGACGGTGAAGACGGTCTCGGGCAGGCCCGCGGCCTCCACCGCCGTCAGCCCGGCCGGGATCGGCAGGGCGTGCCGGGCGTCGACCACGGCGTACTGCGCATAGCCGCCGCCGCCCAGCAGGGCGCAGACCTTGTCCCCGGCCTTCCAGCGGCCGGCGCCGACCACCACCTCCCCGGCGACCTCCAGGCCCAGGGTGTCCGGCGCGCCAGGCGGCGGCGGATAGGCGCCCATGCGCTGCACCAGGTCGGGACGGTTTACGCCCGCGGCCTCGACCTTGATCAGGATCTGGCCGGGTCCAGGAACGGGCCGGGGGATCTCAACGGCCTTCAGGGCCTCGGCGGGTCCGCGGCCGCCTTCGATGGCGATGGCGGTCATGGAGCTCGATTGGCTCATGGGTGTGGTCTCCGTGGTCTTGCGCCGGGGCTGCGTCCCGGCTCAGATAGTCCCTTGAGGCAGGCTGGTGAAGGAGGCTTCAGGATGGACGAGCCCGTGAGCGCCCGCATCGGTCGCGGCCAGCGGCTGGCCGAGCTGGTCCGCGAGGACCTGGAGCTCTACGCCGTGGGCGAACTTCAGGAGCGGATCAGCATCCTGAAGGACGAGATCGCCCGCTGCGAGGCCCAGATCAACAAGAAGCAGGCGGGCCGCGCGGCGGCGGATGCGCTGTTCGGTCCCAGGCCTGGGGCGGACTGAAACGTGTAGGGGAGCAGGCTTGGCACGGGGGTTGCAGCGTCGCAGGTCAAATGACTGCGCCTGTCCGCACTCCGCGCCGGGCGTGACTTAGTCGGGGACGAATTGATGATTGAAGGCGCCACGCCGGCTTCCGAGCTTCGGGCCACTGTGATCCGGGATTTCGCGAAGTCCGAGCTGTTCGACCGGACCTTCCAGGAAGGCATGGACATGGTCGAGGAGACCGCCGGCTACCTGGACGGCTCGGGTCGGCAGGAGTCCAAGCTCCTGTCGCGCAACGCCGCCCTGGCCTATGCGGCCGAGAGCATGCGCCTGACCACGCGCCTGATGCAGGTGGCGTCCTGGCTGCTGGTCCAGCGCGCGGTGCGCGAGGGCGACATGGCGCCGGAGTCCGCCTGTGACGACCGCTATCGGCTGGGCGCCGAGGAGGTCTGCCGCAACGCGCCGCCGCACGAGGACCTGCCGTCGGGTCTCTTGGTGCTGCTGGATCGTTCCGAGCGGCTCTATGAGCGGGTCCGCCACCTGGATCGGCGCATGTATGTCGAGGACGGCGAGTCCGAGGCCCCGAACCCGGTGGCCAGCCATATGGACCGCCTGCGCACCGCCTTCGGCGGCTGATCGCCCGTCTGGCCCGAACAAAAGCCCCGCCGGTCGACGGCGGGGCTTTTTTCAGGTCTGGAGTCCAAATAGGAAAAAGCGCCGCGCGGGGTCCGCACGGCGCTGTTTTTCTGTCGCGTCGAGGCGGCCGCGGGGCCGCCGCCGCGTACTTGCGCGTGAAGGCGCCGAACTTGGCGTTGAAGCGCGAAACGCCACCGCCACGGTCCAGCATGGCGGCGTTGCCGCCGGTCCACGCCGGATGGGTCTTCGGATCGATGTCCAGGTTCAGGGTCGCGCCTTCCTTCCCGTAGGTGGAGCGCGTCTGATAGCTCGTGCCGTCCGTCATCACGACGGTGATGAAGTGGTAGTCGGGATGGGTGTCTTGTTTCATTTCGGAGTCATCCGACCTAAAGGAGCGGCGGTTCTAAAAAGGACGTCCCGCCGAGGGGGCGGGCGCGAACGAAGCCGCGCCTATACAGGAAAAGGCGGGGCGAGAGCAAGGGCGCGATTTCCATGAGTGATTTGGGCGTAGAGCCGCAGGTGGAAGGCCGCCCCAGCGCAGGGGCGACCCTGGCCCAGGACCTGTCGGAGGCCGCCCAGCGTCGCGACCGCAGCCGCAACGTCCGCGCGCTTGGCCGATTGGCCCCTTTCGTGGGCGCGCACAAGTCTGACGCCCTGTTCGCCACCGTGTTCCTGCTGACCTCGACGGCCTCGACCCTGGGCCTGTCCGGGGCGGTGCGCCAGCTGGTGGATCACCTGACCACGGCCAAGGCCACAGGCGCCTCCATCGACGGCTGGTTCTACCTGCTGGGCGGCGTGGCCCTGGCGCTCGCGGCGTCTTCGGCCCTGCGCTACTTCTTTGTCACCAAGCTGGGCGAGCGGGTCGTGGCCGACCTGCGCAAGGCGACCTACGCCCACATCCTGACCCTGGACCCGGCCTTCTTCCTGTCCACCCGCACAGGCGAGGTGCTGTCGCGCCTGACCACCGACATCCAGATCGTCGAGAACCTGTTGTCGACCTCGGTCTCGGTCGCGCTGCGCAACCTGCTGACCCTGATCGGGGCGATGATCATGCTGCTGATCGTCAGCCCGCACCTGACGGGGCTGGTGCTGCTGATCTTCCCGGTGGTGCTCGCGCCCCTGTTCCTGTTCGGCCGCCGGGTCCGCAAGCTGACGGCCTCGACCCAGGACGAGTTCGCCCGCGCCGTGGGCTATGCCGGCGAGGCGCTGGACGCCCTGGAGATCGTCCAGGCCTTCGGCCGCGAGGAGACCAGCGCCGGACGCTTCGGCCAGGCGGTGGAAAGCTCGTTCCAGACCTCCCTGCGCCGGATGTCGGCCCGGGCCATCATGACCGCCGCGGTCATCGGCCTGGTGTTCGGCGGCGTCGTGGCGATCTTCTGGCTGGGCGTGCACGCCGGCCTGCGCGGCGACATGACCTGGGGCGCCCTGTTCCAGTTCGCCCTGCTCTCGGTGCTGGCCGCCGGCAGCGTCGGCGCCCTGGGCGAGACCTGGGGCGACGTCCAGAAGGCCGCCGGGGCCATGGAGCGGATCGCCGACCTGATGGACGCCCGGCCGGGCATCGCCGCGCCCGCGGTTCCCAAGCACCTGCCGGTGGCCGGCGCCGGCGAGGTGGAGTTTGCGAACGTCACCTTCGCCTATCCGGGCCGCCCGGACCTGCCCGCCCTGTCGGGCTTCAACCTGCGGGTCGCGCCCGGCGAGCGGGTGGCCCTGGTGGGGCCGTCCGGCGCGGGCAAGAGCACGGTCTTCCGCCTGCTGCTGCGCTTCTATGACCCCACCGAAGGCGCCGTGAAGGTCGACGGCGTGAACCTGCGCGAGGCCGATCCCGCCGAGGTGCGCCGCCGCATGGCCCTGGTCGCCCAGGAGAGCCCGCTGTTCTCCGGCTCGCCGGCCGAAAACATCCGCTTCGGCCGCGAAGGCGCCACCGAGGCCGAGATCCGCGCCGTGGCCAAGGCCGCCCAGGCCGACGGCTTCATCGAGGCCTTGCCCGAAGGCTATGACACTCCGCTGGGCGAGCGCGCCCGCAGCCTGTCGGGCGGCCAGCGTCAGCGCCTGGCCATTGCGCGGGCCCTGGTGCGCGAGGCGCCGATCCTGCTGCTCGACGAGGCCACCAGCGCCCTGGACGCCGAAAACGAGCGTCTGGTCCAGCAGGCCCTCGACCAGGCCATGGACGGCCACACCACCCTGGTGATCGCCCACCGCCTGGCGACCGTCCTCAAGGCCGACCGGATCGTGGTCATGGAGGACGGCCGGGTGGTCGAGCAGGGCAGCCACACCGAGCTGGTCGCCAAGGGCGGCCTCTATGCCCGCCTGGCCGCCCTGCAGTTCGGCGACGCCGCCGCCTAGGCGACAGCTTCGGCCACGAAGGCCGACAGCGGCCGGGTCGGGCGGCCAATCAGGCGCGAGAGGGTGCGGCTGTCATCGAACAGCCCGCCCTTGGCCGCGCCGGTGTCCGCCTGGGCCAGGATCGCCGCCACCGGGGCCGGCAAGCCGAAGCCCTCCAGGGTCTTGGCGTAGTCGGCCTCGCTGAGGTTGGCGTAAGCCAGGGTCCGGCCCGCTTGGCGCGAGACCTCGGCGGCCAATTCGGCCAGGGTGAAGCTCTCGTCGCCGGCCAGCTCGTAGACTTGGCCTTCGTGGCCCGGCGTGGTCAGGGCCACCGCGGCGGCCTCGGCATAGTCGGCCCGCGCCGCGCCGGAGATGCGGCCCTCGCCGCTGGCCCCGATGAAGCCGCCATTCGCCAGGGCGCCCGCCACGCCGCCGGCATAGTTCTCCTGATACCAGCCGTTGCGCAGGAAGGTGTAGGCCAGGCCCGAGGCGCGGATCATGTCCTCCGTCACCCGGTGGTCGTGGGCCAGGTCCAGGGGCGAAGCCTCGGCGCGCAGGACGCTCGTATAGAGAATGTGGCGCACGCCGGCGGCCTTGGCGGCCTCGATGACGTTGCGATGCTGCTGTTCGCGCCGGCCGAACTCGCTGCTGGAGATCAGCAGCAGCCGGTCCACGCCGGCCAGGGCGGCGGGGTCGGGGCGCTCATAGTCGAAGGCGCGCGCAGGCACGCCCAGGTCGGCGGCCTTGGCGGGATCGCGGACGAGGGCGACGATCTGGTCGGCCTGGGCGCGGGCCTTGAGGGCGTCGATGACAAGGCGGCCAAGCTGGCCAGTAGCGCCGGTGATGGCGAGGGTCATGGTCTGAACTCCGTTGTGGTTCAGCCCATCTGGGTCTCTTGCTTACTTTTCGTAAGTACATACATAAATGTTAGTATGGAAAAGCCCGCTCCCCCCGCCCGCCACGGTCTGTCGGACCTCGTCGCCCGCGGCGACCTGATGGCCCACGCCTGTCCCTCCCGCGAGGTGCTCAAGCACGTCACCAGCCGCTGGGGCGTGCTCGTCCTCATGGCCCTGGAACTGGGTCCCAAGCGGTTCAGTCAGCTGCGCCGGCGGGTCGGCGGGGTCAGCGAGCGGATGCTGGCCCAGACCCTCCAGGCGCTGGAGGGCGACGGCTTCGTGCTGCGGGTCGCCCATCCGGTCGTCCCGCCCCATGTGGAGTACAGCCTCACCCCCCTGGGCCTGGAGGTGGCCGAGCGGGTGCGCGGCCTGGCCGACTGGATCGAGGTCAATCTGGGCCGCATCCTCGCCCACTGGGACCCGGCCGACCTGGAGGGCTATGCGCCCGAGACCCTGCCGGAGCAGACGGACGCCTAGGCTTTCAGGAACCGCGTCCGCGCCTGCACCGCGAGGCCCGGGAAGTCGCTGAACAGGCCGTCGACCCCGGCCTTGAACAGGGCATCGTAGAGGGCGTCCACGTCGCCGTGGACCGCCGGGTCGGCGCCGCGCTTCAGCTTGGCCGGCAGGAAGATGTTCTCGGCCCGCACGGTCCAGGGGTGGACCTTCAGGCCGGCCGCGTGGGCGTCGGCGACAAAGGCGGTGGGGGCGGCGAGGCCGCCGTCCATCACCGGGACCACCATCTTCCATTCCGGCCCGACCCCGTCGGCATAGGCCGAGATGGCCTTCAGGCCGTCCGCCGTGGCCATCTGGGCGTAGGTGACGGACGGGTTGTCCGCCGGCCCGCCCTCTAGGCTCATCAGCTGCACCAGGGGCGCACGGGTGAGCGGGCGGATGGTCTTCAAGGGCGCGACCTCGAAGCACTGCACGAATACGGGGGCGTCCTTGGCGTCCAGACCCGCGGCCTTCAGCGCCGCCGCCATCCGGCCCTCAAAGGCCAGGCCGACGCTGGCGAAATAGGACGGATGCTTCATCTCTGGATAGACGCCGATGGTCCGGCCGGTGCGCTTGGTTTCGGCCCGGGCGATCGCCACCACCTCATCGAAGGTGAGGATCGGGTCGGTCCCGTCGAAGGCGGCGCTGGCCGGGCGGACCTGGGGCAGGCGCTCGCGGGCGCGCAGGGTCTTCAGCTCGGCCAGGGTGAAGTCTTCGGTGAACCAGCCCTCGATCCGCTCGCCGTCGATGGTCTTGGCGGTCTTGCGGGCCGCAAACTCGGGATGGGCGGCGATATTGGTGGTCCCGCCGATCTCGTTCTCGTGCCGGACGACCATGTGACCGTCCTTCGTCAGGCACAGGTCGGGCTCGATGAAGTCCGCGCCCTCCTGGATCGCCAGCAGATAGGCGGATCGGGTGTGCTCGGGGCGCTCGCCGGACGCGCCTCGGTGGCCGATGATCACGGGCATGGGCTTCTTGGCGGCGGCGAGGGTTGGCGTGGCGATCGCGGCGGCGGCGGTCGCGGTAAAGACGCGGCGGGTCAGGGTCATGGGCCTCCCACTAGGCTTCGACTGTGACGTTCAGGTGATCGTCTCACGAGGCCCGGGATTTCGGCGACCGAATTCGACCCGCGCCTTTGACGTCAACATGGACGAATGGGGGGTGGGCAGGCGGCAAGCTTATAATATTCAATTAAAACAAATATATAATACCTTCATGGCCGGGCTTGTCCCGGCCACCCATGATCACCGTGTCAGCGGATAGAACGCGGCGGCGCCACTGCGCCCGGCCTGAACCTCAGGCGCGGATGGGTGGCCGGGACAAGCCCGGCCATGACGTTCGTGGGGGTAGGGTAGCCCTAAGCCGCCAGCTTGAGCTTTTCGAGGACCAGGGGGTGCAGCTCGAGGTTCGAGGCCAGCACCGAGCCCGTGCCCAGCACGTCCTCGCCGCCGTCCAGGTCGGTGACCTTGCCGCCGGCTTCGGAGACCAGCAGCAGGCCCGCGGCCAGGTCCCAGGGCTTCAGGTCGCGTTCCCAGAAGCCGTCGAACCGGCCAGCGGCCACGAAGGCCAGGTCCAGGGCCGCGGCGCCGAAGCGGCGGACGCCAGCCACCCGTTGGCTGATCTGGTGCAGTTCCTTCAGGAACTTGGCGTGCTGGCCGTGGCCCAGGAACGGAATGCCGGTGGCCAGCACCGCCTCGTCCAGGTGCTTGCGGGCGGCGACGCGCAGGCGCTTGTCGTTGACGAAGCAGCCCTTGCCCTTTTCGGCCCAGAACAGCTCGTTGGTGATCGGGTTGTAGGTCACCGCCGCGACCACCGCGCCCTCGCGCTGCAGGGCGATGTTGATCGCAAAGTGCGGGATCGCGTGCAGGAAGTTGGTGGTGCCGTCGAGCGGGTCGACGATCCAGGTGTGGGTCTTGTCGGTGCCCTCGATCATGCCCCGCTCTTCGCCGAGGAAGCCGTAGCCGGGGCGCGCCTTGCTCAGGGCTTCGAACAGCACCTGCTCGGCCTTGATATCTGCGGCCGACACATAGTCGGCGGCGCCCTTGCGGGACACCTGCAGTTCGGCGAGCTCGCCGAAGTCGCGATTGAGACCCCGGGCCGCGTTGCGGGCGGCGTCGGACATGACCTTGAGAAGGGCGGATTGGGTCGACATGAGGGCGCGGAACCTAGTCGCGGCAAGGCCTTAAGGCAAGGTCGCGGTTTGTCCACCCCTCGGTTCGCCCAAGGGTGGCGTCCCGGAAAGCCGCGAGAGCGGCTTGTCCGGGACCCATATGCGCGGGGGTTTGCGGGTGAGGGCGGTGTTTCTGGGGCCCGCACTTCCGCGGCTTCGCCGCTCCATGGGGGATGACACCGTAAGGGCTAGCCCCGTGCCGCCAGGCCCCGGGCGATGGCGGCGTTGAGCGCCTTCACGGCGGCCTCGGGGCCTTCAGCGTGGCTCCAGACCCCGGCCGAGACGGCCAGGAAGTCGGCGCCGGCGGCGGCCAGGCCCTCGGCGTTGTCGGCGGTGATCCCGCCGATGGCGACGCAGGGGACCTCCATGGTCTCCTGCCAGATGGACAGGATCTCCGGCTCGGCCTGGGTGGGCGCGTCCTTGGTGGTGGTGGGGAAGAAGGCGCCGAAGGCGACATAGTCCGCCCCGCCCTCGGCGGCCTCCATGGCCAGGTGGCGGCTGTCGTGACAGGTGACGCCGACCATGCGCTCCTTGCCCACGATGCGGCGCGCCTCGGCGAGCGTGCCGTCCGACTGGCCGATATGGACCCCGTCGCAGTCGAAACGGGCGGCCAGGTCGGGGCGGTCGTTCAGGATCACCGCCACGCCGCGGGTCCGGGCGATGGGGGCGATGACGTCGACGGCGGCGGCGATGATGTCGTCGGGGACGTCCTTCAGCCGGATCTGCAGGGCGGCCACGTCGCCGGCGTCGAGGGTGTGGGCCAGGGTGCGGCCGAACCCGGCGAGATCGTCCAGGCGCGGCGGGGTGATCAGGTAGAGGCGGCAGATCGGTTCGGACATGGCCTTCCGTCTAGATGATTTCACGGCCGCTGTCGGCCCCGTCTAGTTGCAAATGAGTTGCAACGGCGTTCGCATCTGCTAGATTGGCCTCGTCAGTCGGGAGCGGCGCGTCGTCCATGTACGTGTGCAATTGCAATGGCATCCGCGAGCGCGAGGTCCGCGCCGCCATCGAGGCTGGGGCCAGCCGGCCCGCCGAGGTGTTCAAGGCCTGTGACGCCCGTCCGCAATGCGCCCGCTGCGTCTGCGACATGAAGCAGATGATCGACGACCAGCGCGACCTGCTGCGCTACGCCGCCGAATAGGCGCGGCCGAGCCGGCTATCCCAAGTTAGGTTTGACTCCACCGGTCGAGGGCGGGACCTTGCGACCTCGATTCCCCGCGATTTCAGGAGGCCCCCATGCAGGGCGACAAGGCGATCATCCGGCTGCTCAACGCCATCCTGACCAATGAGCTGACCGCGGTGAACCAGTACTTCCTGCACGCGCGGATGTACCAGAACTGGGGCTTCAACAAGCTCGGCGCGATCACCTACGAAGAGTCGATCGGCGAGATGAAGCATGCCGACAAGCTCATCAAGCGCATCCTGTTCCTGGACGGCCTGCCCAACCTGCAGGACCTGCACAAGCTGAAGATCGGCGAGACGGTGGCCGAGTGCCTGGCCGCCGACCTGGCCGTGGAGCTGGGCGGCCGGGTCGACCAGGTCGAGGCCATCAAGCTGTGCGAGGCCTCGGCCGACTACGCCACCCGCGAGATCGTCCGCGAGATCCTCACCGACACCGAGGAGCACATCGACTTCCTGGAGACCCAGCTGTCCCTGATGAAGTCCCTGGGCGAGGCCAACTACCTGCAGAGCGCCATGGGCGAGCTGGAAGGCGGGGAATAGGGGCCGCTGTCAGGGCACCCACCCGGGTTCGGACACAAACGGGCTCTGCGACGCGCTGTTCCGTCGGTTCCCTTCCGCCCTTTGGGCGTGTTGCAAGGTACGGCGAGGCAAAATCCCTTGCCGTGCGGGGCCGGGGGGGGGGGCGCCCCCCCCCGCCCCCCCCCGGCCGGG
>CAZXVO010000133.1:0-11839 GCA_964643835.1 uncultured Phenylobacterium sp. | reverse complement strand
GAGCGGCGCATTCGTAATGCGTAGGTCAGGTGTTCGAGTCACCTAGGCGGCACCACTTCCCCTCTTTAGGCAGAAGGCTGTCAGACGGAGCTCGCGAGAGAGAGTTCATCGGCCGCACTAATCAGCCCGGGGCGTGTCGACTGGGCTAAGCCATAGTGGCGGGAGCGCTTTCAATGTTGCCGCTGGGAGCCAAAGGTGACACACCCTTGAGAGCCCTCGCCCCTAAAACGAGCCCTCCTCGTGCTCATCCTGCGTCCGAATCTCTCCGGTTGTCGGATTCCAGTAGGCGTATGACCAGTCCTGACCCGTCGGTTGAATTTGGTCGTGCGGCACCCATCCGTCACCGCGCCCGCCTGTGTCGTAGCGATACATGAGCATCTCGGTGCTCCCGAGGGTGAACAGCTTTGGCTCTACGATTAGCCTGTCCAACAGAACGCCATTGTGAAGCACAGCCACACTGCTTCCAGGAGCGTAGATCACGTACTCCCCGTCGCCAGGTGCGGGTGCCTGCATGGCTGCGCCGGCGCCTGAGGTAAGGGTCTCAAAAAAGGCCCTCAGCTTCTGCGCTAGGTCTCCACTAACAAATGCGTTCGCGCCCGCAATAGCTGCGGCTTTGTCGAGCTTGTCCATGAAGTCAGGGAACTCAGTGAATAGGGGCTCAGTGAGGCGAAGCCCCCCATAGATGCTATCGTAGACAACAATTGTATCGGTCGCCTTCCGAGGGGCACCGTCCACATAGAAGGCAATGTGGCTGTGCGCGCTGTCGATGTCGTTAGGGGAGATGCTCTTCTCCCGAAGCAGGAGCTGCTCAAGGGCGCCAGCGATGGCCTGGCGCACAAGCGCTGGAGCACCGCTACCAGCAAACCAGGGCTCATCGATCTTGAGGACGATGCCGGTGGATCTGAAGTCGCGCTGCTTTCGCGTCATCCTAGGGTCGGTTGCTCTAAGATCCCGGTAGAGGAAGGACCGGCCACCAAACGCGAAGCCTTCAACGGACTCCGTCACCTGAAGATTGACTTCGGCTAGAGAGCCTGTCGGTCCCGTCAGAAGCCTGCCCTCAACGATTTCATCCGCCGACAGACCGACGTTCAGCGCCTTCTTCAAAATTGGTCGGTTGTGAGCGGAATTCTTCGCAGCCTCCAACCGGATGGCTCGCTCGAACGAGCCGGACCGCCACTCCTTCACCTTCTTTGGGCTTCGGAGGTGCAGGTACACGGCCCCCGGATAGGCCTCCCGAATTGCCTGATTGAGGGCGATATCGCCAATCTGCTCGGAGTACTGTCCGGTGCCCTCAACCAGCTTGTAGTTCGCCTCGCCCACTTGCCTGAGCGGGTAGTTCCAATGAGGGGAGTCCCCGCCTAGCTGAGCCACGAAGTCGTACTCGCGGGGTCTACGTGCTCCTGGGCGCGCATACTCATAGATCCCCCGGAACGTGTCTGGCCAAGTCACCCCGGGGGGAGGCTCCTTGGTGTCGCCGCCCAGCGACTCACATTCGTCGACGAGGCAGCGGGCGTGAGCGTACTGAATGAACCTATTGTCCAGATACAGGTGAGAGGGCTCTACGGACCCTTCATAGTAGTCCCTGAAGCTCGCACCGTACCGAGCGAAGGCGTGCCGGGGCGCTATCACGCAGAAGACGCCTGGGGCGTTCCGCCCGACCCGCCCAAGCCTCTGCCGGAAGGCCTTCTTAGACTGGGGAACCCCGAGATTGAGGCCTAGTCGGAACTGAGCTATGTCGATGCCAAGCTCAAGGGCTGACGTCGATACTACGCCGCGAAGTTCTCCCGCCCTCAGTGCTTCCTCGATGCGACTCCGATCACTCAGTTCGTAGCCACTTCGATAGGGAAGCACATCATCCTGATCGACAGCCTTGGCTACACGCTCCACGCCCTGACGCGAATTGTGGAAGGCAATAAAGGAACCGCTGGTGGGCTCAGCGAGAACCCGATCGAGAATGTCGGTCAGCATGGCCTCAGCGGGGTGTCCGGTATCGGGGCCATCGATGTGATAAATCGTGCGGCCATGTGTGGGTGACCCGTCCTCCTCCTCCTTGATTGAGACGAAGGGCCAACCCGTAAGCCGACGCATATGATCTTCTGGGTCCGAAATCGTCGCGGTGGCGGCGATGATCTGAAGCTGTGAGGCCGCCCCCTTGTCGCGGCACGCGCGGCGGCGCGCGGCCAAGAACCTCCTGATCAGGTAGGCTACGTTGCTGCCAAATACCGATTCGTAGACGTGAGCCTCGTCAAGCACGAGGAACCGGAGAGAGCAGAGAAGCGACTTGAAGGCGGGCGCGGATACCTGGCGCATGAACCAAGCCTGGACAACATCTGGCGTGGCGACCAGCAGTCTCGCGTTTCGCACCGCATCTAGCCGCTCATCAGGCAACACTTGGCCATGCAGTTCTGCAACAGCGCTGTCAGGGAGGCCAACTTCCTTAGCGAGACTTTTCCACCGGCTGAGCTGGTCGGCGAGGAGCGCCTTGAGCGGGTAGAGGACAATTGCCTTGCCCTGTCCATCGAGCAGCTCGCGCAGGATGGCCGTCTGGAAGATGAGCGACTTGCCAGAGGCGGTGCTTGTTGCGACCACGACATTCGCGCCATGCTCGATCTCTGCAAGAGCCATGCTTTGATGACGCCAGAGAGATCCGTCGGCGGCGTTACCACTTGCCAACCACTGCCCCACGCGACCCTTCCGAAAAGCTTCCGGTATGGGCGTCCGTCGTTCTTCACGTGCTGGCACGTCTATGCGTTCAACCACGGTAAGCTGACCCGCATCTATGAGCCGCTCAAGGCCATCCAGCATCGCTTATCCTCCCTTATGAGACGCGGGTTGCAATAGCTGCGACGCTAGCGACGGGCCAAAACGATCGGCGCCACCGACCTTCTTGGCGATCTCGCGCCCCTCTTGGCGGAACGTCGAGAGTTGCTCTGTCAGGTCTCGCAGTGCGGTGGTGCGAAGACGAAGCACCACTAGCGTCCCCGGACTGTGACTCTTGATCTCCGTAAGGGCAGAGCCCTCAATTGAGACGCCACTGTCGCCACTCATGAGCGTGAAGCGACCACCTCGTGAGGCAAGGCGCTGGGTCATGAACAGGCCGTAGCCACTGTTCGCCCAAGCGTCATCGGAACGCCCGCGCCGCCACGCTTTAGAAGAGATGCCGGGAAGCACCGCAAGTTTCAAGGCGTCTAGGTCTGAGGAGACGTTTAGCTTCGGATTTTCCTTCAGTGACTGGAGAATGCCGCAGCCACGGTCCACAACCGCGACCTCTGCCGTCCCACTCTGAGCCCAGTATTGCGCTGCGACGGAATAGGTTTCGCTCTCGCTGTGTTCGACCACATTGCGGACAATCTCCCGAAGCGAATAGGTGAGCGTGTCCACCAGCGGGCCTTGTTCCTCTCGCGTAAGAAGGGTGGCAAGGCGTCTCGCCTCCTCTTCCACCACCTCCCCCGGATGCATACGACGCTCGGCAGCCAACGCCATGAGGTTAGCGACGCCTTGCTCTCTAATCGGAACGTACGTGTCACTGCCGCCAGCCTGGGCAGGGGCGAGGCCGTATGTCAGCCCGAAGAACTTGAAGAAGCCCACATGCGCCGCGTAGCCGAGGTGCTTATAGTTCGTAGCCTTCCGCTTCGCGCCCGGCCGATGTGCGCGAAAATCACGAAGCGCGGAACCAACGGAGAGCAGCCACCCGGGTGAAACGAATGAGACTTGCCCAAAGTCGAACTCATAGGTGTTTGAACTCGGAAGCTCAAACAGGTCGCGACCAAAGCCGAGATAGCGCACGATATCTACGTCGCCAGGAACCAGGACGCGCATTTTCCCCCACAACCATTGTGACGAGCAAAACAGACCTCAAGGCTTTGCGCCAGTCAACCGGAGGGGCTGCCCCGCATCACTAGCCGCAATTTTGATCGCGCGATCAAACCAGGCCAAGCAAGGAGTCCGAGCTAAGCCGGATTGGTACCAAGGACTGCGGCTTCTTTGCCGCTTACGGGAGTATGCCGCAGGCCGATCTCCCAGCGAGTCTCACGCCGAAGCGCCCCGTCAGGGAAGTGGCTGGGCTGATGTGGCGGACCACAGGCAAATTGAGCCTAAGCCAATACATCGGCTAAGCTTTTCATGAGCGCCTTGGTCTATTTCCTAATGCGTAGGTCAGGTGTTCGAGTCACCTAGGCGGCACCACCCCCTCTTCAGCCTTTCTCAGCATATGCCCGGCAAGGTTGACCCCGCTTAACCTTGGGGAGCGCGCATGGCTGTCATCACCCTCGGCGGGGTCGCCGTCGATTTGGGGCAGGTGGATCTGGTGTCCATGCTGGGCCGCAGCCTGTCGGCGTCGCTGGCCGGGCAGCTGACCAGCGCCAATGGGACGACGCTCGACACCCTCTATGGCGACTTCTCCCTGTCGCTGAGCGGCGCCCTGTCCAGCGGGACCCTGACGCGGGTCGTCGAGACCCAGGGCGGGTCGCCCGTGTTCGATATCTCCGGGATCAGCCTGCCGGTGACCGACCTGCTGCGCTGGGCCGCAAGTGGCGACAAGACGTCAGCGATGAACGCCGTGCTGGCCGGCGCCGACACCATCACCGGCTCGGCCCTGGCCGACATCCTGCGCGGCCTGACCGGGGCGGACAGCCTGGCCGGCGGGGCCGGGGACGACGTTCTGGACGGCGGCGATGGCGATGACGTGGTCAATGGCGGGGCCGGCGACGATGTGATCGCCGGAGGCTCAGGCTCCAACGTCCTGCGCGGCGATGACGGCGCTGACCAGCTGAGCGGCGGGTCCGGCTTCGACGACATCAACGGCAATGTTGGCAATGACACCGCCCACGGCAATGCGGGCGACGACTGGGTGGTCGGCGGCAAGGACAACGACCTGCTCTATGGCGATGCGGGCGGCGACATCGTCTATGGCAATTTGGGCAACGACACCTTGTCCGGCGGCGACGGCAATGACGTGGTTCGCGGCGGTCAGGGGGATGACAGCGTCTCCGGCGACGCGGGCGACGACATCGTCTTCGGGGATCGCGGCAATGACACCCTGGCCGGCGGCGCGGGCGCCGACATCTTCCATTTCTTCGCAGGGGCCGGGAACGACCGCATCACCGACTTCAGCTACGCCCAGGGCGACCGCATCGTCATCGAGGGCGGGGCCAGCTGGAGCCTGGCCATGTCGGGCGCCGATACGGTGGTCACCGTCGGGGCCGACACCCTGACCCTGGTGGGGGTCAATCTGGCGAGCCTGGCGTCGGACTGGATCGGGCTGGGCTAGAAACCTGGGAACTTAGGCCTTCAGCACGCCCAGCCGGTGCAGCGCCTCGGTGAGGTGGCGCAGGTCGCGGATCAGGGTGTCCCAACTGCCCGGGCCCAGGCTAGCGGCCAGGGCGTCGCGCTTGGGCGTCACCCCGCGCACCCGGTCGCCGTGGATCAGGCCGGCCTCGACCAGCACCTCGCACTTGCGCCGCACAGTCTCACGCGGCAGGCCGCAGCTTTCCGCCAAGGACGTGCGCGACACCCAGCGCAGCCCGCCCTCAGCGTCGGCCTCGCCCGACCCGCTGACGGCGGCGACACACAGAGTACGGTAGATCACGGCGGCGGTGGGCCCCAGGCCGTGGACGCCGGTCACTGCCTCGGCCCGGCGCAGGCAGAAGCCCTCCACGGCCAGGGCGGCGGCCATCAGGGCGCCCGGCGCGGCGGCTTCGGAGTCCACCAGGTCGATCTGCATTCCAACACCCTCGAAGTCTCTGACGCCAGAGCCGGGACGGCGCCCCGTTCTGGGTGGAGTTCTAGGGCGCGGCAGAACGCCACGTCACCCTGTCGGCGTGTAAACAATTGTAAAAACACCACTTCAAGCGGCGCCATGGGGGCCTGGGCGGCCCTAGGCCCAATTTAGGTAGAGTGGCTTCATACCGGCGGTCAAAGACCCTAAGCTGGGCTTTCGCTTCCCAGGGTTTCCCCCGCCCCCAAGGGTTTTCCCCCGCCCTATGAAAATCGCCGTCCTGGATGACGACCCCGCGCACAATGAGCTGATCGCCGGGATTCTGGCCCGCGCCGGGCATGAGGCCGTGCTCTTCGCGCGGCCCGACGTCGCCCTGCGCGACCTGCGCCGCCAGACCTTCGACCTGTTGCTGCTGGACTGGAACATGCCAGGCATGACCGGCATCGAGGTGCTGGAGCAGCTCCGCCAGGGGCCGGCCCCGCCGCCGGTGCTGCTGATCACCAGCCGGGCCGAGGAGGCCGACATCGTCCAGGGCCTGGGGGCCGGGGCGGACGACTATGTGGTCAAGCCGATCCAGCCGGCGGTGCTGACCGCCCGGGTGGCCGCCCTGCTGCGCCGGGCCTTTCCCGCCCCGCCGCCCGCCGGGCCGGAGGACTTCGGCCCCTATCGGCATGTGGCCGGCGAACAGGCCATGTACCTGAACGGGGCGCGCCGAGACCTGACCGCCAAGGAGCTGCAGCTGGCCCTGGTGCTGTTCCGCAACGCCGCCCGCGCCCTGTCGCGCGACTATCTCTTGGAGACCGTCTGGGGCCACAGCCCGGACCTGGAGACCCGCACCCTGGACGCCCACCTGTCCAAGCTGCGCACCAAGCTTGAACTTCGCCCTGAACATGGATTTCGCCTCGTGACCATCTACGGTTTCGGCTATCGGCTGGAGCCGACGACAGGCCTGCAGGGGGACGGCGCGGCATGAGGACGATGACCTTGGGACTGGCCGCCGCCCTGGCGCTGGCGGCCTCCTCAGCGGCTGCCCAGCCCCGCGCGAGCGCCGCGCCCGCCGAGCCGCCCGTGACCTACAAGGTCCAGCCGGGCGACACCCTGATCGGCCTGGGTGGGCGCTACCTGGTCAAGGCCGCCGACTATCGGGCGGTGCAGAAGCTGAACCGGGTGAAGGATCCGCGGCGGCTGCCGGCGGGCTCTTCCCTGACCATTCCCTATCCGCTGCTGAAATCCGAGCCGATCCCGGCGGCCCTGGCCGCCTTCAGCGGCCGGGTGACGATCACCCGCGCCGGCCGGGCCATCACGCCCGCCCGGGACATGGTGCTGCAGGAGGGCGACCAGATCGCCACCGGCCCCAACGCCTTCGCCACCCTGGCCCTGCCCGACGAAAGCCGGGTCAGCCTGCCGTCCAACTCCACCCTGGCGATCGTGCGCCTGCGCCAGGTCATCCTGACCGGGGGGCTGAAGCGGACCTTCGACATCCAGCTCGGCAAGGGCGCGGCCCAGGTCACGCCGATGCCGACCCCGGACAGCCAGTTCCTGATCCGCACGCCCCTGAGCGTCGCCGCCGTGCGCGGCACCGAATACCGGGTGGCCTATGACCCGGACCGCGCCACGGCCCAGGCCGAGGTGATCAAGGGCGTGGTGGGTGTGGCTCCGACTACGCCGGGCCAAGCGCCGACCGAGACGCCGGTGCCGGCCGGGTTCGGCGCCCGCGCCGCGGCGGCCGGGGTCTCCGCGCCCAAGGCCCTGCTGCCCGCCCCGGCTCTGGTGCGCGGCGGCCGCACCCAGGAAGACCCGAAGGTGACCTTCACCCTCGAGCCGGTGACCGGCGCGGCCCGCTATCACCTGCAACTGGCCACTGACGCCGGCTTCGTCGATGTCTTCACCGAGACCGAGACCGACGGCCCCACAGCGGTGTTCGATCAGGTCCCGGACGGGGTCTATTTCGTTCGCGCCACCGCCATCGACGCCGACGGCCTGGAAGGCCTGCCCCGCGACTACGGCTTCGAGCGTGACCTGAACGTGCTGGACGCTAGCCAGCCCCAGGCCGAGACCGCCGGCAAGATGAAGAAATTCAAGTTCCGTTGGAGTTCGGCCGGCGCCGGGACCCGCATCTTCCAGCTTCAGGTGTTCCGGGGCGACAGCCCGACGCCCTATGCCGACCTGCCCGGCCTGGCCGAGCCCGAGATCAGCCTCACTGACCTGCCGCCCGGCGCCTATCGCTGGCGGGTGATCGCCACCCGCTTCAAGCCGGGACAGCCGCCCAGCGTGAAGGTGGGCGCGTTCCAGGACCTGCAGATCGGCCAGTAAGCCATGGCCCGGTCCCGCCCTGTGGCCGCCGGGGAACGGTGGCGTCTCGGACGCGAATGGCTGCTGGTGGGCCTGCTCACCTCGCTGGCCGTGGCGGCCTGCGCCCTGACCGGCGCCCTGGGGCGGGCCGACAACCTGATCTATGACCGCCTGGCCCTGCTGAACCCGCCGCCGCCGGCCAAGGAACTGGTCATCGTCGCCATCGATGACCGCAGCCTGGCCCAGCTGGGCCGCTGGCCCTGGGGCCGAGCGGTCCACGCCCAGTTGCTGGACAGGCTGACCCAGGCCGCGCCGAAGGCGGTGGTCTATGACGTCCTGTTCCTGGAGCCCTCGACCGACGACGCCGCCCTGGCCGCCGCCATGGGCCGGACCCGCACCCTGCTGCCCCTGTCGATGCAGGCGCCGGGTCCCAATGGCGCGCCCTTCGCCCTGGTCCGGCCGCCGGAGCCCCTGGCCAGCGCCGCGACCGCCCTCGGCCAGGTCAATGTGCGTTACGACCCCGACGGCATGCTGCGTCGGGTCCACCTGCGCGACGGCGGGGCGGGCGCCTGGACCGACCACCTGGCCCTGAAGGCCTTCCGCCTGGCCAGGCCCAAGGCCGCCCGGCCGCCAGACGAGCTGATGGTCCCCTTCGCCGGGCCGCCAGGCGCCTTTCCCACCGTCTCCTTCGCCCAGGTCCTGGCCGGCGAGATCCCGGCGGAGGTGTTCCGCGACCGCATCGTCCTGGTGGGGGCGACCGGGGCCGGCATGGGCGACCGCTTCCCGACCCCGGTCGGCGGCAAGGGCGGCGACCTGTCCGGCGTCGAGTTCCAGGCCAATGTGCTGTCGACCCTGCTGCAGGGCCGCGAGATCCGGCCCGCCGGACCCTTGTGGTCCCTCGGCCTGGGCCTGGGCGCCGTCTGGCTGTTGATGACCGCCATGCTGACCCTGTCGCCGCGGTGGGCCATGGTGGTGGGCTTAGGTCTGGGCCTGGGTGTGCTGGGGCTCAGCGCCGGCCTGCTGGCGGGGCTGCGGATCTGGCTGATGCCCGCCCCGGCCCTGCTGGGCCTGCTGGTCGCCTATCCCCTATGGGGTTGGCGCAGGCTGGCCGCGGCCAGCGCCTTCCTGGCCGCCGAGATCGACCGGCTGGCCGCCGACCCGGCCATGGCCGACCTGCCCAAGGCCCCGGCCGCCGGCGGCGACCTGGTGGGCCGCCAGGCCTGGCTGCTCGACCGGGCCATCGTGCGGATGAGCGCGCTGCGCAGGTTCACCGCCGACGCCCTGACCGCCCTGCCGGACGCCACCCTGGTGCTTGGGGCCAGCGACCAGGTGGAGATGGCCAATGACGCGGCCCGCGCCCTGTTCGGCCCGGACCTGGAGGACAAAGCCTGGGCCGAGCTGGCCGGACGGCTGGCGGCGGCTGAGCCGCTTGATGGGTCGCCCGCCGCCCTGGAGGGCCGCCAGGTCCGGCTGGCCGACGGCCGCACCCTGCAGATCGGCCTGGCCGCACGGCAGGCCGGGGGGCTGATCCTGCGGCTGGCCGATGTCACCGCCCTGGAGGCCGCCCATCGCCAGCGCGAGCAGGCCCTGCAGCTGCTCACCCACGACATGCGCTCGCCGCAGAGCTCGATCCTGGCCCTGCTGGACAATCCCGAGGCCGCCGCTGACCCCCAGGGCCTGGCCCACCGGATCGCCGGCTACGCGAGGAAGACCCTGGCCCTGGCCGACGGCTTCGTGCAGCTGGCCCGGGCCGAGAGCGGGCCGGTCCGCGCCGAGACCTTCGACTTCGCCGACATCGTCGCCCAGGCCGCCGACGACCTGTGGCCGCAATGGCAGGCCAAGGGCCTCAAGCTGGAAGCCCAGGGTCCCAACGAGGCCCTGGCCCGCGGCGACGCCTCGCTTACCGCCCGCGCCGTCGGCAACCTCCTGGGCAATGCGGTGAAGTTCAGCCCCGCCGGCGGGACCATCCGCTGCACCTTGGCCAAGGGTCGCGGCGGCCGGGCCGGCCAATGGGTGCTGCGCATCGCCGACGAGGGGCCGGGCCTGGACAAGGCGGCCCTGGCGGGCCTGTTCCAACCCTTCCAGCGGTTTGACGCCGGGCGCAGCGACGGGGCGGGCCTGGGTCTCAGTTTCGTGCGGGTGGTGGCTGAGCGGCAGGCCGGGTTCGTGGCCTGTGACAGCGCGCCGGGCCGCGGGGCGATCTTCAGCCTGGGCGTGCCCCAGGCCTAAGGTCGGTCAGCTCGCGGGCGGGATCAGGCCCAGCCGCGCCAGGGCGGCGTCGACCAGGACGGAAAGCGGCTGACGGTCGCCGGCCTTGCGATCACTGGCCTGGGCGCGGGCCAGGGGCGCGCCGGTCTTGGCGTCGAGCACCGCCACCTCGACCGTGCGGGCCGGCTTGGCGCCGCCGATCCAGGGCTTGCGGCGCGGCGTCTCGATCCAGGCCGGCGGCGTGGTCGGCGTGGCCATCGGCCCCATGACGCCGATGGTTGCGGGGCGGGCGCTGTCGCCCACCTGCAGATAAAGGTCCGGGGCCTGGCCGGCGGCGGGGCCGCGGGCGGCCAGCCTGGCCTGGGCCAGACCCGCCGCGGCGCCGGAGGCCTCAGGGGGGTTAAGCAGGGCCAGGGTCTTGCCGGCCGGGACCGCGCCGCTCTCTGGCGCCAGGCTGGTCAGCACCCGCGGACCCGCGCAACCGGCCAGCGCCAGGCCAAGCAGGATCGGGACGGCGGCGGTCGAAAGGGGGCGGGGGACGGACATGGGCTCTCCGCGAAGGTCGTGGCGACCCTCGCCCTGTCCGGTCCCGATTTCAAGCTGCGATCAGGCGTCGCCGCGGGTCTCGAGGAACATCCGGGCCTGGGGCGTCAGGGCCCAGCGGTGCGAACCGGGACCGAACACCAGCCGGAACAGGCCGGGCGCCTCGCCCACCTGGCAGTGGACGTCAAAGGTGGTCAGGATCTCCTCCCGCAGGGCCGGGCTGGCGAGCTTGGCGTCGCGGTGGCGGTTCTGGGCGATGCGGGAGATGACCACGTCGCGGTGGGCCTCGCCGCTCAGCGACATCAGGGCCTCGGCGATCTCCGCGCTCAAGGGGTGGGCGACAGGCGTCCGCGCCAGGCGCGATCCGCGGGCGGCGGCCAGTTCAACCAGTTTCTCGGACATGCCTTCCCTCCGGCGTCGCTCAAGGTCTTCACGTCCTCTTAACCCTTAGGCCGGTCCCAGGGCGCCGAAATCCCTAGGGTTTTACTATTGTTTACAGTCGCCTGGGTGCGGCCCGAAGGCGCCCGGCCGGGTGTTCCGGCGATGGCGAAAGCCTGTTACGGACACTCATGGTCCAGGTCTCGGCCGCCCGCTCCGTCTCCCTGCCGCTGCGCGGACTGGCCTTTGTCCGGCGCCAGATCCGCTCCAGCGAGCTATGGCTGATCGCGGTGGCGGTGCTGGCCGGCGCGGCGGCAGGGGGCCTGGCCGTGATCCAGGCCAAGCTCGCCCACGGCCTGCAGATCCTGCTGTTCGCCTTCGACCCCGACCAGAGGCTGAGCGCCCAGGCCGCCATCACCCCCTGGCGGGTGTTGTTCATTCCAGCCGGGGGCCTGGCGCTGGGCCTGATGACCTGGGCCTGGTCGCGCTGGCGCACCACCCGGGCGGTCGACCCCGTGGAGGCCAACGCCCTGCATGGCGGCGCCATGTCAGTCCGCGACAGCGCCTTCATCTGCGCCCAGACCCTGGTCTCCAACGGCTCCGGCGCCTCGGTGGGGCTGGAAGCCGCCTACGCCCAGGCCGGCGGGGCCGCGGGCTCGATGATCGGCCGGGCCCTGGCCCTGCGCCGGGCGGACCTGCGCA
>CAZXVO010000132.1:2899-11900 GCA_964643835.1 uncultured Phenylobacterium sp. | reverse complement strand
CCCCCTCCCCCAGAGGGGGAGGAACTTGGACTCAGTGCGTATAGGCCGGCGGCAGGGCCCGGTTCAGGTCCTTGTAGCGGTCGCGCAGTTCGAGCTGGCGGGAGGTCATCGGCTGGGCGACGCCCTGGATGAAGACCGCCTTGGCCTGGGTGAGGGGCTCGAAGGGGTCGCCGGACCAGATGACGAAGTCGGCGTCCTTACCGGGCTCAAGCGAGCCTTTGCGGTCGGCGACGCCGAACATCTTCGCCGGATTGATCGTCACCGCGGCCAGGGCCTTGTCGTAGGGCACCCCGTGGGCGACGGCGTTGCCGGCGTTATAGCGGGTCTCTCGGGCCCGGTGGCCGACGCCGTCATAGGTGAAGGCCAGGGGGACGCCGGCGGCGCTGAGCTTGGCGGCGTTCTCCATGGTGGCGTTCAGGGTGTCGAAGGTCTCCGGCCGGTCGGCCAGGGGATACATGACGATGGGGACGCCGGCCTTGGCGATCTGGTCGGCCACCATCCAGCCCTCTTCGGCGCCGGAGAGGATGACCTTGATGTTCTCCTGCCGGGCCAGCTTGAGCACCGCCAGGATGTCCGAGGCGCGGTGGGCCTGGGCCAGGATCGGCATGCGGCCCTGGATCACCGGGATCAGGGCCTCCATGTCGGCCTTGGACAGGGCGAGCTCGCGGGATTCGCCCCGGTCGTAGGCCGACTTGTTGCGGGCGTAGGCGCGGACGTCATCGAGGGCAGCCTTGAGCGCCACGAACTCCGCCCCGCGGGCCCCGCCGGCCAGCTTGGCTCCGCCCTCGCCGAACGGCACCACCATGGCGACCTTGGGTCGGGTCAGGATGTCTGTCCCCTGGGCCAGGGTGATGACCGCGGCCTGGCCGGCGAACAGGCCATGGGCCGGCGCGCCCTCCAGCCCGCCGCCGGAGGTCATCTCGTCGCCTTCGTCGGCGTCGCCGTCATTGGACCCCGCGGCGTAGGGGACGACCACCGCGCTGGTCATGCCGGCCACGCGGGCGACCGGCAGCAGGATCGAGTTGGGGTTCAGGCCGTACTGGACGTCGAAGGCGGCGCTGACCGAGGCGTTGCTGGCCGACAGGTCGTCGCCCACGGCGGAGATCTCGGTCAGGCCCAGGCCTGTGTCGGTGACGAAAAAGCCAGGGGTGACCACGGCGCCTGCGGCGTCGATCACCTTGGCGCCGGCAGGAACGGCGGCGGACCTGCCCACGGCGACGATCTTGCCGTCGGTGACGACCACCGTGCCGTCGGCGATCTCACCGGCCGGACCGGCGGTCAGCACCCGGGCGTGGGTGACGGCGAAGGTCTCGGCAAGCGACGGGGTGGCCAGGGCCAGGGCCGCGCAGGCGGCCATCAGGGCGGATTTCATCAGCGCACTCCTTCGCGGGCCAGGCCGAGCTCGAAGTCGGACACGGGCTGGCGGCTCGGGTCGCGCCGGTCATAGGCGATCCCGCCGTCTACATAGACCCGCTCGGTACGGGCGTAGATCGAGAAGGGATCCTTATCCCAGATCACCAGGTCGGCCCGCTTGCCGGCCTCCAGGCTGCCGGTCTGGGCGGAGATGCCCAGCGCCTTGGCCGGATTGGCGGTGATCCAGCGGATGGCCTGGGCCTCGGTGATGGTGAGGCCCGCAGCGCGGCCAGCGGCCAGGGCCTCGGCGGCTTCCTGGTTCAGGCGCTGGGTCACGTCCGGATCGTCGGACTTGATGATGGCGCAGCCGCCCTTGATGGCGTCCACCAGGGGCACATTGGCCTCGACACTGTCGGCCATCTCCATCTTGCCGCCCCACCAGTTGGTCCAGGTGGCCACGCAGATGCCGTTGTCGGCCAGCTTGTCGGCGATCTTGTAGGCTTCCACGGCGTGGTGGAAGGCGGTGATGCGGTAGCCGAACTCCTTGGAGATATCGATCATCTGGGCCATCTCGTCGGCCCGGTAGCAGTGGTTCTCGATCAGGATCTCGCCGTTCAGCACGCCCATGAGGGTGTCGAGGCCGAGGTCGCGCTTGGGCGCGTCAGCCTTCTCGCCCTTTTCCACCTTGGCGCGGTAGTCGTCCCAGCGGCGCTTATAGTCGGCGGCGTTGATCCAGGCGGCGCGATAGCCGGCGACATTGCCCATGCGGGTCGACGGCGCACGGCCCTTGGAGCCATAGACCCGCTTGGGGTTCTCCCCGCAGGCCATCTTCAGGGTGTAGGGCGCGTCGGGGAACTTCATGTCCTGGACGGTGCGGCCCGGCACGTTGCGTAAGGTGACGCCCCGGCCGCCGATCAGGTTGCCGGACCCCGGCAGGATCAGGAGGGTCGTCACCCCGCCCACGCGGGCTGTGTTGAACTGCGGGTCCTGCGGCCAGACCGAATGCTCGGCCCAGACTTCCGGGGTGGTCGGGTTGGTGAGCTCGTTGCCGTCGGAGTGCGCGGCGACGGCGGGGGCGGCGTAGACCCCCAGGTGGGAGTGGGTGTCGATCAGGCCGGGGGTGACCCACTTGCCCTTCGCCTCGATCACCTCATAGCCGGCGGGCGCGGGAAGGCCGGCGGCCACCTGCTCGATCTTGCCGTCCTTGAACAGCACCGTGGCGTTGTCGACCTGCTCGCCCGTGCCGGTCAGGACCGTGGCGCCGATGATCGCCGTGGGGCGGCCGGCCAGCGGCTTGTAGGTCGAGGGGAAGGGGTTGGCGCTGGCCTGGGGATCGAGGCCCTTGGGCAGGGGCTTGGGCGCCGCCTTGGCCTCGACCTTCGGCTTGGACGCCGCCTGAGCGGCGCCTCCAGTGGTGGCGCATCCGCCCATCGCCACGGTTGCGAGAACCGCCGCCGCCGTCACCCAGATCCGCATGGATCATCCCCCTCAACTCACGTCGCGGGGATAGGACACGAGGAATCGGGCCGCCTCAAGCAAAACGGCGCCGATCCGCATTCCCTCTCCCCGCGTGCGGGGATCGTTGCAAAAAGCGGCGATGTTGAACTTGTGACGTCATGGCCGGGCTTGTCCCGGCCACCCATGAACACCGTGTCGCCCGATGGAATGAGGTGGAGCCACCGCGCCCAGCCCTGAATCTCAGGCTCGTATGGGTGGCCGGGACAAGCCCGGCCATGACGGTCTGGAGGGGCGGCGCTTAGCACCGCCCCCGCATGCGGGGAGAGGGAGCTAGGCCTTCGCCAGGCCCAGCCAGGTCCGCAGCCCCGGAATGAACGGGAAGACCAGGCGGTCCAGCAGGATCACGATGGCCAGGGAGATCCCCATCACCGGCAGGAACACCGCGAAGGCCAGGGCCAGCAGGCCGAGGCCGATGGAGAGCGGCCGGGCGTCGAGGGTCTCCGGGGCGCCGAGGCGGCCCTCGGGTCTGCGCTTCCACCACATCACCACGCCCGAGACACTGAGGGTGGCCATGCCCAGGGCGGCGAGGGCGCCCAAGAGCTGGTTGGGCAGGCCGAACAGCTGGCCTTCGTGGGCGGCGACGCCGACGCTGACCACGCGGTCGAGCAGGGGTTTGTCGGCGAAACCGTCATGGCCGATCCGCTCGCCGCGCGCCGTGAACTGATAGGTTTCGCGCAGGGGCCGGTCCTGGCTGTCGGACTTGGCGGTCCAGGTCTTGTCCCGCTTGCCGGGCGGCGAGACCAGGGCCGGATAGGCCAGGTTCAGGGTCTGGGCCTGGGGCACGATGAGATTGAGGGCCGCGTACTGTCCGGGCATCAGATGATCATGGTTGGCCATGCCCTTCATCCCGCGATGCTCGGCGTGCAGGTCTTCCGGCTGGGCGCGATTGCCGGCGGTGGGCCAGTCGGCGGGGACGGCGGCCGGGACCGCCATGCGCCGCACCTCCTTGAAGGCCTGGCCCCAGACCTGGGTCCAGGGCAGGGCGGTGAGCAGCAGGAAGAGGGCGAGGCCGGAGATCCAGACCCCGGTGACGGCGTGAATGTCGCGCCAGAACAGCCGCCCGCCCCGGCCTAGGCGGGGATAGACCACCCCGGCCAGGCCCTGGGCCCCGCGCGGCCACCACAGATAGAGGCCGGTCAGCACCATGATCAGCGCCCAGGCCCCGGCCAGCTCGACCAGGATGGAGCCGTTCTTGCCGATCAGCAGTTCGCCGTGGATGTCGTGGACCACCTGCATGAAGCGGCCCTTCTCCGGGACTGACTTGAGGACCTGAAGGGTCTGGGGGTGAACCCAGACCCGGGTGTCCTCACCCTTGGCGCTGACCAGCACCTGGACGGCCTGGTCGGGCGCGTCGGGCAGCTGGTAGGCCTTGAGCCGGCCGGCGGGGACCGATCCTACCGCCGCCAGGGCCTGGGCCTCAGGCGAGGCCGCCGGCCCGGACAGGGCGACGTGGGCGTAGGGCTGGTCGAGCCAGGCGTTCACCTGCGGCTTGAACAGGTAGATCGCGCCGGTGATCGCCAGGATCAGGACAAAGGGCACGCAGAACAGACCGGCATAGAAGTGCCAGCGCCAGAGGGTCCGGTGCAGGAGGATGCGGCGGGTCGCCTTGTCGTGCTCGGTCATTGCGCTCACCAGCGGGACTTGATGTCGACGACCAGGGTCCGTTGAGGCAGCGGGTGCGCCACATAGGCCTGGTCGTTGAACAGGTTGTCGATCCCGACGCCCAGCTGGGCCTTGGGCGTGATGGCCCAGGTCACACGGCCGTCGACGGTGAAGTATTCCGACTGGAAGCCATAGGCGTCGCCGCGGCTCAGGCCGAACAGGTCGGAATTGGGCCGGGTGGCGTAGCGCCAGCCGAGCGAGGCTTTCCAGGCGTCACTGATCCGGTAGCGGATATTGCCGTTGGATCGCCATTCCGGGATGCGCGGGAACATCTTGCCCTCGGCGGCGGTGGCCGCGGCGTTCTTGACGGTCTCAGCGTTCATCCAGGAGACATTGGCGTCCACGTCCAGCCCGTCGACCAGGATGTCGGTGGCCTCAAGGATCAGCTCGACCCCGTACTGCCGCACCTCGTCGATGTTCTTATAGGACGAGACGACATTGCCGTACTGGTTGAGGCCCTGGAAGCTGAAGACGGCGTCGTCGATGTCCTGCCAGAAGACACTGGTGGTGGAACGCACCTTGCCGAACTGTCGGCGTAGAATGACGCTGATGTCCTTGGATTTCTCGGGCTTCAGGTTCGGATCGAAGCTTTGCGGATCGATCTGGCGGGTGACGTCGTCCAGCTTGCCCTGGAACAGCTCGCCGACGGTGGGGAAGCGGACCGCGCTGCCCACCGAGACCTGGAGGTCCCAGTCGCCGGGCAGGGGACCCTGCAGGCTGAGCTTGGGGCTGACCGAGGAGTCCTCGCGTTCGGGATAGGCGCTGTCGACGCGGGTGTTGGCGACCAGCTTGCCGATGCCGCCGTCGAAAGCCCGCCACTTGTCATAGCGAACCCCGCCGGTCAGGCGCCAGTCGCCCAGGCTGACCACGTCCTCAACCCAGACGCCCCACAGGCTGGTCTTGCCATAGGTGGAGGCGGAGTAGGTCTTGCCTGCGGCGTCCTTCCAGGCGGTGGTGTTGTAGACGTCCTGGTCGGTCTCATAGAGGTTGGCGTTGAAGCCGAAGGCCAGCTTGTGGTCACCGAACCGCCGCTCAAGCCCGCCGTCAGCGGTGAGCCAGCCGGGGGTGCGGCCCAGGGTCTGGGTTCCCGCGCCGTTGGCTGTGCCGGTCAGGTAGTCCTTTGATGACCGGGCGTCCTGCTTGGCGATCCAGTAGCGGGAGACGTTCAGGCTGGCGTCCCAGCCGGCGAGGGGCCCCGCAGCGCGAGCGCCGGTCAGGTACTCGGTGCGCTTGGTCTCCGACAGGGTCAGGCCGGTGGCGTTCCAGGTCTTGCCGCCGAAGCTGACCTTGCCCTGATAGACCGGGTTCCCGGCGGCGTCCTTCAGGAAGGTCCGCGGGTCGGTGAGGTCCTGGTTGGTGAGCCAGGCGAAGCCCATGGCCTCGAAGGTCCAGCCATTGTCGGCGGCGTAGCCGACGCGGGCGCGCAGCTGATCCTGCAGCACATGCACCGGCGAGGCGGCGCCGAACACCGGGGTGGCCAGGCGCTTGTCGTCATAGGCGCCGGTAACCGCCGTGCCTGTCCCGGTGGTGGAGGTGAGCAGGTTGTAGGTCATCGACTGGCCGACATTGTCGAAATGCCGGAAGCCGGCGCGCAGGCTCCAGGGGCCGCCGTCCTGCTTGTAGGCCAGGCCGCCCTCGGCGCTGTAGCCCTTGAAGGTCTCGTCGAAGCCGTACTCCTTGAACGGCATGATCATGGTCTGGGCGCTGGCATAGACCTCGCGGCCCTCCGGCGCGCGGGTGGTGACGGAGATGACGCCGCCCATGGAGTTGCCGCCGTAGCGGGCCGAATAGGGGCCGTAGACGATGTCGAACTGGCGCACCTCGGCCGGGCCGACCACGTTCCACTTGGGCGGATAGTCGTAGCGGTTGCCGAGGAAGTTGGAGACCACGAAGCCGTCCACCAGCACCAGGGTGCGGGCCGACTGGACCGTGTTGGCGCCGCGCAGGGCGACCACGGCGTTGTCGTCGCCGGCGAAGCGCTTCCGCACGAAGAAGTTCGGCGCGTACTTCATCAGGTCTTCGACATTGATGGCGTTGATCGCCTCGAATTCGGTCTGGCCGAGGGAGACCGACAGGCCCCGGGGCTGGACGGTGATCGGGCGGTCGCCCTGGCCGACGACGATGAGTTCACTGACGTCGGTGGCGACCTCCGCCTCGGCGGCGTGGGCGATGGCGGGCAGGGCGAAAAGGGCCGCGGCGGCGGCCAGGGCGCGCGGCGAGGCCTGCGCGAAGAGACGGGTCATTTGAAAAGATTCCAGAATCCAAAACGGAGACGCCGGCCAAGTCGAGGGCCGGGGCGGTCAGGCGTTCAGAGGCTGGTGGGTGGTCCGGTGGGGAGCGGCGGCGGGGCCGCGAGGCCGAGGCCCGGGCGCTGGGTTACCCACAGCGGCGCGACCACGACCTGGGCCAGCGGTTGCGGCGTAAGGATGGCGACCAGCGCCGGCGCGAGGGCGGCCACGGTGGCGGCGGCGAAGGTGCAGGGGTGGCTGGTCTTGCCGGCGTCGGACTTGTGGCTTTCGCCGGCCTGCGCAGGCTTGCCGTTGTCGCCCAGGGTGACCGTCATGGCGCCCTGGCCCGTACAGATCACGATGGTCGGCAGCTCGGCCCGGCTGGGCGAGAGCATGAAGCCGGTGGGGAAGGCCAGGCGCAGCAACAGGGCCATCGCCGCGAGGACCAGCCCCGCCGCGTGCATCCGCCCCATCGTGTCGCCCCGCGCGAACATGGGCGGGGCCGTACGCCCGGTGTGGGGGCTTGTCCAGGGGCCGGATCATTCGGCGCGGCCTTTAGGTCGCGTGCGACAAGGCTTGCCAAGCCTCGACCGGGCGTTCATCAGCATGCCCGCGATGTCCGATGATCTGACCGAAGTCCAGGCCGCCGTCGTTCCAGACGGCTATGTAATCAACCTCTGGCAGCGCGGCTTTGGCCGCACGGTCGGGCCCTTCTATTCCAAGCGCGACCCGGTCACGCTGGAAGAGGTGATGGCCTTCCGGGTCGAGGAGCACCACGCCAACGGCATGAACAACTGCCACGGCGGCATGCTGATGAGCTTCGCCGACATGGCCTGGGGACGGGTGATCTCCAACACCCGCGAGATGGGCTGGGTCACCATCCGCCTGACCACCGACTTCCTGTCGGGCGCCCACATGAACGACTGGGTGGAAGGCACGAGCGAGATCGTCGCCGAACAGGACGACGTCTTCACCGTGCGCGGCCGCATCTGGTGCGCCGACCGGACCCTGATGACCGGGACGGGTGTCTATAAGGGCATCCGCTCCATCGCCCGCAAAGCGGGCTATCGCGACGCGAAGGACTGACCATGGCTCTCGATCCGGCGATCAAGGAAGGCGCTCCGGTCGGCTATGACGACCACCCCATCCACTCCGAACCCGGCGCCCTGCCGCCTGAGGTCCAGGCGCCGCTGGCGCCGTTCCAGGGCCAGGTTCCCGACACCCCCAAGTGGTTCGCCGACGCCATCGCCAAGGAACCCGAGCGCAGCCTCGTGGACTCCATGGGCACCAAGATCGAGATGCTGACCTGGGGCGAGGTCGGCAAGCCCGGCCTGCTGCTGGTGCACGGCAACTCGGCGCACGCCGATTGGTGGAGCTTCATCGCGCCCTACCTGGCCGAGGACTATCGGGTGGCCTCCATGTCCCTGGCCGGCATGGGCGGATCGGACTGGCGCGACAGCTACGCCTTCCAGGACTTCGCCGAGGACGCCGAGGCCGTGGCCCGGGCGGCCGGCCTGTACGAGGGGCCGCGCAAGCCGATCTATATCGGCCACTCCTTCGGCGGCGCGCAGGTGTTCTTCGCCGCCGCCCTGAACCCTGACCGGCTGCACGCCGCCATCCTGGTGGACACCGGCTTCGGCGGCCCGCCGCCGGACTCGCCGGAAGCTAAGAAGATGGCCGAGCGGGTGCGCAATATCCCGACGGCGGACCGCGCCAACAAGGTCTATCCGGATATCAAGTCGGCCCTGGCCCGCTTCCGGTTCATGCCGCCCCAGGCGGCAGGCAACCTGTTCGTGGCCGACTTCATCGCCCGCCGCTCCCTGAAGGAGGTTCCCGGCCCGGACGGCGGCGTCGGCTATACGTGGCGCTTCGATCCCAGCATGTGGAACAAGCTCGATCGCTCGGTGATGATGGGCATGACGGCGGACGGCCCGCCCAAGGTGAGCGTGCCCCTGGCCCACATCTTCGGCGACCGCTCGGTGGTGATGAGCCGCCGCGCCTCCGGTCAGCCCTCGCCGCTGCCGGCGGACATCCTGGAGATCGCTATCCCGGACTCGGCCCACCACATTATGGTCGACCAGCCCCTGGCCCTGATCGCCTCCCTGCGCAGCCTGCTGGCCGTCTGGCCGTCGAAGTAGGGATAGCTGCTCCCCCGCTGGGGGAGCGTTGCATGACAAGGCGAACTTCAACCTGCGCCGTCATGGGCCCGGGGGGTGAGCCCCCCCCCCACAAAAACAAAA
>CAZXVO010000132.1:0-2889 GCA_964643835.1 uncultured Phenylobacterium sp. | reverse complement strand
CCGGGCTTGTCCCGGCCACCCATGAACTCCGTATCAGCGGACAGCATGCGGCGGAGCCACCGCGCCCAGGCCTGAATCTCAGGCGCGTATGGGTGGCCGGGACAAGCCCGGCCATGACGGTCTGGAGGTGAGGCGGTTCGCAACGCCCCAGCGGCGAGGAACTTTGCGCCCTGCGGCCCTGCAACGGCTTGAGCGCTGGCGCGGGACGTTGTAACCGGTCCGCCTACCGTTTTCCGGCACGAGAGCGACATGGCTTCTGAATATCACCGCGGCGAGATGGACATCTCCGAACAGGTCGCGACCTTCAACCTGTTCAACGGCATGACCAAGTGGGGCAGCCTGGCCCTGGTGGCGCTGCTGGCGCTGCTGGTCCTGTGGTTCTGCACCCCGGCCGGGTTCCTGGCCGGCTTCGTCACGGCCATCGTGGTCACCGTGATCGGCATCGTCGTCCTGCGCGAAAAGCCCGGCTCCGGCCACTGAGCCGGCGCGCTCTCCCCTGGCTTGGCCGGGGGAGCCGCGTCCTCAGAAATTCTGTCAAACGCTTGTTTGAATCTGGACTCCTGTTCGCTGGACAGGGTCAGGCGGCCTATCTAAGGTCCCTCGCCTAACGGGGGAGTACGATATGGCTGTTATCGCCGTCACCAAGGAAAGTCGCGCCGGTGAGACCCGCGTGGCCGCCACGCCCGAGACGGTGAAAAAGCTGATCGCCGCCGGGTTTGCGGTGACGGTTGAGGCCGGGTCCGGAACGGCCGCCTCCTATCTCGACGCCGACTATGAAGCCGCGGGCGCGACGCTCGCCAAGGACGCCAAGTCGGCGATCTCCGGCGCGGACATCCTGTTCAAGGTGCGCGGGCCCTCGGAGGCCGAGATCGCGGCCCTGAAGGCCGGCGCCATCGTCGCCGCCAGCCTCAATCCCCACCAGGACAAGGACACCCTGAACGCCCTGGCCGCCAAGGGCGCGAGCGCCGTGGCCATGGAGTTCATCCCCCGCATCACCCGGGCCCAGGTGATGGACGTCTTGTCGTCCCAGGCGAACCTCGCCGGCTATCGCTCGGTGATCGAGGGCGCCGAGGCCTATGGCAAGGCCATGCCGATGATGATGACCGCCGCCGGCACCGTCGCCGCGGCCAAGGTCTTCGTCATGGGCGTTGGCGTCGCCGGCCTGCAGGCCATCGCCACGGCGCGGCGCCTGGGCGCGGTGGTCACCGCCACCGACGTGCGGCCCGCCACCAAGGAACAGGTGGAATCGCTGGGCGCCAAGTTCATCGCGGTCGAGGACGAAGAGTTCAAGAACGCCCAGACCGCTGGCGGCTACGCCAAGGAGATGAGCCCGGAGTACCAGGCCAAGCAGGCCGAGCTGATCTCCAGCCACATCGGCAAGCAGGACATCGTCATCACCACCGCCCTGATCCCGGGCCGGCCGGCGCCGCGCCTGGTGACCGCCGCCCAGGTGGCCTCGATGAAGGCCGGCTCGGTCATCGTCGACCTGGCCGTCGAACAGGGCGGCAATGTCGAGGGCGTGACGCTGGGCGAGACGGTGGTCACCGCCAACGGGGTGAAGATCCTGGGCGCGCCCAACCTGCCCGGCCGCATCGCCGCCGACGCCTCGGCGCTCTACGCCCGCAACCTTTTCGCCTTCTCCAGCCTGCTCCTGAACAAGGAAGGCCAGCTCGCCCCCGACTGGGAGGACGAGATCCTGAAGGCCGCGCTCGTCACCCAGGGCGGCGCCATCGTTCATCCCCAACTCAAGGCCTAGGAGGGTCTCATGGAAGCCGTCGATCCCACTGTCTTCCGCCTGGCCATCTTCGTGCTGGCCATCTTCGTGGGCTACTACGTGGTCTGGAGCGTCACGCCCGCCCTGCACACGCCCCTGATGGCGGTGACCAACGCCATTTCCTCGGTGATCATCGTCGGCGCCCTGATCGCCGCGGCGGCCTCCGGGACCGAGGGGCTGACTCCCAATGTGATGATCTCGAAAGGGGCCGGCGCGGTGGCTGCGGCCTTCGCCGCGGTGAACATTTTTGGCGGGTTCCTCGTCACCCAGCGCATGCTGGCCATGTACAAAAAGAAGACGAAGTAAGGGGCGAGCCGGATCATGAACGCCAATCTCGCCGCCATCCTGTACCTCGTCTCAGGGGTGCTGTTCATCCTGGCCCTTCGGGGCCTTTCCAGTCCGGTCACCAGCCAGGCGGGCAACCGCAACGGCATGATCGGCATGGCCATCGCCGTGGGCGTGACCCTGGTCACCCTGTTCAGCCAGGGCAAGCTTGACCCGCTGACGCTTGGCCTGATCGGCGGCGGCGTCGCCATCGGCGGCGGCGTGGGCGCGATGATCGCCCGCAAGGTCGCCATGACCTCGATGCCGCAACTGGTCGCCGCCTTCCACTCCCTGGTCGGCATGGCCGCCTGTCTGGTGGCGGTCGCCGCCATCCACACGCCGGCCGCCTATGGCATCGGCGAGGTGGGCGCGATCCACGTGAATTCGCTGATCGAGCTGTCCCTGGGCCTGGCTATCGGCGCCATCACCTTCACCGGCTCGGTCATCGCCTTCGCCAAGCTGAACGGCAACATGTCCGGCGCGCCGATCCTGCTGCCGGCCCGCCACCTGCTGAATATCGCCATCGCCGGCGCCATCGTCGCCCTCGTGGTGCTGCTGGTCATGAGCCACGGCCAGGCCATGTGGGCCTTCTGGGCGATCTTCGCCCTGTCGCTGCTGATCGGCGTGACCCTGATCATCCCGATCGGCGGCGCCGACATGCCGGTCGTGGTCTCGATGCTCAACAGCTACAGCGGCTGGGCCGCGGCGGCGCTGGGCTTCACGCTGGAAAACGTCACCCTGATCATCACCGGCGCCCTCGTCGGCAGCTCGGGCGCCATCCTCAGCTACAT
>CAZXVO010000131.1:4781-11946 GCA_964643835.1 uncultured Phenylobacterium sp. | reverse complement strand
CAGGCCTGAACCTCAGGCGCGTATGGGTGGCCGGGACAAGCCCGGCCATGACGTTCTGGTGGTGAGGCGGCTTGCAACAGTCCCCTTAGGCGTCAGCTCGGCGTGGCCCGCTCAGACCGTGATGGGACGGCTCGGCGCCGGCGGACGCGGCCGCAGCCGTTCGCCCTTCAGCCAGATCTTCAGGGCTTCCCAGTGGATCGCCGCCATCACCCCGATGGTCATCAGCGGATGGGTCGCGAAGGTCCTCCAGAGCGCCTCATCGGTCAGCTCCTGGCGCTGGCCGGCGAAGGCCGCCGACAGCACCGGTCCCTCGGCGTCGCGGACATCCACCCCCACCGAGACATCCTCGCCAGGCGGCTGGATGCGGAAGCCATAGGCCAGGTCCATGTCCATGAAGGGCGAGACATAGAAGCCCTTGTCGATCCCCTGGCGCAGCACCTCGCCATCGCCGTCGGTCACCGGGATCAGATAGCTGTGCCGCTCGCCGAAGGTGTTGTTGACCTCGTACAGCAGGGCGGTCAGGGCGCCGTCCGCGCCGTGGCAGAAATAGACGCTCAAGGGGTTGAACACCCCGCCCAGGATGCGCGGCATGCACAGCAGCCGCACCGGCCCGCCGGTCGCGATCCCCGCGACCCGCAAATGGCCCTCGACCTCGGCCTTCAGCCCGCCCGCCCCGGACAGGTGGTCGCGCTCGAAGAAGCTGGTCAGCCCAAAGCGTTCGGCCCGAAACAGCTTCAGCCGCGCCCCCAGTTCGCCGGCCTCGTCCAGGTCGATCAGCAGCATGAAGATGCGATAGCGCAGCCGATGCCGACGCGGCTTGACCCGCGTGTGCGTCACGATCCCCGGATAGAGGCCGGAGGCGAAGCTCACGCCGCCGCCTCTTCCAGCAGGGCGGGCGTCGCGCCCACATGGATGCGGCCCGACTCATTGGGGACAGACCAGGGCCGGCGCACCCCGCCCAGGGCCTCGGCCACGGCCAGGCCCGACTGCAGGGCGTCCTCGTGGAAGCCATGGCCGAAATAGGAGCCGCAGAACCAGGTCCGCTTCACCCCCTGCAGGGACCACAGCTCGCGCTGGGCGGCGATGGCTTCGGCGTTGAACAGCGGATGCTCATACACGTCGGTGCGCACCACCGCCTCGGGCGCGATCTCGCGGGTGGGATTGAGGGTGACGAACAGGTCCGGCGCGTCCGTCAGGCTCTGCAGGCGGTTCATCCAATAGGTGACGCAGCCCTCGCCGGGCGCCGCGCGCGTGCCGATGTGGTTCCAGCTGGTCCAGGCCCGCCGGCGCCTGGGCATAAGGGCCGGGTCGGTGTGCAGGACAGCGTGGTTCAAGGTGTACTGGAAGGCGGACAACAGGCCCCGCTCGGCCGGCGTCGGATCCTCCAAAAGCTTCAGGGCGTGGTCCCCGTGGGTGGCGATCACCACCTCATCGAACCGCTCGATCTCCCCCGAGGCGTGGCGCACCCCCACGCCCTCGGCGTCACGGCGCACGCCGGCGATCCGCGCGCCGGTGCGGATCTCTCCAGCAAAGCCGGCCACCAGCTCGCGGACATAGTTGCGGCTGCCGCCCGCCACGGTGCGCCACAGCCCCCGGCCGACCACCTGCATCATGCCGTGGTTCTGGAAGAAGCGGATCAGGCCGGCCGCCGGATAGGCGCCGATATCGGTGAGCGGGGTCGACCAGATGGCCGAGGCCATGGGCAGCAAATGGTCATCCCGGAAGGCCTGGCCATAGCCCTTGGCCGCCAGATAGTCGTCCAGGCTGGTGAGCGGCCCTTCCAGCTCGGCCAGGTCCTGGGGCGCCTCGCGATAGAACCGGGTCACGTCGGCCAGCATGCCGAGGAAGCGCGGGTTCAGCAGGTTGCGCCGCTGGGCGAACAGGGCCTGGGAAGAATATTCAAAGCCGCCCTCGTCCAGGGTGACGCTGAGCGCCATGTCCGCCGGCAGGGACTTCACC
Source organism: uncultured Phenylobacterium sp. (assembly GCA_964643835.1). Lineage (GTDB taxonomy): Bacteria > Pseudomonadota > Alphaproteobacteria > Caulobacterales > Caulobacteraceae > Phenylobacterium. Next base: position 9,987 of record CAZXVO010000131.1, on the reverse strand, counting down.
CCCAGGTGCGCCAAGAGCGCCGTGAAGTTCGGATAGTTGTCCTCGTTATAGACGATGAAGCCGGTGTCGACCGGAACCGGCCCCTTGGCGCCCGGCGCCTCGACCGTATTGGCGTGACCGCCGATCCGCGCGTCGGTCTCCAGCAGCGTCACCTCGCAGGTGCGGCCCAGAAGCCAGGCGCAGGACAGGCCGGCCACCCCGCCGCCGATGATGGCGACGCGCGGCCGCAGGACTTCGTGTCGGGTCATGAGGAACATCTCCGGGCCGTCCGGGACCTTCCGCCCCGACGCTCAACTTACGGCGGGGCTTGGGAGGCGGATGCATCCCCGACCACGCCCAAGACGTACATGCAGGGAACGCACAACTCCGCTCGGAGACCGCCCTTGTCCCTCGTCGCCACAACCTTGACCGCCTTCGAAGGCGCGCCCCTGCCCGACGCCCTGCGCCGGGCCGCCGTCCACCTGCTGGTCTCCGGCGCCCGCCGCAATCTGGTGGGCGCCCCGGCCAACGCCTCGGCGCAGTTCGCCCGCGAGATGGAGACCCGCCCCATCGCCGAGCACACCAAGGCCGCCAACGACCAGCACTACGAACTGCCCGCCGCCTTCTTCGAGGCGGTGCTGGGGCCGAACCTGAAATACTCCTGCGGCCTCTATGGCGAGGGCGTCACCAGCCTGGCCGACGCCGAGGAAAAAGCCCTGGCCGAGACCGCGGCCCATGCGGGCCTGGCCGACGGCCAGCAGATCCTGGAGCTCGGCTGCGGTTGGGGGTCCCTGTCCCTGTGGATGGCCCGGGCCCTGCCGAACGCCCGCATCACCTCGGTGTCCAATTCCGCCAGCCAGGGCGCCTATATCCGGGCGAAGGCGCAGGCCCAGGGCCTGACCAACCTGACCGTCCTCACCGCCGACATGAATGACTTCCAGGCGCAGGGCGACTTTGACCGCATCGTCTCGGTGGAGATGTTCGAGCACATGGCCAACTGGCGCGCCCTGCTGACCAAGGCCCACGGCTGGTTGAAGCCGGACGGGCGCCTGTTCATCCACATCTTCACCCACCGCACCACGCCCTACCGGTTCGACGCCGACGACGAGGTCGACTGGATCGGCAAGTACTTCTTCTCCGGCGGGGTCATGCCCAGCCACGATCTGATCCGCCAGTTCCCGGACCTGTTCGAGGTCGAGGAGTCCTGGCGCTGGTGCGGCGTCCACTACGAGAAGACCGCCCTGGACTGGCTGGCCAACTATGACCGCAACGCCTGGCGGATCCGGCCGGTGCTGGAGGCGGTCTATGGCCGCGACGCCACCCTGTGGGGCCGTCGCTGGCGTCTGTTCTTCCTGGCCACCGCCGGCCTGTTCGGCCACCGTGGCGGCGAGGAATGGGGCGTCAGCCACTATCGCCTGAAGCCGGTCTAGGAGAGACCAATGCTGCGCAACATCATCGCCTGGGTCGCCACCGCCGTCGCCTTCGCCGGCATCGATTATATCTGGCTGACCAACGCCCAGGGACTCTATCGCCCGGCCCTCGAGGAGGTCCTGTCGCCGACAGTGAACTTCGGCGCGGCCATCGCCTTCTACCTGATCTACATCACCGGGGTGACGGTGATGGCGGTGCTCCCGGCCGTGAAGTCCGGCGGGCTTCGCGCCGCGGCCGGCAAGGGCGCGATGCTCGGCCTGTTCGCCTACGCCACCTATGACCTGACCAACCAGGCGACCCTGAAGGTCTGGTACACCCACATCACCGTGGCCGACATCGCCTGGGGGACCTTCCTCACCGGCTCGGCCGCCGCCATTGGCTGGCTGGTGGCGAGCCGGATTCCGAGCCGCTGACCTCAACACTGATGACAAGGGGATAGCGCCCCCAAATCCGATCACGGTTCGGATCGTTCGGGCCGTTGTCGGGGGCCTCCCGGCCTGTCATTACTATCGCTAGGGAAGGACGCGGACGCTCCCGCCGGGCCTATTTCGACCTGGCGCGCGGCCAAAGAAGCCGTCCTCCCTGCGCATAGAAACGCGCCGCCCAAGCGGACGGCGCCGGGAGGAATTTGATGGAAGATTTGAAGGACCGGGCGAGCCTGGACCAGCGCCTTGAGGCCGCCGCCATGGTGGGGATGACCACTGCGGTCTGGGCCTCTGTCCAGCCCGACAAGGTGGCGATTGTCGATCCCAACGGGCGCAGCAAGACCTTCGCCGAGATCAACGCCGCGGCGAACAAGCTGACCCGCCTGTTCCGCGAGCGCGGCCTGAAGGCCGGCGATTCCCTGGCCCTGGTCTGCTCCAACCGCGCAGAGTTCGTCGAGGTCCTGGCCGCGACCCTGCGCGCCGGCATCCGCATCACGCCGGTGAACTGGCACCTGACCCCGGACGAGATCGCCTACATCATCAAGGACTGCGAGGCGAAGATCCTGGTGGGCGAGCAGCGCGTGCACGCCGTCGCCGAGGCCGCCCGCGAGTGCCCGGACCTGGTCCTGAAACTGGCCGTCGGCGGCGACATTCCCGGCTTCGAGAACTACGACCAGCTGCTGGAGCCGCTGGACGGCTCGGACATCGACGATCCGGTGCTCGGCAACTCGATGATGTACACCTCCGGCACCACCGGCCGCCCGAAGGGGGTCTATCGCCCCGTCCCCGCCGTCACGCCCCAGGCCATGTACGCCATGCGCGGCTATGACCATGAGACCAGCGTCCAGATGTGCGCCGGCCCCGCCTATCACGCCGCGCCGCTGGCCTTCGACGTGCGCGCCGCCATGGGCGCCGGCGTGCCGCTGATCTTCATCGACAAGTGGGATTCCGAGCACGTCCTGCGCACGATCCACGAGCACAGGGTCACCCACCTGCACCTGGTGCCGATCATGTTCCAGCGCCTGCTGGCCCTGCCCGACGCGGTGAAGGCCAAGTACGCGGTCGACCATGTGAAGTACGTGATCCACGGCGCGGCGCCCTGTCCGCCGGAGGTCAAGCAGGCCATGATCGATTGGTTCGGCCCGGTGCTGTCGGAGTACTATGCCGGCTCTGAGGGCGGCGCGGGCTTCGCCATCGACAGCCACGAGTGGCTGAAGAAGCCCGGCAGCGTCGGCAAGCGCCCGGCCCTGCTGCAGGTCCGCATCCTGGATGAGAACGGCAATGATCTGCCCAACGGCCAGGCCGGGACCATCTATCACCAGCTGCCCCCCGGCGGCGGCTTCTCCTACTACAAGGACGAGGCCAAGACCCAGGCGAGCCGGGTCGACGGCTTCTTCACCATGGGCGACGTCGGCTATTTCGACGAGGACGACTACCTGTTCCTCACCGGCCGCAACGCCGAGACGATCATCTCCGGCGGGGTGAACATCTACCCGCAGGAGGTCGACAACGAGCTCATCAAGCATGACGCCGTCGCCGACAGCGCCACCGTGGGCGTCCCCCATGACGAGTGGGGCGAACAGGTCAAGGCGGTGATCCTGCTGAAGCCCGGCTACACCCCGTCCGACGCCCTGGCCCAGGAGATCCTGGACTTCGGCCGCGCCACCCTGCCGGCCTTCAAGGTGCCGCGCAGCCTGGACTTCGTCACCGAGCTGCCCCGCTCGGAAGCCGGCAAGATCCAGCGCAACAAGGTCCGCGCCCCCTACTGGGAAGGCCGCACCCGGCAGATCTGAACGGGTACGCCGTGGGGGTTTTCGCAGATCATCCCCACGGCGAGACCGACGGCGGCAAGGAGCGATGGGCGCAGCCCTGGCGACCGGCTAGAACCTCTGCAAGGATCACGTTCGATCTTCAGTTCCTTGGGGGCCTTTTCCGCATGAAACCTCTCGCCTTTGGCGCCGCCCTGGCCGCCACCCTCGCCCTGTCCGCGCCTGCGCTGGCCGCCGGGCCGCTGACCTTCGTCCAGGCCGGCCGCGTCCTCGTCGACCCCGCCAGCGGCAAGGTCGAGACCGCCAAGACCCTGGTGGTCCAGGACGGCAAGGTGGTCCGCGTCGAGGACGGCTATGTGGCCGAGCCGGGCGCGACCGTCGTCGACCTGAAGTCCCGCTTCGTCCTGCCCGGCCTGATCGACAGCCACGTCCACCTGACCAGCGAACAGGGCCCGTCCAGCCGCCTGGCCGAGGTCACCCTGTCAGCCTCCGACCAGGCCTTCGCCGGCGCCCGCTACGCCAAGCGCACCCTGATGGCCGGCTTCACCACCGTCGCCGACCTGGGCGGCGAGAACGAAGCCGTCTTCGCCCTGCGCAAGGCCACCGCCAATGGCGACGTCCCCGGCCCGCGGATCATCGCCGCCGGCTCGGCCATCTCGATCCACGGCGGCCACGGCGACGTGAACGGCCTGCGCGAGGACATCATGCACGTCCTGCGGCCCAATTCGGTCTGCTCGGGCGCCGAGGACTGCCGCCGCGCCGTGCGCGAACAGGTCTGGCTGGGCGCGGACGTGATCAAGATCACCGCCACCGGCGGGGTGCTCTCCAACACCGCCGCAGGGCTAGCCCAACAGTTCTCGGACGACGAGCTGGCGGCCATCGTCGATTCGGCCCACCGGATGGGCCGCCGCGTCACCGCCCACGCCCACGGGGTCGACGGCATCAACGCCTTCCTGCGGGCCGGCGGCGATTCCATCGAGCACGGCACCTATCTCGACAAGGACAGCATCGCCCTCTTCAAGAAGAACGGCGCCTACCTGGTCCCGACCCTGGAGGCCGGCGACTTTGTGGCCCGCATCGCCTCGGGCCCGAACAACTTCCTGACCCCCGCCCAGACCGCCAAGGCCCTGGAAGCCGGCCCCAAGATGCTCGACATGGCCCGCCGCGCCCACGAGGCGGGCGTCAAGATCGCCTTTGGCACCGACACCGGCGTCTCCGCCCACGGCCAGAACGCCTATGAGTTCGTCCTGTTGGTGAAGGCCGGCCTGACCCCGCTGGAGGCCGTCCAGGCCGCTACGGTCAACGCCGCCGACCACCTGCAGATCTCGGCCCAGGCCGGCTCGCTGACGCCTGGCCACAACGCCGACCTGATCGCCGTCGACGGTGATCCGCTGACGGACGTCTCGGTCCTGCAGAAGGTCGGCTTCGTGATGAAGGGCGGCGTCGTCTACAAGAACTGAGGCCGAATGAGGCGCCGCGCTGTCACGGCGGCGTAGCGGAACGGCACTAAGGGGCGGCGCGAAACGTCCGGGCCCGCGTCCCTCCCCTCCCCCGGGGGGGGGGGGGGGGGGGGGGGGGGGGGGGGGGGGGGGGGGGGGGGGG